>CAZDRM010000057.1:0-12739 GCA_964507745.1 uncultured Lachnospiraceae bacterium
ATGGAATGGCTTTTTCTGCAAAGAGAAGATGGCACATTTGATTTGAAAAAGGATATATGATTATAGTATCAGAATTTTAATTGTAAAACTTTACTAAAAATTGCATCATATTTTGCTAAAAGCAGTTATATGATGCAATTTTGATGCAATCGTATTTTATAATAAAAAATATCACTAATTATATACCCGACAGGAAAACCAGAAAGATTTGTAACAGATGACATTGATGATACATAAGGGAAAGGCACTCTATGAAAAAAATTTTAGTATATCTAATATTATGTACAAGTTTATTCATTGTTTCCTGTGGCAGAACTAAAAATAACGGGATAACAGATGAAGTAAAGAAACAAGACAATGCTTCAGATGTAGTATCGGATAACGAACTGTTAAGAGTTGATGAAGAAGGGACTGTACAGCCGGAAAACAAAGAAAACGATATTGAGGGGTCGAAGCCGATAAATCCAAATATAGAAATAAAAGGAGACATCAACTGGTCAGGAGAAGAGGCGGAAAAAGCCATAGAAATGTATCAGAAATTTATATGGGGAGAAAGAAAAATAGATGGTTGGGGTATAGATGAACTTACAATACCGGATTTTAGTGGATTCAAAGAGGCATCAATACCGCTAACGCAAGCAGACCGCTATCCGACCCGTTATGCTTTGTGGGATACAAACGGGGATAATATACCAGAATTACATTTTAATTCAGCACGCTATTATTATGTTTTCTCTTACAAGGATGGAGATGTATTTATATGGGAGGATTTTACGAGCACGGGTTGTTATCCATTAAAAGATGGAGGATTCATAACATGGAGTGTTGGAACATTTAAAAGCGATTTATATGTATATCATATCTTTGATTATAGCGGAGAAGAAATATATCGGTTAGAATTTAGCTGGGATGATACAAATAGGAATGGCACTCATGACAGCGAGGATGAATATTTATTTGATAATGAGCTTGTTTCACAAGGTGCCTGGGAGGAACTCGCCAAAAAATATGTTTATCGAGATGAAAGCGGAGTCTGGACATTTGCAAATCAGTTAGACTGGGTAGTTTTGTATGAAGACAGATATAAACTGCCAGAAGATATAAAGTAACGATGATGCAATTTTGATGAAATCATGTTTTATAATTATCAGGTATTATAATGCTTTACGTTATTGTATAACACATTTTTAAGAAGAATAATAAAGGAAAAATAATGAAGGACTTAATTAGAATAAAAAATACAATTGTGACGTGTATAAACCGAAGCAGGAGCAGTAAAATCCTATTTCTAGCAATAATGCTTATATGTTGCATAAGTGGTTGTGGAGAAAAAGGCACTGTAGAAGGAAATGGATTGTCAACTCTTGTACATGGGAAATTAGATAATCCCCCTGTGGCTTCAGGTAATATGATGCCTATGCCGGAAGTGGATATAGAAAAAATGAATGATGACGAGATATCAGAAAGCGATTTTGCAAATGTTAGGGAGGAAAACTTTTGGAATATTTTAAAAGGATTGTTAAAAAAGTATTCAAATGACTATGAAATCTATGCAACGGACAATGAAAATTATGCATTGGTAGTTTGTTGGTTCGGTGGAAAACCAGGTATTGATTGCTGGCTCTATAAGGAAAATGAAGAATGGCATATAGAAAATGTTGAGGTTCCGGATACCTTCTTAGACATGGGTCATGTTGAAAATGTTGAATTTCACAAATTAGACGGACTAGGAAAAGAAATATTGATAGTGCAAGATGCTAATAATCAGGGACATGGGGACACGTATGTTTTTCAGATTTTGAATAACAGACCACGGTGTATAGGTTGTGTAAGGAGAAGTGTTGACCGTAATTGGAATGAGCCAATGGCTGCCACTGAAATAGAACTATACGCAGGCAGGGGCAACCTGCAGGTCGCTTTTCAGGACATTGATAATGATGGATTTGAAGAATTGCTCGTATATGGGAGAAAACTGATTTATGAAGTTGAACCTAAGGATGAGGAAGAATTAAGAGAAGTTGAGATTGTCAAAATGGCATATAACATGGAAGGAGATGAGTTTACAGAAATATCAGATTCACAGTATGAGATAAAGGACATTCTGAATAATACCGGAATGGAATATTACCATCTCTGGGGGGTTGAAGGAAATGTAGACAGGCAGATATTGGAAGAAGTGGAAGCAGACGGTACAGGGACATTATATTCAGTTAATTGGATAGATGAAATGCCAATAAAAAATGAGATCCGGACAATTGAAAGCAGAATACATAAACTTAAGATTCTACCGGAGAGATTATGGAATGAAAAAAGAGAAAGTAACATATATGTTGTCACTGAGCAAACAGACGGAAAAAGCCGGATATATCAGATTTTTCAATGGGAAGAGGGGGGATTAAGAGAGGTATTCGTTGATGAATACCGCCACTATACCCTGATTGACGAAGAGCCTTATTTAACCCTGGATGAATATAACAGCTATGGCTGCTGGATAGAGGACAATATATTATATATGCATGGTCCCAGACTGATTTTGGATGGGAACGGAAATGTATGTGGAGTAGATAAGAAAGTAAGAAAATTCCAATATGTAAATGGCTATTTTGAATCCGTTGAAAATACAGAATAAAATTTGTAGAAATAAGAGGAAAAAATGAAAAAGAATAAAAAATGTATTCTTATTACTTTGATATGTATACTGATATTCATTGGATGTGCACAAGAAAGTAAAAAAGATATATCCATTTTACAGAACAAGTCGGAAGCAACAATAGAATTAGAAGAAGTCACTGTGCCGGATGAAGAACAAATCATACCGTATTTAAGAAAAATATGGGTAATAGATACTGATACCGGGGAAGAAGGACTGTATTCTACTCCATTTTCCTTTTATATTACAAGTGTTGATAATGGAATAATTGAGGGAAAATATCAAATAGGGCATGGAATTATACGTCCTGAATGTTATCAAAAGGGTTACAAAAATGGTTTTAAGGATCGGGATGAAGTAGGAAGTTTTAAAGGAGAAATCAATAGTGGAATTATAAAATGTGATTTTGGGGATAAAAACGGAAATGAAGGGGAAATAGATTTTCTTTTATGGGAAGATGCCTGCATAAAAGCTGAGATAAAATGTACCAAAAGCAGTGCAGAGTCAGAAGATGAGGGAATTAATGGAACATATTGTTTCAGACCATATAATCTTTCTGATATGAGAGATATTACTATTTCAGATGAATATTCTTTTGAAACTGAACTGGATTCATGGGGGTATGTTCGATTCGTATCAGCGCGTTTAGATAATTATGGTGAAGGGTGGTACTATCCTGTTACTTATTTGACGGATTTAGAAGGAAATATATTATATGAATTTTATTCGGGATATAAAACCGGATCAGAAGTTTCTGATGTTGTAATAGAAGATATGAATGGAGACGGGTTAAAGGATATTGGCATTATTACGTTGTTTACAATTTATGCCGAGGAAAGTGATTTTTATTATTCCATAAGATGGAATCTTTATCAAATGGAAGATGGAAGGTTCTACTTGAATGATAGTGTGGAAAATATAAATGAACAAAATGTGAAACAGGAAAACGTTAATGGAGAACTTTCGTGGAAATGGGTTATAGAGCCGGAAGAATATCAAATGATATCATTTGATAATAACGGCCTGATTAGCGTAGTAGATAAAGAAGGAAAGTATGGTGTATTTAATTCGGAAGGAGAAGTTGTTGTTCCGTTTTGTTATGATTATATTTCTAAATTCAATTATGGAATTGCAGAAGCAGAGCTAAACGGAGAAGCTTTTTATATCAATGAAGAGGGAGAACTGCTCTGGGATAGAAAATATGACGAGGCCTTTGGATTTCAGGAAGAAATGAGCGCAGTTCAAATGGAAAATCTGTGGGGATTTATAGATTTAAATGGAGAAATGACTATACCCTGTCAATATGATGAAGTGAAAAATTTTTCTGAAGGTATGGCAGCAGTCAAAAAGAATGATAAGTGGGGATTCATTGATAAAACAGGAGAGTTATTTGTTAATCAAAGGTTTGATGAGGTCAGAAATTTTCAAGAAGGCTTTTCAGCAGTTAAGATGGACGGAAAATGGGGATTTGTGGATA
The DNA here is from genome assembly GCA_964507745.1 of uncultured Lachnospiraceae bacterium. GTDB lineage: Bacteria > Bacillota > Clostridia > Lachnospirales > Lachnospiraceae > UBA2882. Next base: position 4,128 of record CAZDRM010000057.1, read on the forward strand.
GCGAAGGAAGACTTGCGGTTGAGTGTATTTATGATAAGGTAAAAGATTTTCAGGAAGGACATGCGGCCGTGATGAAAGATAACAAGTGGGGATTTATTGATAATACAGGACTTGTCAGAATTGACTTGCAATTTGATGATGCAGGGAATTTTAGCGAGGGAAAGGCAGCGGTTAAAGTTCTTGAATATAAAGAGGGTATGGATGCATGGGCATATATAAATGAATCGGGAGAAATTGTAATTGACTATGATTTTTATTTTGGAGTGGGAGGTTTGATGAATTATGTGGGAGAATTCCGGAATGGTGTTGCGTTTGTATCAAAAGACTACTACAGCATAATAGATGAAAGCGGAAACAACATTTTTTCAGGAAACAATTCCAAATTTTTTATCAGTGGTTTAGCGTATGATCCAGAATATGATATAATTCCTGCTTATATTTATACAGATGATGCTATGAAAATACGAAAATATGGATTAATAAATTTATATGGAGAACAAAGACTTGAGCCTGTTTTTGACTTTGTTGGAGATATAAATGGGAAATATGTAATTGTATGGGATACGGCAGATGATATAAGAGGATATTATACAAAAGGAGTAATTGAGCTTGTATATTAACAAGAGAGGAGCATTGTAAGTTGCTTTGTATAGGGAGAAAAGATTATGAACAATAAAGTGAAAATTACAATATTTTTAATATTGGTTTTGCTGATAACAGGCTGCGGAGAAAAAGGAAATATGAGTTCTTCCCAAAATGATAGTGAAATTACTATTTGGATTGAAAAATGTAATCTTTCAAAAAGAATCGTAATTGTTACAAATGCGGAAGATGTATTTACCGAATGTAAAAAAACTGGGGAAAATTGGATAGAGGAGAAAGGCAGCTATTTAACAAAAACCGGAAATACTGCATTGGACGCATGGGTAGGAGAATATGAATTTGAAGAAGCTGCCGGTGGACCACCGCTTATGGTAATGGACTATGAAATGGAAATCTACAAGGAGGAAGGAAGATACTTTGCAGAAATAGAAAAAATGGGACAGACAACTATGGCAAGCATAAGAGCGGAAGTGGATGGAAATGAAGATGAAATTCATCTGCTTTTTAGGGAATACCTGCCGGATCATATAATTGGATTTCAATGTGAAAAGGGAGACATTGTGCTAAGGTTTACGCGGGAAAACGGGGAACTATATACATATTGGGAAGAAATGGGGCCTTTGTTATACGAAAATGAAGAATCCGGAAGAATTTATTTTACCCAAAAAGTTGATAACAATCCGGAAGAATTATCTACATGGCTTGGGGAGTATGCTTTTTCGGAGGTTTCAAATAATCCGGAGACTGAGTTTGACAGATTGGATTATAGAATTAAAATATATCGGGAAGATGACAGATTTTTTGCAGAAGTACAGGCAGATGGAGAAAAACCTTATATTAGAGTAAAAGCAGAGGTTCGGGGGGATAAATACAAAATCTGTCTGTTTTTGGAGGAAATATTGCCCGGACATGTGTGCAGTTCAATTAATAAAGAAGGAGGTGTTTTGTTAAAATTAAGAGAAAATGCCACAAAAATTTATACTGACTGGGGTGAGATAGTGCCTATGCTGGAAGAAAATCAGGAATATGGGAAGGAATATTTTAAAAAAGCTGAATAAAAAGAGATTTGATTGTTTTTACTTTTTATTGTTCTTATTGACCTCCTTTTACACAAGTGTTATTATTAGTGCATAAAATTTTGACAATTACGTAAATATAATTACAAGAAAGGAGAAGTCATATGCCTAATATAGGATATAAAAATCTGCTGATTCAATATATCGAAACGCAGGAGCCGGATCAGCCAATCCTGACATCCCGAATTGCACAATATGTGGCAAAAATAACCGGGCTGGATGAAACAGTTGTCAAAAAGGCTGTAAATGTAAATATGGCCAGACTGGAAAAAACAGATAAGATCATAAGAGTCGGAAAGGGAGTTTACTGCAAAAAAATTGAAACACCGTTTGGCTGCTATACGCCAAATAAGGAAATGATATTCTGTAAACAGCTATTGTATGATGAAGATGATGTGATTGGTTACGAAACAGGTCTGTCTGCATTAAACCGTATTGGACTGGTCTCCCAGATGCCAAAAAGAAAATGCATTGCAACAAATTTGTATACAAAAAGAGTGCCGGCAGGCATACAGATTGAGACTAGGAAGCCGTCTACCAATATAAACCGCTTAAATTACCGTTATCTTCAGATGTTGGATGTGATACGTGAAATGGATAATGCACCTGTTGATGCGGTAAAACCTGAAGAACTGTTAAAAGGGACGATAAAAGAATTGGGTCTTGATACGGATATTCTCATTTTGATGGCAAGGAAGTACTACAACCCTAAGATCCTTATTAAAACAATAGATATTATGTTGGAGGGGCTGTATGAAACTGCACATGGATAGATTCTCGTTTCTGAATATCATTGGACTTGTCCACGGAATAAGCGGTATCAGGGAAGATATTTTGGAAAAAGACTATTATGTTACGCTGTTGTTAAAAGAACTTTCGGAAAAACAGAAAAATCTCCCTGCTTATTTTAAAGGAGGTACAGCCTTATATAAAGCTCAAAAGAGCATTCGACGTTTTTCGGAAGACATTGATTTAACAGTGTGTATTGATAATTGTAGTAATAGTCAGGCAAAAAAACGGTTGGAGACAGCGACAAAGAAATATATTTCATTGCCCAGGACATCCAGAAAAGAACTGGAAGATGACAGAAAGGGCAGTATTACAGCGGTCTATGATTACATACCGGCTGTAACAGCGGATGCAGATGATCCACTTCAAAGATTTGGTTATGTCAAAGTGGAGGGAACTTCATTTACTGTCAGCGAACCTTTTTCCGCATTGGAGATTGAACCTGTCATTTATACGTATGCTACAGATGAGCAAAAAGTTATTCTTCGGGAACAATTTGAAGTAATGCCGTTTCTGATCAATACCATCCGCTTGGAGCGGATATTTGCAGATAAAATATTTGCGGCGGAATTCTATTATGAGCGTGCAATGTACTTTGATGTTGCAAAGCATATTTATGATGTGGGCGTTATGCTGGATTTGCATCCTATTCAGAATATGATTCAGGACCATGGAATGTTTCTTGAAATGCTGGGATACAAGAGGACAGAAGAGACACGGAGGGCCGGAAGTGACCTAGCGGATAAGCAATTTTCTGATTTTAAGATATTTACCGGCCTTTCTGATAACAAAGACATCGGGAATGCATATCAGCATATGCAGAGGAATTATGTCTTCTCGGAAAAAGATTTGCTTTCATTTGAATTTATTATAAGTCAGTGGGAAAAGTTACGGGGAATTTTGAATAAATTGTAAAGCAATTTCAGGCGTTTATTTAAATAAAACCCCGGCTTTTTAGGAAAAACACAAAAAATACAAAATTTCAAAATTATGTCTTGCATTTTCTCCGGGATTTGTGTATACTAAGCAATGTTGATGGGCTATCGCCAAACGGTAAGGCAACGGACTCTGACTCCGTCATTTCAAGGTTCGAATCCTTGTAGCCCAGCTTAAAAGCCCGGTAGAGCGTCTGCCGGGCGTTTTTATACCCAAAAGGAGGCTTTAGAAAATGTACCAATTTCAAAGCAGAATCCGCTACAGCGAAACGGACAGCAGCGGCAGACTGAGCCTGCCGGGACTGCTGGATTATTTTCAGGACTGCTCTATTTTTCATTCGGAAGATCTGGGACTGGGAGTAGAATACCTGAAGGAAAACCAAATGATATGGGCTCTGACATTCTGGCAGATCATAGTAAAGCGGTATCCTGACCAGAGCGAGTATATCAAAACAGGAACGGCGCCTTATGATTTCAAGGGCTTTATCGGATACAGGAATTTCTGGATGTGGGATGAAAGCGGCAGAGAGATAGCGGTTGCCAACTCCATTTGGAGCCTGATTCATATGGAAGACGGCAAGCCTGCTCAGGTACCGCCGGAAATGAAGGAGAAATATGTGCTGTCGCCAAAAGCGGAGATGGAATATGCAAACCGCAAGATCATTTTTGAGGGAGAAGGCAGACCGGAAGCCAAAATGACGGTAATGCCTCATCATCTGGATACCAACCTGCATGTCAATAACGGACAATATGTCCGCATTGCCATGGATTACCTGCCGGAGGGATATCCCATCGGACAGCTTCGGGCGGAATACAAAAAACAGGCGGTTTTGGGAACGGAAATGTATCCGGTCATTTTTGAAACGGAAGATAAAACAGGTGTCAGCCTGCAGGATGAAGCGGGCGCGGCATATTGCAATGTGGAGTTTACCCGGATGTAGGAGGAAAGATGTTAGAATTAGGACAAAAGCAGCGGCTGAGTATTGTAAAAAAAGTGGATTTCGGCGTGTATCTGGCGGAGCATATGCCGGCAAAGGGAGAATCCGAAAAGGATATGGAGACGGTTCTACTTCCGGCCAAGCAGGTGCCGGAGGAATTCGATGTTGGGGACTCATTGGAAGTCTTTTTATACAAGGATTCCAAGGACAGACTGATTGCCACGGTAAATGAGCCGTTGATTACCCTGGGCAAAACAGCAAGGCTTCATGTTGCCCAGGTTTCGGGAATCGGCGCCTTTCTCAACTGGGGGCTGGAAAAGGATTTATTTCTTCCCTTTAAGGAGCAGACCAGAAAGGTAAAGGAAGGGGAAGAGATTTTGACGGCGCTTTATATTGATAAAAGCGGACGGCTTGCGGCGACTATGAAACTCTATCCTTATCTGGAAATTGCAGAGGATTACAAAAAGGACGATATGGTTGCCGGAACGGTATACCAGTTAGCGGATGGTTATGGCGCTTATGTGGCGGTAGACGACAGATATCAGGGAATGATTCCTGCAAGGGAGCCATGGGGCGGCATACAGCCGGGAGACCGGGTAAATGCCAGGGTAACGGCGGTCAAGGAGGACGGAAAGCTGGATTTGAGCCTGCGGGAAAAGGCCTATATCCAGATGGATGCCGACGGAGAAAAGATACTTGCCCTGTTAAAGGAAAAGGGCGGCAGCCTTCCCCTTGGGGATAAAAGCGCCCCCGGAGAAATCAAAGAAGCTCTGGGCATGAGTAAAAATGAATTTAAGCGGGCTATCGGGCGTTTATACAAGAAACAGATGATTGAGATAGGGCCGGAGGAAATCCGCTTAGTGTAAAAAAGTTGGCTTTTTTGTATATTTGATATATAATCAAGATTAAGAAAACGAAAATATTAAATTTAATGATGAACGGTTGATAAAATAATGAGTAAAAAAGCAGTAAACTGTCTGTTCCTGGTTTTTCTGACAGTTGAGGCGGCGGTAATGGCATTACTGCGGATTACCGAACTTCGGCTGAACGCTATAGTTGCGCTGGTTTTAAACCAGCTGATTTTCCTGATTCCTGCGGCCTGCTTCCTTCTGAAAACCAAAACAGCGCTTTCGGATATTGCCCCACATAAGAGAATTCATCCCGTAACCCCCTTTCTGTGCATCGTTTTTACGGGACTGTGCATGCCGCTGATTACGGTCGTCAATGTGATTTCCCAGCTGTTTGTAAGCAATGCCGTCAATCAGATCGGGGCGGCTTTGGCAGACACGCCCGGATGGCTGATTATTCTGGTGGTAGGCATTTTAGGACCCATGAATGAAGAATTTATATACAGGGGCGTTTTTTATCAGAGCTACCGGAAAACAGGAAGGATTTTGGCGGCCATGATAATGTCGGCGTTTCTATTCGGACTGATGCATCTGAATTTTAATCAGATGAGTTATGCCTTTGTGGTAGGAATCATGGGAGTTCTTCTGGTGGAGGCGACGGGCAGTATTGTCAGTACTATGATATTCCATGCCTGCATCAACACAAGCAGCGCCGTGCTGATGGTATTGCAGAGGGAGCTTCTGACGGAGACCGGGGGAGATACACAGGCGATGCTGGATGAACAACTGGCGCAGATTGGGCTTTCTTACGGGCAGTTTTTAGCGGTAATGATCATAGTATACGGAGTCATTGCTCTTTTTTCCACAGCCCTGGCGGCTTTACTGCTTTGGGGGATGGCATCCATTGAACGAAGAGGCAGTGAATTCAAAGACATATTCAAAAGAAAACAGAAATATTCCGGAGAAGAAAAGAAAGAGTCTCTCTGGTCTGTGCAGCTGGTTATTGCGGTAGCGTTAAGTTTTCTTTATATGATTGCAACATACGGGTAAGGTGATTCTATGAGAAAAATGGAAGTACTGGGAATTCCTATGAGGGACTTATCCATTCGTGAATCCATGAAAAAAGTGGAGCAGTTCTTTGAGGATGAAAAAGTAAGTACAATCGCTTTGATTACCATGAAAGGTCTGATTAAAGCGCAGGATTCTCCCGAAATCAAGGAATGGATGAGCAGTCTGGATATGACGGTGGCTGTAGACGTGGATATTTTACATGCGGCGGACATCAATTACAGAAGCAGAATCCATGATGTGGAAAATAATGTTTTTATTTCCGAATTTTTAAAAAAGCTGGTGCGGCAGCGGAAAACAGTCTATCTTATGAGCCAGACGGAGGAGTCGCTCAAAAAGCTGGAGGAAGACCTGCTTTCCTGTGAAGAGGATCTGCGGATCGTGGGCAAGGCGGCCATAGATGATTTGGAACATGATGATGACTTTGTCATTAATGATATGAATATGAAGGTGCCCTGGGTTTTGATTTCCAATCTGGAATCGCCCAAGCGCGAACAGTTTTTAAAAGATAATAACATGAAGATGAATGTGCGGATATGGCTGATGCTTCGCGCGGACCGGGATTTGCATACACAGGCCAAAGGTCTCGTGAGACGGATTTACGACAAACTGATGAAGTTATGGTTTCAGTTAACACTTACCCGTTACAAGGAACAAATGAATAAAGAAGATGAATAAAATGGGAGCTGTTTCCGAAACGGATGACAAGCCTGTTAATGCAGGCGTGTTTCCGGGCGGAAGCAGCTTTTTTGATAATTTTTTTACTAAAATCCAGCAGAATTGCCAAAAATTTGTCGATTTTCAATAATTTTGCATAAAAAAATTGCACTTTTGGGTAGCATTATTTGTGAAAATGTATTAGAATTGTTTACATAATGGGCAAAAATCAAAAATTGGGGGATTTTTGCGTTGTGAAAATTGTCTAAAAGGAGCGGGGTTTATGATTTCAAACCAAATTCTGCAGAATACAATTGAAGGACTCAAGGCAATATCCCGTGTGGATTTTATTGTAATGGATACGGACGGGAATGAAGTAGCAGCGACTACAACGGAAGAAGGGGATTATAAGGCGGCGACCAGGGATTTTGTCAAATCTCCCGCAGACAGCCAGGAGTTTTCCAGATATCAGTTTTTTAAGATATATGACGAGCAGATTACCGAATACATACTGGTGGTAATCGGCTCGGGAGAAGATTCCTATATGGTAGGCAAAATGGCCGCATTTCAGCTTCAGGGACTGATGGTTGCGTACAAGGAGCGGTTTGACAAGGATAATTTTATCAAAAATCTTTTGTTAGATAATCTGCTTCTTGTGGATATTTACAGCCGTTCCAAAAAGCTGCATATTCCTACGGAGGCAAAGCGTACGGTTATGATCGTAGAGCCTTCCGGCGGAAAGGAGAATAATATGCTGGAGCATGTGCGCAGTTTTTTTGCTGCGGGCAGCAGGGATTTTATTACCGCAGTGGACGAAAACAGCGTGGTAATCGTAAAGGAAATCCAGGAAAACGATTCCAAAGCTGAACTGGAAAAAACAGCTTCAGGCATTAAAGGGCTTCTGGAAAAAGAAGGTATTTCCAAGGTTCATATTGCATACGGTAATATCGTAAATGAAATTAAGGAAGTCAGCCGTTCCTACAAAGAGGCCAAGATGGCTATGGATGTAGGAAAGATTTTCTTTGAGGAACGGGGCGTCATCGCCTACAGCGAGCTGGGCATCGGAAGGCTGATTTATCAGCTTCCCATTCCCCTGTGCAAGATGTTTATCGGAGAAATATTCGGCGGGAAAAGCCCGGATGATTTTGATGAAGAGACTATCACTACCATCCATAAGTTTTTCGAAAACAGCCTGAATGTATCGGAGACGTCCAGACAGCTGTTTATCCACAGGAATACGCTGGTATACAGGCTGGATAAGCTGCAGAAGAGCACGGGACTGGATTTGAGGGTATTTGAGGATGCGATTACCTTCAAAATCGCATTGATGGTAGTAAAATACATGAAGTATATGGAAAGCTTTGATTATTAAAGGAAAGCAGGTAAAACAACGATGATAACTTTAGACCATGTGAGCAAGTCTTATTCCACAGGCGCTCCCGCACTGAACGACGTCAGTGTACATATAGAGACGGGAGAGTTTGTGTTTATTGTAGGAGACAGCGGTTCGGGTAAATCCACTTTGATTAAGCTTCTTTTGAGAGAACTGCTCCCCACATCGGGAACAATAGAGGTAAACGGCGTCAACGTAGGAAAGCTCAGGCACCGCCAGATTCCCAAATTCCGAAGGAACATAGGCGTGCCTTTCCGGTTTTTTGAACCTCGTCTATATATTGCGAAATCTTCGCAGATAGCGTT
>CAZDRM010000058.1:0-12426 GCA_964507745.1 uncultured Lachnospiraceae bacterium
CCACTTTTCAGATGATCATGTTATGTGCACAGATGATTGTCCTGGGTCAGAATTTGGGCTGGGATTGCGGCCGGTCAGCTCTGGTTTACGGGATTGCAGCCTATCGGTTTTATTTTGTCACGATGATTATTGCAAATGTTACCATGTATATAGCTTTGATTTTAACAATTGTTTCATTAATTGATTACCTTATGAAAAATAAGGATGTATTAAAGGATGTGGATTAAATGGTAGTAGAGCTGATTAGCGTAGGAACGGAGATTCTGTTAGGCAATATTGTGAATACCAATGCAGCTTATCTTGCCGAGAAATGTGCGGCGCTGGGATTGGACTGTTATTATCAGACAGTTGTAGGAGATAATGAAAAACGGCTTAGGGAAACTCTTGAGCTTGCAAAAAGCCGTGCGGATATCCTCATATTAAGCGGAGGCCTGGGACCTACCCAGGATGACCTGACAAAAGAAACCGCTGCAAAGGTCTTCGGAAAGAAGCTTGTGGAAGATGCCCATACAAAGGAAAGAATTCAGGCATTTTTCAAAAAACGCGGGAAGACCATTACGGATAATAACTGGAAACAGGCACTGGTTCCGGAGGGAGCGATTGTGCTGGACAATGATAATGGAACGGCTCCCGGGCTGATTATGGAAGCGAATAATAAAACAGTCATTTTGCTGCCGGGACCGCCGGGGGAATTAAAGCCTTTGTTTGAAGGCCGGGTTTTCCCTTATCTCCAGGTTAAGACGGATAAGATTATCAGATCCCAGGTTGTAAAGATCTGTGGTATCGGGGAAAGCATGGTTGAGAGTATGATAGAGGACCTGATTGACAGTCAGGAGAATCCTACCATTGCCACCTATGCCAAAACGGGGGAAGTCCATGTCCGTGTTACGGCGGAAGCGGATAGTGAAAAACATGCCTTGAAGCTTATGAAGCCCGTTGTCCATGAATTGAAAAACCGGTTTCAGGAAAATATATACACTACCAACGAAGAGGTTACTTTAGAGCAGGCATGTGTGGATCTGCTTTTGGCAAACGAACTGACTATATCCACCATGGAGTCCTGTACGGGAGGAATGATTGCGGCAAGGCTCATTAATGTGCCGGGGGTATCGGAAGTGTTTAAGGCAGGATATGTCACTTATTCCAATAAGGCAAAGCGCAAGGTTCTGGGAGTAAAGCAGTCCACCCTCAAAAAATACACCGCAGTCAGCGCTAAGGTTGCCGAGGAAATGGCGCAGGGCGTTTCCCTGCTGACCAAGGCCGATGTTACCTTATCTGTTACGGGCCTGGCCGGACCTGACGGAGGAACAGAGGAAAAGCCTGTGGGCCTGATTTATATCGGGTGCAGCATTAAGGGCAGGACAAAAGTAATGGAATATCATTTTGACGGCAGCCGCATGAAGATCAGGGAATCGGCAGTTGTGGCGGCATTAACGCTGCTCAGACAGTGTGTGCTGGAGTATTTTAGCGAAATTACCTTTGGTAAAGGAAAAAATAAGAAAAACTGATGAGAAAGGGAGAAGAAGATGGAGAATCAGGGAAATAATGGAATTTGCCCTAATTGTGGAATGTATTTAAATGACGGAGTTTGCCCGGAATGTGGATATTCTGCAGCGGCTGAGGGTGCAGGTTTTGAAAACGAGCAGATTGGCGAAATTCCGGTGAGAACGGAAACGGAAGCACAAACGGATGCGCCGGCAGGAAACGATGTGGCAGCCGTTGAAAGCGAAACCGGAGTGGCGGATGACATCCGGACGGACAATGCCGATACAAGCAATAATGATCAACAGGACGATGCAGACCAGAGCAACGGTTACCCGCAGGACAATGTTGATGTAAACGGAAGCTATCAGCCAAACGCGGCTAATGTAAATGGCGGTTATTATCAGCCGAGCGGAGCAAATCAGAACGGCTATTATCAGCAGGGCGGGCCCAATGTAAGCGGAGGCTATCAGCCCGGCGAAGCCAATGCAAACGGCGGTTACTATCAACCAAACGGAGCAAATCAGAACGGCTATTATCAGCAGGGCGGGCCCAATGTAAGCGGAGGCTATCAGCCCGGCGAAGCCAATGCAAACGGCGGTTACTATCAGCAGGGCGGGACAAATCAGAACGGTTATTATCAGCAGGGTGGTCCCAATGTAAGCGGAGGCTATCAGTCGGGCGAGACCAATGCAAACGGCGGTTACTATCAGCCGAACGGAGCAAACCAGAACGGTTATTATCAGCAGGGCGGGACAAATCAGAACGGCTATTACCAGCAGAGCGGTCCCAATGTAAGCGGAGGCTATCAGCCAAACGGAGCCAATGCAAACGGCGGTTACTATCAGCAGGGCGGAGCAAATCAGAACGGTTATTACCAGAACCCTCAGGGACAGAATGGCTATAACGGATATAATCCCGGCCAGCCTCCACAGAAGAACGGAAGTAAGGGAGCGATTATTGCTGCGGTTGTAGGAGGTTTGCTTCTTCTGATTCTGGTAATTGCCTTAATTGTTGTTGTTTCCATGGGACTTAATAATACCAAAGACAGTCGGACAGATGACAGGCATTCTGTTGAACGGGAGTCAGATAATGACGATCAGGATGATGATTTACATTCCCGTGATGACAAAGATGACGACAAAGACGACGACAAAAACAATGACAAAGACGACGATGACGATGACTGGTTTTCCGATTTTGATGATGATTATGACCCTATGGAATTCTTGAATGATATAGACTGGGATGATGAGTCATGGAAAAAGGAACCCTACAACTATGATCCTGAGGATGTGGGCGATGAATTCTATTACGAAATATGTAATTGCATTGATGAAAGCGTTGACTATGAGATTAATTTTGAAACCTTTGAGGATACAGACGAATCTGATAATATCTGCATGCGAATCAGATATTATCAGTTAGAGGGCGACATTCCCAATTTAGAGGACATTAATGAAACATTAAAAGAAACTGCGATGCGCTACAATACCTACTATAATGATAACATTGACAATTATGAGGAAATGTTTGAAGAATACGGAAGCGGCTTTGTGGTTAAGGTAGATACCTATGTTACCTATAACGATGATGAGAAAATCAGTATTGTTATGAATCAGTATTATGAATCTCCTCTAGAGCTTGATAAGGATATAGTCAGCTTTAATATTGATTTGGAAGCGGGAATTATTCTGAATAATACGGATTTCTTCGATATTTCCGATGACTTTTTAGACTATTACCGTGATACCTGCAGGGATCAGAACGGCAGTGTTCCGGCATTGAAGTATTTTGACAATGATGAAATAAAAGTTTTCTTTGAAGATGAAGATGAACTGATTTTATTTTATACCCCCTGCGGTTATGAAGTGGGAATTAATTATGAAACAGATGATAGTTACGGATGGGTTACCGCAACCTTAGTGGATTGTGAACAGTATCTGCAGTCTTATTAAAATACTGAAAAGCGATACGGCAGGACAAAACGGCTGTATCGCTTTTTTATATAAAATCCTTGCTTTTTGACAATTTGTATGCTACATTAAATCCATCTTAAGCAATCTGCTTACGGCGTTTCGCCGATTTTTCCCAAATGATTCAAAATAAAAAAAGAAAGATGTGATGCCATTGAGGGAGTTTTAAAGGACACTAAACCTGTTATGATAAATGTGGTTAAGGGAACTGGTTTCCGTTTTGTCATATAATCGAAACAGTGAAATTTAACCAAAAGAAAGATTGACAAATTCGAACATTTGTTTTATTCTATATAAAGAACGAACAAATGTTCCTTGTAAAGGAGAACACTATGGAAAAAGACGAAAAATTAAAGGCATTGGATGCCGCAATTTCACAAATTGAGAAAGCATATGGAAAAGGGGCTGTTATGAAGCTGGGAGACCCCGCAAGCCAGATTAATGTTGAGACGACTCCTACAGGGTCCTTAAGCCTGGATGTGGCATTGGGACTGGGAGGTATTCCCAAGGGACGTATTATCGAGATATACGGACCGGAATCCAGCGGTAAGACTACCGTCACTCTCCATATGATTGCCGAAGTACAGAAGAGAGGCGGCATCGCGGGATTTATTGATGCGGAGCATGCGTTAGACCCAAGTTATGCCAGGAATATCGGAGTAGATATAGACAATTTATATATTTCACAGCCGGACTGCGGAGAGCAGGCTTTAGAGATAGCGGAGACCATGGTCAGGTCCGGTGCCATTGATATTGTTGTTGTGGATTCGGTTGCCGCACTGGTACCCAAAGCGGAAATTGAAGGAGATATGGGAGATTCCCATGTAGGACTTCAGGCAAGACTGATGTCCCAGGCCCTTCGCAAGTTAACGGCTGTTATCAGCAAATCCAATTGTACGGTTATCTTTATTAACCAGCTCCGTGAAAAAGTTGGGGTTATGTATGGCAATCCTGAGACGACTACAGGCGGAAATGCCCTGAAGTTCTACTCCTCCGTCAGACTGGATGTAAGGAGAAAAGAGCAGCTTCTTGTGAACGGCGAGGCTGTGGGCAACAGGACAAAAGTAAAGGTTGTAAAAAATAAAATTGCACCGCCCTTTAAAATTGCCGAATTTGATATCGTATTCGGGGAAGGAATTTCCTGTATAGGAGATATATTAGACCTGGCAGCGGGCTGCAACGTGGTAAATAAGAGCGGGGCATGGTATGCGTATGAAGGAGAAAAGCTGGGACAGGGACGCGAAAACTCCAAGCTGTTCTTAAAAGAACATCCGGAAATGTGCGATGAAATTGAGAAGAAGGTAAGAGAGCATTACGGTCTTTTGAATACAACAAATGATGCCGGCTCCCAACCGGAGAAAAAGGACAAAGAATGATAGTAACGGATATTATTGAAATATCAAAGAAACAGTGTAAGATCATGATTGACAATGAGTTTGCCTTTGTATTATACAAAGGCGAACTGCATTTATACGGAATAAAAAAAGGAGAGCCTCTTGAGGAAAAGGAATATCATAAGGTTATGAATGAAGTTCTGACCAAAAGGGCAAAGCTCAGGGCAATGAATCTCCTAAAGAGCAGAGCCTATACGGAAAAGAAACTGAGGGACAAGCTCAGGGCGGGACAATATCCGTCTTCCTGTATTGAGGAGGCCCTTACCTACGTCAAATCCTACGGATATGTGGATGATGAAAAGTATGCGGCAGATTATCTGTTTTATCATGGCGGGGAACTGAACAGACAGCAGGTCTATATGAAATTAAGGGAAAAAGGCATTGCAGAAGAAATTATTCAGAGAGAGTACGAGAATTTTTATAACAGCGGGGAAGCGCCGGATGAATCTGAACTGATATGCAGGCTTCTAAAAAAGAAACATTATGATCCGGAAGGAGACAGGGAAAGCTATCAAAAAATAATGAGATTTCTTTTGTTAAAAGGCTTTTCTTATGACAAAATTAAAGAAGCACTTTCCATATATGGTAAAAATGACGAATAATCTCAAAAATCAGAATCTTACTTTGGACGAATTGTACTCTATCTTTGCTATGGGACTTGACATTACTGTTAAATCAGTTTAAAATTGTAGTGTTGTAAAATCACGCCTTAGAATGAGAATAGCTACATATCATTCTATTTTGAGATATTTGTACAATGAAAACTAAATAAGGAGGTGCTCCTGTACAATGGTTGTTGAGATATTGATAACCGTTGTAGTGACACTTGTGATTGCCATTCCGGTTACGGCATTGCTGGCTACCAAATACCACAATAAAGTGACGGAAGCCAAATTGGGCAATGCGGATGAAAAAGCCAGGGAAATTATTGACGAGGCTTTAAAAACCGCAGAGGCAAAAAAGCGTGAGGGACTGCTCGAAGTGAAAGAGGAATCCATTCGTACCAAAAACGAATTGGACAAGGAAATCAAAGAGCGTAGGGCAGAGGCGCAGCGTTTCGAGAGACGTGTTCAGCAAAAAGAGGAAAATATTGACAAAAAAGCTGATGCAATCGAGAAAAAAGAAGCAAGTATCATTGCGAGGGAAGAAAAACTTTCAAGGCAGAAAGCCGAGATTGAAAAACTAAACGAACAAAGAGTACAGGAACTGGAACGAATCTCTGGTTTAACCTCCGAACAGGCAAAAGAATATTTATTGAAAATTGTTGAAGATGAAGTAAAACATGAAACTGCTGTCATGATTAAAGAAATGGAGAGCAGGGCAAAAGAGGAAGCGGATAAGAAAGCCAAGGAATACGTGGTAAATGCCATTCAGAAATGTGCGGCCGATCATGTGTCCGAGACTACGATTTCCGTTGTTCAGCTTCCCAATGATGAAATGAAAGGCCGTATTATCGGTAGAGAGGGTAGAAACATCAGGACTCTCGAAACAATGACCGGTGTGGATTTGATTATCGATGATACTCCGGAAGCGGTAATTCTTTCAGGATTTGATCCAATCCGGAGAGAAGTGGCCCGCATCGCCTTGGAAAAATTGATTCTGGACGGACGTATTCATCCGGCAAGAATTGAAGAAATGGTTGAAAAGGCACAAAAAGAAGTAGAAGTTATGATTAGGGAAGAAGGCGAGTCTGCTACCCTTGAGGTCGGCGTTCACGGCATTCATCCCGAGCTTGTACGTCTGCTTGGTAAGATGAAATTCAGGACCAGTTATGGTCAGAATGCGTTGAAGCATTCCATTGAAGTTTCACAGTTGTCAGGCCTCTTGGCTGCAGAGATGGGAATGGATGTGAGAATGGCGAAGCGTGCAGGACTGCTTCACGACATCGGTAAAGCAGTTGACCATGAGATGGAAGGGTCTCATATTCAGTTAGGATCTGAGTTATGTAGAAAATATAAAGAATCTGCAACGGTCATTAATGCAGTTGAATCCCATCATGGGGATGTGGAACCGCAGACCTTGATTGCATGTATCGTTCAGGCTGCGGACACTATTTCCGCGGCAAGACCGGGTGCAAGAAGAGAGACTTTAGAAACATATACAACCAGATTAAAACAATTAGAAGATATCGCAAACAATTTCAAAGGTGTAGAAAAATCTTTTGCTATTCAGGCAGGTAGAGAGATTCGTGTTATGGTAGTTCCAGAACAGATTACGGATACAGATATGGTTCTGTTAGCACGTGATATATCCAAACAGGTTGAGGCCGAGCTGGAGTATCCGGGACAGATCAAGATCAATGTTATCCGGGAATCAAGAGTAATCGATTATGCAAAATAGTATTGTATAACAAAAATATGAAAAGAAAGCTGTTTCCGTTATGAGACAGCTTCTTTTTTTTGTCTGTATCTTGTATTTCCTGTATAGATATTGTATAATATGCGAGGTGTATGATTGTATACAATTAAACAATTTCAGGATGGTGGAATGATGAAAGCTTACAAGAACATGTCAAAAGAAGAACTGCAACAGCTGCAGAAGGAATTGGAAACGGCCTACGAAAAGGCTAAAGCAGAAGGATTAAAACTGGATATGTCCAGAGGAAAACCCTCGGCGGAGCAATTGGATTTGAGCAAAGAAATGCTGGATGTTGTCAGCTCTGAATCCAACTGTAAAACAAGAGAGGGCATAGAATGCCGTAATTACGGAGAAATGGAAGGAATTCCCGCTGCAAGAAAGTTAATGGCGGATATGATGGGAACTGTACCGGAGAAGGTTATCGTATGTGGAAATGCAAGCCTTAATGTTATGTTTGATACGGTTTCCCGCTCCATGACCCATGGGGTATGCGGTTCCACACCGTGGTGCAAACTGGATAAAGTGAAATTCTTATGTCCGGTGCCGGGATATGACAGGCATTTTGCCATTACGGAATATTTTGGAATAGAAATGATCAATATTCCCATGTCCGAATCAGGTCCGGATATGGATTTGGTTGAGAAATATGTCAGTGAAGATGAGGCTGTAAAGGGAATCTGGTGTGTGCCTAAATACTCCAATCCCCAGGGCGTATGCTATTCCGATGAAACAGTAAAGAGAATGGCGGCATTAAAGCCGGCTGCAGAGGATTTCAGGATTTACTGGGATAATGCTTATGCGGTACATCATTTATATGAAGAAGAGGAAAAGCAGGTTCAATTGCTGGATATTATTTCAGAATGTGAGAAGTGCGGAAATCCTGATATCGTATTTGAATTTGCATCCACATCCAAGGTTTCCTTCCCGGGCGGCGGTATTTCAGCCGTTGCGGCTTCGGAAAAGAATCTGGAATATATCAAAAAGTCCATGACAATTATGACAATCGGGTATGATAAGATCAACCAGTTAAGACATGCAAGATTCTTTAAGGATATTGAAGGCCTTAATAAACATATGATGAAACATGCAGCGTCTATCAGACCCAAATTTGAGGCCGTTTTAAAGGCCCTGAATGAAGAATTGGGAAGTCTTGAGATTGCCACATGGATTGAGCCTAAGGGCGGATACTTCATCTCCTTTGATGCAATGGAAGGCTGTGCGAAAAAAATTGTTGAGAAATGTAAAGAGGCCGGTGTTGTCATGACGGGGGCAGGTTCCTCATATCCTTATAAGAAGGACCCTAAGGACAGCAATATCCGTATTGCGCCCACATTCCCTACTCCCGAGGAGTTGGCAAAGGCAACAGCGATTTTTGTACTTTGCGTAAAACTGGTAAGCGTAGAGAAGTTGTTGGAGGCAAAATAAATGGCAGAGCAGTTTGAAAGGTTAGAGCGGAAGCTGGTCCATCATGGCAATATCATTGACTTTTATGAAGACACCGTAAAGGTTCCCAACGGCAATGTGGTAAAATGGGATTTTATCGGTCATAAAGGTGCGGCGGCTGTTGTGCCTGTGCTGGATGATGGCAGAATATTGATGGTAAAGCAGTTTCGTAATGCTTTAGACAGGGAAACTCTGGAAATTCCCGCAGGAGGACGAAACGGGACGGATGAGCCTTTTATTGAGTGCAGCTACAGGGAACTGGAAGAGGAAACCGGATACAGATGCGAGATAGAGGATATGGAATTCTTAATTTCCATTCGCACTACGGTAGCCTTCTGCGATGAGAGAATTGAAGTATATGTGGCAAAGAATCTGAAAAAAAGCCGGCAGCATCTGGATGAGGATGAATTTATTAATGTCTGTCCCTACACAACGGATGAATTGAGCAGGCTTATATATGAAGGTAGAATCCAGGACTCAAAGACAATTGCGTCTCTTATGGCATATATTAACAAGTATGTCAACAAGTAGTCTGCAAAGGGCGGGAAAAGAGTAAGAGACGCATAATTCCGAATTATAACAAGGCATTTCCCGATTTGTATTCTGTCTTTGACATTTTGCATTGATAGGCGGCTTAAATAGTATAAAGATAAGGACTGTGTTTTAGAAATTTAATTCAAAAGCACAGTCTTTATTTTATTTCAAACTGACAACTTTTCATACATTTTTTATACAGCTTTTTCATTCAATTTTCCATACGGCTTTTTCATTCAACCTATTATTCAACTTATTGTTCAACTTATTATTCAAATTCAACTTATTATTCAACTTTCCATTCAACTTTTTATTAACTTTTTTATTCAACTTTTCCTTCGATTATTTGAAAAATTTATTTAAGGATTTCATAGTTACAAATTGCGGACATATATTGAATAGTAAGGCTGATTTAAAGGGTGGAAGAGGTGCGGACAAGGAGAAGAACAGAAAGAACCGGAACCGGAATCGGGAAGTGGCTTCCTTTAGCAGCAGGGATAATTTGCGGAATGGGGATCGTCTGGATGCTTGGAGACTCCATATTACAGGATGAAATGTTTTTTGGGAGCAGATTGTTTGAGACCGAAAAATATACGGAATATAAAAGGATTTCTTACTTCATATATCTGTTAAAAATCAGAGGCCTTCAGGCGGCATTTATTGTATTTATGAGTATTCTGCATAAAAAGAAAATAGGATTGTTTTTATGGGCATGGCTGACAGGGTGCGGCTTTGGCATGGGAGGATTCATTATGGTGCAGCGCTTTGGTCTGCTGGGAGCATTGGGATACCTTTTTATGATATTGCCGCATTATATCTGTTACTTTTATGCCTATGGGGGAAACTTCGAAAATGACTATTACAGTCAACAAGGAAAAGGCGGCGGAAAACGGAATTGTGGAAAAACGGGGAAGAATTTATTGATAACCGGAGTTGTCATAATGGGAATTTTGTTAGAATGTTATGTAAATCCATTCTTTATAAAATTATTTGTAAATTTATTTTTATAAAAAAATTACAAGATGTTGTAAAGGAAAAAAATTGATTACATAGATATTGGGATTTTGTGTCAAATCCCTTTATTTTCGGGAGAATCGTGTAAATTTTCCATTTGCTTTTATCGGAAATTCTGATTATAATAGAACCTAGGTTGACATATATTGTCCCAAGTTTGTAGTTGAGAAAGGGTTATATTTTTTATGGAACAGGCGGTAGAGCAGTTTATTACCTATTTACATAATGTTAAAAAAACATCTGCCAATACAGAACTGTCTTATCGCAGGGATTTAAAGAAAGTAATTCTTTTTTTGCGCTCAAAAGGATTGACCGATCTGGTTGATGTTAAAAGGGAAAACCTTGAGGAATATGTTGCATCCATGAAGGAACAGCATTTTGCCACGGCTACTGTTTCCAGAAATATTGCATCCATAAAGGCATTTTTCCATTTTCTCAGTCAGGAGCAGATGATTGAAAAGGATATTTCCGATAGTTTAAAGGCGCCCAAAATAGAAAAGAAGATGCCGGAGATTCTTACGACGGAGGAAGTTGTCAGACTCCTGGAACAGCCTTCGGGAGATTCCCCCAAGGAGATCAGGGACAAAGCCATGTTAGAGCTTTTATATGCTACCGGAATCCGCGTTACGGAATTGATTACTTTAAGAATCAGTGAAGTAAATCTTGCTATGAGTTTTATTGTCTGCAAGGACGCTCATAAGGAAAGAGCCATACCTTTTGGAATGGCGGCCAAAAATGCATTGATTAAATATATGACCGAAGCGAGAGAGCAGATGGTGGAGGACAAGTCTTCCGAGATTCTCTTTGCCAATTGTTCGGGAAGCCCCATGAGCAGGCAGGGCTTTTGGAAGCTGATAAAATATTATTCCAAAAAAGCGGGAATTACGGCGGATATTACGCCTCATACCCTGAGACATTCTTTTGCGGCTCATCTGGTGGAAAACGGTGCGGATTTAAGAAGCGTACAGGAAATGCTGGGGCACTCGGATATTTCCACAACACAGATTTATGCCAATATGAATCATAACCGTATCAGGGAGGTCTACGCCAAAGCCCATCCAAGAGGGTAGAGGATAGATGAATCTGTCAATTATATAAATTTGTTGTAAAGTATTTTACTTTAAAAACAGCCGCAGGCTTACTTTGCCAAACTTAGCAAGCCTGCGGCTGTTTTTTTATCTGTCTGTCATTGCTTTTGATTATCAGTCTCTAGCAGTTTTCTGCAATATCATAGATCAGTTTTTCGCTGTCATCCCATCCTAAGCAGGGGTCGGTAATGGATTTGCCATAGATGCCGCCGCCTATTTTCTGGCAGCCTTCCTCAATATAGCTTTCAATCATGACGCCCTTTACCAATTTGTGAATGTCAGGATTTAATTTACGGGAATGAAGGACTTCCTTGACGATCCGGATCTGCTGTTCAAACTGTTTTCCGGAATTGTTGTGGTTGGCGTCAATGACGGCAGCGGGATGCAGCAAATCCCGTTCGTTATACATTTCCAAAAGCCTGCTCAGGTCCTCATAATGATAATTGGGGAAGCTCCTTCCGTACTGGTTGACGGAGCCCCTTAAAATCGTATGGGCAAGGGGATTGCCCGTTGTTTTTACCTCCCAGTTCCGATAAATAAATTCGTGAGGATGCTGTGCCGCATATACGGAATTTAACATAACGGACAAATCTCCGGAGGTAGGATTTTTCATTCCTGCAGGCACGTCGAAACCGCTGACCGTAAGACGGTGCTGCTGGTCTTCAACGCTTCTTGCGCCGATTGCAACATAGGAAAGAAGATCATGAACGTATCTCCAGTTTTCGGGATAAAGCATTTCATCCGCCGCCGTCAGGCCGGATTCCTCCATGGCACGGATATGGAGCTTACGTACCGCAACAAGACCGGCCAAAAGATTCGGCTTCTTTTCAGGGTCGGGCTGATGGACAAAGCCCTTGTAGCCTTCCCCGGTAGTGCGGGGCTTGTTGGTGTAAATACGGGGGATGAGAATACACTTGTCCGACACTTTATCATTAATTGCCGCAAGGCGGTTCACGTAGTCGCAGACGGAATCTTCATTGTCTGCGCTGCAGGGTCCGATAATCACAAGAAATTTGTCGCTTTCTCCCGTAATGACCTTTTTTATCTCCTCGTCTCTTTTTTCCTTCAGTAAAGCCAGTTCCCCGGGAAGCGGATATTGCTCCCTGATTTCCGCAGGGGTGGGAAGCTTTTGTAAAA
>CAZDRM010000059.1:0-12426 GCA_964507745.1 uncultured Lachnospiraceae bacterium
TAAATACATTTTTTGACGGCATAGCCTTTTTAATTTATAACCCTGGCTGTTTTTCCAGCCTCTTTCACTTATCTCTACTCCTGCTGATTAGCAATCTCCAGCGCCTTAGCCACCTCATCATCCACAGGTGCCTCCCCGCCGTCTTCCTCATCCGGTTTTACCTTAGTCAGATAATCCGAAATCTCTACAATTACCCTTTCAAGCAGTTCAATAACCTCGTCATGGCTCTCTTTTATGTAGTCATATTTGCCTTCTTTTCCGGCCAGCTCTAACAGCCGTGCTTTTTCGGAAAGCACCAAAGCGCCAATCATCTTGGAGGTGCTCTTTAACGCATGGACATAAATGGTATAATTGGTATAATCTTCACTCTCATAGGAAGAAATAATATCATTTTTGTTCTTTTCAGCATTGTCACTAAAGGATTGCAGTAAGAAACGGAAGGTTTCCTTGCTTCCTTCAGCGGATTCTATAGCAGATGCAACATCGATTTCTTCGAAACGGTATTCGGCATAAATCTCATCGGCAATAGCCTTCCAGAGCTTGCTGAAAATATCCTGCTCTACTTTGTCGTATTCAACCAGCACATAACGGTTGGGCGGCAGATATTCCAGAATCTTTTCTTCCAGAGGCTTGCCCTGAATAGGTTTGGACATATAATCAATAAAGCCCTCTGCCTCATACATTTCTTTAGCGCCCGAAACCGCATTTGCGGTAAGAACGATAACCGGAGTATCCTGATTAAGGCCTTCCGTCTCTTTTAAGCGGTGCAGCGTCTCGATACCGTCGATATTGGGCATCATGTGGTCCATAAGAATTAAGTCGTAGAAGTTTTCAGCACATAAATCCAAAGCTTCCAGACCGCCGTAGGCTTTATCCACCTTAATCTGGGTGCTCTTCAAAAGTCCTTCTACAACGGAAATGTTCATGGCATTATCGTCCACCACAAGAATTCTTGCATTGGGTGCAACGAAGGTGGTACGGTATTTTTTGTGTTTTTCACGGCTGTAAGCATATTTTTCACGGAACTTGCCGATAGGCTTACGGTCGCGGATACCCTGCTTCAATACGAAGGAGAAGGTGGAACCTACGCCGTAATCGCTGCGAACGCTCAAATCGCTTCCCATGAGGTCGAGAAGCTGTTTGGTAATGCTTAAGCCGAGACCGGTGCCTTCAATATTGCGGTTTCTTCTTTCCTCGATACGTTCAAAGGAAACGAATAGTTTGTCTATATCTTCCTGCTTGATACCGATGCCCGTATCAGTTACGGAAACAATCAGATTAATGGAGGAATCTCCCGCTTCTCTCCAGTCTACTTTTAATGTAACACTGCCTTCTTTTGTATATTTAACCGCGTTGGTTAAAAGATTGATGATAATCTGACGCAGTCTCACATCATCGCCGTACAGAAGATAAGGAATATCCTCTGCAACAACAGGTGTGAAATCCAGTCCCTTATTAGCAACCTTAATTTCAATCATATTCATAATCTCGGATAATACATTGGCAATTTCGTATTCAACCGGAAGGATTTCCATTTTGCCGCACTCGATTTTGGAGAAATCCAGTAAATCGTTTACCAGAGATAATAAAGTGGTGCTGGCATCCCGAATATTTTCGGCATATTCGATGATAGGCTTTTCCGTAGCTTCGCGGATAATGATTTCGTCCATACCCAAGACTGTATTGATAGGAGTACGGATTTCATGGGACATATTGGCAAGGAAATTGGACTTGGCTTTGTTTGCCGCATTTGCCATATCATTTAATTCCTGAAGCTTTTTGTTGGTTTTGTAATGGCTGGTAATATCTATCAGCCATACAAAGCTTCCGCTGAATTCGCCGTTTGAAAGATATCCGGAACGGATTTCATAAATCTTTGAAAATTCTTCAGAGACATATTCCTTTGCCGAGAAAAGCTTTCTCATGGCAGGTACTTCCGAAATAGAAGAAATCCCGCCGATTTTGGGGAATAACTGTTCAAATTCATTATTGTAGTAAATAACCTGATCCGTGCCGGAAATAATGAGAACAGCGCCCACATCATGATTGAGAATTTCCTTGGTGGCAATCTGAACTGCGTCAAATTCCTGTGGTTTTCCTTTTGAAAGCTTCAGAATATAAAGAAATGAAGCTGCCAGGAGAAACAGTAAAACAATGATAATGCCAATCAACATAATTTTTCTACCTCTTCCCCGGAGATTTGTTATAATCTCTTATTTTTTTTAATTGTCGGCGCTCTCTGGTGCGTCTGCCGACTTACTTTTTATTATAGCAAAAATCCAAAAATGTTGAAATAGCAGCATCCAAAAAATAAGGAAAAAAATTGCACAAAAATCCAAAAGGATATTTGTCAAGACTGTTTATAGATGCTATAATACTTACTAAATTCAAAGTTGTGAAATACGTTTGTTGAGGTTAAATATGAAATTAGGCGAGCTTGAAATAGGGACAGAAATCAGCATTGAACTTAAAATCGGACCCAAGAGCCTGACATGCCATCAGATAGTGGAAAAGGTCATAAAGGGTGTTGTCATTACAAGCCCTCTGATTTATGAGGGCAGGATGCTGGATTTAAGCTCCGGGGATATTGCCATTTCCGTTTATGCAAATGCGGGCGGGGAAGTACCCATGCAGTTTAGAGGCTGTAGTGCGCAGCTGATACAGGGCAAGGAAAAAAAGTTTTGCGCCATTGCATGCAATAACGAAGGCAAGCGTGTAAACAAACGAAGCAATTTCAGGATTTTTATAGGAGAAAGAGGTACGGTGGAACTGTCCGACAAGTCTTCCGTCAAGCTAGAGGCAACGATCAAGGACTTAAGCCTTACGGGAGTTGCTTTTGTAATGGATAAAGTCAAATGGGAGAAAGACGTATCCTGTGTATGGGTGGAATTTCCGGGCAGATACGGCGAAAGAATACGGATACAGGGTTCTGTGGTTCATGTTACGGAAGTGGAAGACAACCTTTTAATCGTAGGCTGTCAGATTTTAAAATGCGCCAATGACCTTTCCACGTATATTACGCATAAACAAAGGGAAAATCTAAAAAAAATTTCGGGGAGATCTTAAATTCAGGAAAAAGACAAGGAAAGATAAGGATGAAAAAAATAAATTTAAAAAACCCTGTGTTGCTGACAATTGCCGCGGCAATATGGGGCTTTGCTTTTGCGGCTCAGAGCGAGGCAATGGATTACATAGGGCCCTTTACTTTAAACTGTATACGAAATATTATCGGAGCCGCGGTTTTGGTTCCGGTTATTTTTGTAATGGACAGATATGACAGAGAGCATGAAGAAGAGGGCAGAATGGTAAAATCTGCAGAAAATAAGAAGCTGCTTCTTACGGGAGGAATCTGCTGCGGGCTGTTTTTATCCGTGGCCACCAATTTACAGCAGCTTGGAATCAAATACACGACAGTGGGAAAAGCGGGCTTTATAACGGCCATTTATATAGTGCTTGTCCCTGTTGCGGGTCTCTTTTTTAAGAAAAAGTGCAGCCTCATGGTCTGGCTCAGTGTGGGGCTTGCCATGGTGGGGTTCTATTTTCTGACCATGATAGGGGAATCCTCTTTTTCCAAAGGGGATATTTATGTATTGCTTTGCGCCCTTGTGTTTACGGGACATATTTTGTGTGTAGATTATTTTTCGCCTAAGGTCAATGGTGTAAAGCTGTCCTGCTTACAGTTTCTTGTCTGCGGCATTCTTTCCGGCGTCATTATGCTGTGCCGGGAGTCCCTGGTACCCACGGATATTCTTAAGGCGTGGGCACCGATTCTGTATACGGGAGTTTTATCCTGCGGCGTGGCCTATACTTTTCAGATTCTGGGACAGAAAAATTATAATCCTGCCGTAGCGGCTCTGATCATGAGTTTGGAATCCGTATTTTCCGTTCTGGGCGGCTGGCTTGTTTTGCATGAGACCCTTTCGGGCTCGGAAGCGGTGGGATGTGTCCTGATTTTTGCAGGCATTATTCTGGCACAGATTCCCAAGGAGTGGTATCATGGCAGAGAACGGGGCCATAGGTCTTAATCCTTGATCTGCCTGCCTTCCACGTTCATATGATAGTGGTCTTTGTAAATGAGCTGTGAGAGGGGAACAAAGGTATAACCGGACTCCTGCAGTCTTGTGATCAGGGTATCTAAAGCCTCGGCTGTGTATTTTGCACCGTTATGGCAGAGGATAATGGAACCGTTTCCAAGGGCCTTGTGGTTGCATACCCGGTCTACGATATCATTGGCTCCGTAGTCTTTCCAGTCCAGGCTGTCAACATCCCACTGGATAGTATAGTAGCCAAGGGATCTGGCGTTGATTATGACGTGATTATCATAATCCCCGTATGGAGGGCGGAACAGAAACATATCGTAGCCGGTCAGATTTTTTACCTTATCGTGAACATTCTGTAATTCTTCACGGCATTCCGAATCGGATAATTGAGACATATTTTTGTGATTTTCGCTGTGATTTCCCAGATCGTGTCCGTCGGCAAGAATGGCTTTTACATCATCGGGATAGGATTCTACCCAGCCGCCGGTCAT
This sequence comes from uncultured Lachnospiraceae bacterium, assembly GCA_964507745.1. Classification (GTDB taxonomy): domain Bacteria; phylum Bacillota; class Clostridia; order Lachnospirales; family Lachnospiraceae; genus UBA2882. Next base: position 4,532 of record CAZDRM010000059.1, read on the forward strand.
AAAGAAAGTAACATGCACGTTGTGCTATCTCAAAATTTCCAGAATTCTGGCTGTGTCTTCATTTCCCCATGCTGCGTCAAAAGTCAGGGCAATTTCTTTTTTATCGGTTTCCACGCAGTAAATGGGAAGTTCGCGGCCGTTTACGGTATTGCTGACGGTAATTTCATCCTTAAGTTTTATGAGAATGGCGAAAAGGCATAGAAATACCGACAGGCAGATGCAGGCCTTCTTTAAAAATGATACTTTATTCAAATCAGAAAATCCTCATAACTATTTTCTTATTTAAAATATATGTGCAACGCGCTTTCTCATGCCAGAAAAAAGAAAATTTGAATTATCTATTCCTTATTTGACAATCCTCATGTAAAATAGAGAAGAATTACAAAAGGAGAAATTGTGGAAGTTTTGAATAATTTAGAGTATAATGATAAAGCTTTATTAGAAAAGGCCAAAAAGCAGGAAATCTGGTATTTTATTTTAGACCCGCAGACGGGATGTCCTTATGTTCATGACAGCATGACAGATTTATTTGCATCTTGCGCAATTTTGGAAAAAACCGTTGAAGGGGATAAAATCCGCTATCAGAAAAAGATGATTGTAAAGGAATACAGCTCCCAGAACAGAACAGCTACCTTTGGCATGGGGATTTTTGCTTACTTTTATTATCTGGGTCTGGAAAAGATAAAGGTATTTTATGACGATGCCTTCGGCGTTCTTAACAGAGCTGATTTTCTTCCCCCGAGGGATTACAGTGCATTGGAGCCTGCCAGGGTTCCTGTGGAAAATCCGTCTTTAAGGCTTCTTCTGAATGAGTTTTTAGGCGAGGCACGCCGGGAGGAGCAGTATGAGGGCAAGCTTGAATATCTTCAGAAGAAAGAGCAGGAATTATTTAATGCTATAAAGACTGCAAAATTTCTTGTTCCTATGCAGATCAACGAAGAGAACCCGGATGAAATTGCATTTGCAAAGGTTTCCAACAGCGGGAAGAATTATCTGCCTCTGTTTACGGACTGGCTGGAAATGGGCAAGGGTTATGAAAAGGATAAATGGAAGGGCGCGGTTGTAACCATTGAGGAGGCATTGGAGATTGCGGGAGAAGATACTTTAGTCATTAATTTTACCTGCGAAGCCATGATTGTAACAAAGGATGTTTTGAAAAGGACGGGAGTGATTGACGGTCAGACGGATATCATCTGAAAGTCTTTTGAAGGCGAACCGGAAATGAAAAGTCCGGGTTTGCAATTAAAATTCCCTGTGCTATAATGAGTGCAGGATACCTGTCCGGTTTTCCGGCGGGACAATATAAGCTTTAAAGGGGTAAGGTACGATGTTTTTAATGTTAGGAGTATTGGCACTGATTTTATTGGTCGTTATTATTGTAGTAGTGATTGTATCCGCTGTATCGGCAAGCGCATCGGCCGCCATAGCAGATGATGACGAAGAATCATGAATAAAACGGGGCTGCCGCGTTAAGCTATTTAATGCAGCAGCCTGTTTTTCAATTGCTGGGAGAGAATTATCAAGATGCAGTTTACGTCTTTGGCATTTGCCATATTTCTGCCCATAGTATTCCTTATATACTGGGCAGTTCCAAATAAATACCGGACATTTTTTCTTTTGCTGGTCAGCTACGGGTTTTACATGACGTTTTCAGCCGGATATGTGCTGTTGCTTTTTGTCATGTCGCTGCTGGCTTATTTCGTAGGAATATACTGCAGCAAAAAAAGTTTGATAGCGGGTGTTATGATTCAGGTGGGAGTGCTCGCCTTTTTTAAATATGCAGGTCTGCTGCCGGGGCTGTCAGATTCCCTGATTGTTCCCGTGGGAATTTCCTTTTATCTTTTTAAGTCCATAAGTTATATGGCGGACGTTTACAGGGGAAAGCTTCAGCCGGAGAAAAGACCGGTGCTTTTTTTCTTGTATCTGGCTTTTTTTCCCGATGTGGTTTCAGGACCGATTAACAGGGCGGATGTTTTAATCCCCCAGCTTGAGGAAGAAAAGGTTTTTTCTTATGACCGTGGGGTTTACGGGATGCGGCTGATTTTATTGGGATTGTTCAAAAAGCTTCTTATTGCAGATACCCTTTCCCGCTATGTAAATCTGATATTTGAAACGCCGGGATCCTATATGGGCATCAGCTATTTTGTTGCAGCGATTTTTTATACCATAGAAATTTACTGCGACTTTTCAGGATATTCCGATATGGCAGTGGGAATTGCAAGGCTTTTCGGCATCTGCTCCATGGAAAATTTCAAAAGTCCTTATTTATCCGCTAATATCAAGGAATTCTGGGAGAGATGGCATATATCCTTATCGAGTTGGCTCAGGGACTATATTTATATTCCATTGGGAGGCAGCAGAAAAGGGAAGCTTCGGACTTACTGCAATCTCATGATAACCTTCCTGATCAGCGGAATCTGGCATGGGGCAAATCTGACTTTCCTGGTATGGGGCGCCCTTCATGGAATTTATCAGGTAATTTACCGGTTTTATAAAAAGCATTGCAGATGGGAAATGCCAAAGATATTGGGTGTTATTTTAACCTTTGCCCTTGTAAGCCTGGCGTGGATTTTCTTTCGGGCAGACAGTGTGTATGACGCCTTTTATATGATACGGTACATGGGGTACAATCTGTCTCCCATGCTTGCCTACCACAAAATGGGGATGATCAGGCAGGATTTTTATCTGATCATAGGTTCTGTTGCATTTTTGGTTCTGGTGGATGTCTTATCCCTAAAAATGGATGTGATAAAGGCGATGGACAGGCTGAAAGCGCCCATAAGATGGGCGGGCTATCTTTTGCTGGCGGCGCTTATTATTGCCTTTCATCTGCATAACGGCACCAGTCAGCAGTTTATTTATTTCCAGTTTTAAACGGAATTTTTAATGAAAACAGGAGTGAAGATGAAAAAGTTTTTAAGAAAGCTCCTTCTGTTCCTCGGTTTGTTCGCTTTACTGGTGGTTCCTATCAATGTGTATGTGGACCCCTATAATGTTTTTCATGCGGACTCTGTCAGGGATAACGGTGTGGAGCCAAATAAAAATTATATAAAAACCAGATTTATCTTAAAGCATAAGGACGAGTATGATTCTTATCTTTTCGGCTCCTCCCGAGCGGGATTTATTGATGTTTCAAAGCTGCCGGAAGGAAACTGGTACAATTTTTCTTATTCGGAGGGCCTGCCGAGAGAGCAGTACGAGACTTTAAAGACGCTGATTTCCCACGGAGAAATTCCGAAACAGGTTTATTTGAGTATCGATAATATTTCATATCTGGTAGACCCCTCCTATCATCAGGAACAGCTTTACAGAAGCCCTTTTCCTTATGACGGGGGACCGGCGGATGTGATTCGCTTTTATGCTTCTTATCTGGATACCGTTACCACATTGGAGTCTCTTTCCGTTATAGGAAGCCATGAGGGGGATACAGAAGCGCTCAGGAAGCGGATGTATTCCACGGGATGTGAAAATCTGAATTTGGATGCGGTCTTTGACGAGAATTCCACCAAGCCTTACTGGGCGGATTATTACAGTCCCAGAATTGATGAGGCCATAGAAGATATCAGGCTTTTTTGCGACCTTTGTGACGAATATGGAATAGAACTGACGGTTTTTACCAATCCCTTATATATTACCACCTATGAACGGGCGGTGGATAAAGGTTATCTGGATTTTCTGGAAAAGCTTGCCACAGTAACGCCTTATTACAATTTTAGCAGCTACAATGAGATTTCCATGAATAATGACTATTATTTCGAGACAAGCCATTATACACCTGCAGCCGGGGACCTTATGATGGACATCATAGAAAACGGCGGAGACGAGCATACCATATGGGCACAGGGCTTTGGCTATTATGTGACGGAGGATAATGTGGAGGATTTTATGGAAATTGTCCGTCATCAGGCCTATGTAACGGGAATCCTGCAACATATGGAAGAATAAACGGAAAATGCCCCGGATCGCTGTGAAAGCGGTTTACGGTAAAACAGGAAAATTCGGCATATTTCACAAAATTTTAAAACTATGGGCACGGCGCTTTACAAAGTCTGAAGCGCCGTGCTATATTAATATCTGCATAACAAAGCTATGCCGGATTCTCCGGCAGACAGGACATTTCGTCCGAAATTCCACAAATAAACAAAAAAGAAGAAGTGAGTTGATGCCTATGCTTGTATAGGGTTTTTTGTGTTACCGGTAATTACAAGAAAAAAAGGAGTCAAATATGAAAAACAGAATAAAGAAAATAAAAGCGGGAAGGATGCTGGCTGGTATTGTCATAACCACTTTGCTGTGCATAGCATTGTGGGCGGCTAAGGCACCCGATGTGTTCGCTTACATTTTTGCAAAAGAAAGTGCGGAAGAAGACGGAACGGTTACCGTATCGGCCAGGGCAGGCGCCGTTCAGGAAAACGGATACAGCACTCAGGGAGGCTACAGGGTTACCTATACCATAACAAGAGAAAACTGGACGGCCTTTGATGACCGTTTCGGCGGCTATTTTGTAGTAGGAAACGATATGGATACAAGAGGAGGCTGCCAATTTGCCTATCATACTTCCGGCGGAGAATTGTGGGAAGGCGGAGCGGTAATTTTAGGATATTTAAGAGACGGGCGCCAGATTACAAGATGTGATGTGGAGTCAGGAACCGTAAGCTGCAGCTTTGATGTAAATTCTCTGGAGGAAATTCCCGAATATATTGCTTATGCTTATCAACCGGCTTCCGGTGCATACCTTCATATTAACAGTGATATGGGAACAAATGCACATGTCTGGTATTATAAAAGTCTTAAAGACGTGCCGGTTATCGGAAATGACAGCATTGATACGGAAGGGCCTGTTCTAACCTCTTCGGTAATTCCCACAGGCGCAACTGCAGATGTAGGCGGAAAAATCTGGTCCACAGAAGCAAGAATACAGCTTCGAGCAGAGGACGGAAAATCCAGGCCGGGAGGAATCCGCATTTATAAGGACGGAAATTCGGTTCATGAAAAGGACAATCCGGGAAATGAAGTGATTCTGGAAACGGTCTATGATATCAATGAAAACGGAAGCTTTCAGGCGGATGCCTATGACAAATTAAATAACATAAGTGATAAAATAACTGTCGATATTTCCTGTATTGACAGACAGGCTCCGGATATACGCAGCCTTAAGACGGAAACCGCAAAGTATGCCAAGGAAACTAAGCTTCTTGCAGAGGCATCGGATGCAGGATGCGGGCTGCATGCTCTGGCCTATTCCTGGAACGGCGGAGCGTGGACGAATAAAAAAGAATTTAAGGTTACTGCAAACGGCACCTATACTCTTAAGGTAAGGGATGCCCTTGGAAATGAAAGCAGAAAAACAATAACCGTTTCCAATATTGACAGGGAAGGTCCTGATATACACAGCCTTAAGGCGGAAACAACAAAGTATGTCAGGGAAACTAATCTTCTTGCAGAGGTATCGGATGCAGGATGCGGGCTGCATGCTCTGCCCTATTCCTGGAACGACGGGGCGTGGACGGATAAAAAAGAGTTTAAGGTTACTGCAAGCGGCACCTATACCCTTAAAGTAAGAGATGCTCTTGGAAACGAAAGCAAAAAAGCCCTAACCGTTATCAATATCGACAGGGAAGGACCTGAAATTACCCAAAAGGTTACGAGAACAGGAAAAACAGAAACCTATCAGGGGATAATCTGGTCCACGGAGGCTGAAGTATCCGTGCAGGCATCAGACGACAAAAGCGGTATGAGTATAATCCGTATTTTAAACGGCAAAGATGAAACCGAGGAAGAGCTTCAGAATACCGAAGATAAAGGTACAAACAAGCTACAGTTGGAAAAAATTAAAATAAAAAACGGCAGTTATAAAATATGGGCATCGGATGTGCTCGGCAATACTGCGGTTACGGAAAGCTTTGAAGTAAGCCATGTGGACGGAGAGGCGCCGATTATCAGGGAGATAAAAACAACTCCCTTGGAGGATGGCAGCATTTTATTAACCGTGACTGCGGAAGATGGAGAAGACGGCATCGGTCTGGATGATGAGGCTTACTCCTTTGACGGGGGAAAAACCTGGCAGAAGGAGGCGTCTATTATCATAAAAGAAAACGGTGGTTACGAAATCCTTGTGAGAGACCGACTGCATCAGGAGATTTCGGAGGAAAAGCAGGTTACGGAGGTTTCTATAAAAGAAAAGCCGGATAAAGATGACGGCGATGAAGAAAATAAAAAAACCGATACGGAAGAACCGGATAATCAGGATAAAGAAAAACCCAACGGACAGGAGCAGGGAAATACAGAAGAACCGGATAATGAAACAGAGGAACCTTCCGGAACAGAGGAACCCGGCGGTCAGGGAGACGGGGGAGACAATTCGGGAAATAAGCCTGACGTAGTAAATTCTCCTGTGAATCCTGCAGTAAATCCTGCAGTAAATCCCGGTAGAACCACAGCGTCCGGACGAAGAATACAAAAGACAACAGGCAGCGACCGCAGCAAGGAAATTTCTGTCAGCAAAAACGATATAGGAAATACGGTTGTTACCAAAAAGCGTGTGGTACCGGAAAAAGCCTTGAAGGATGCTGAAGAAAAGGTGCTATCCGAAATTTCTCCCGGAGCGGATTCGAAAGGAGATACGACCGGTAGCAAAGAAGAACAAATGGTTCGGAAAACAATTCTGTTTATTTTGGCTACATTATTTGCTGCAGGCTGCATCGGATTGATTTTATATCTATTGTTATTTTATTTGAGATACAGCTGTGTGCTTTATGGCATTGAAGAAGATCAGAAAAGGCACAGGCTATGCAGACTGCCTGTTAAGGAAAAGGAAGAGGAATGGCAGGTTATCGTGCCGGACCATAAGCTGGGACTGCATGGAACCGGTAAGTATCTTCTGGTGTTCCACCCTTCTTTTGTAAAAGAGGAGGCTCCGGCATTTGTTATTATACAAATAGATGGAAAGGCCTTGAGAGAAAAGCTGGAAGAAGAAATTTCCATTAATATTTAAAAGGAAAAGGGGACTTGTTATGAAATGCTGACGTAAACTGTCAAGAAACATTGATTGAACAAGCATCTTTCCCGTGTTATAATATTTTCATGAAAAAATTGGAAGGCTGCGTTGTAATGAGAGAAAAAGCTGTTTTGCCAACCCGGACCAGGAAGGCTGTTGTTTCTATATTAATAGTGTTATCTGTTATTGCAGGCGCAACCAAAATCTTTACGGGATTTGATATTGATGAGGCCTATGCTCTTGCAATTCCCTATCGGGTTTTGCAGGGGGATAGGCTTTTTGCGGATATGTGGGAGGTGCACCAGACCTCTTTTCTGCTGTCCTTTCTGTTCATGAAGCTTTTTTATCTTCTGACCGGCGAAATGACAGGGGTAGTTCTTTATATGCGGGTAATGGCAACGCTTCTGCATCTTTGTATGAGTATTATTGTTTACGGCAGTGTGAAAAAGTTTTTTGGAATAAAGAGGGAATACGCACTGTTACTTGGACTGGCATATTACAATTTTCTTCCCAAATGGATGATAAATTTGGATTTCTCCATGGAACAGCTCTGGTTTTTTACCTTGTTTGTGATTTGCCTGCTTTGTGCCGGAATATTTGACGGGATGAAACAAAATGGCGGGAAAAGAAATCTGTGGCTGGTTGCCGCCGGTCTTGTGCTGGCCTTGGATGTTTTGGCGTATCCGGGCATGGTTGTTTTATATCCCGTTACGGTTTTTCTGTTGTTATTCAAGAGAAAAAGCGGAAAATGGATGGATGTCTTCAGCCTGACGGCAGGCTGTTTTGTGGCGGCGGTTCTGTTTTTTGTATGTATTTTCCGTTATATGTCCCCGGGAGAATTGCTGGAGGCGGTGCCGAAGGTATTTATGGACGGCTCCCATCAGTATGATTTTGCTAC
>CAZDRM010000060.1:0-6793 GCA_964507745.1 uncultured Lachnospiraceae bacterium
ACGGGTATGAGCTCAGGAGAGTGAGAGGAGTGGACCAGTTTGGGCAGACAGTGCATGTAGAGACGGTATCGCTGATGTTCAATAATTGTTCGAACACCAGTGAATGAAATATATTATGTGGTTTTATGAGAACTATTGAAATAAGAAATAATAATGTGGTATAATTTAAACGGATATGCCGCTATTTAGAGAATTATTATCTAAATTTAAAGTGGTTTTGTGCCAAAAGGATTAATATTATCACAAATTACAAATCCGATGAAGAAGGGGATATAATTTTATGAAAGAAAAGCAAAAAGTAACCGGCAGAACGCTGGGACTGGGTCAAAAAATTATTATTTGTATGCTGGTTATGCAGATTGTTGTAATGACAATCCTGTCAATTTTGGTTGTTTCCAGTATCACAAAAGATATCAAAAAAACAATGACCAGCAGTATGCTGACGATTGCAGAGGAACGCAGTCAGATTATTAAAAATTATGTGGGCGAATCAGAGAGGTTGCTTGCTTCCTATAGCCGGGCGGGAGAAATTCTGAATATCATGCAAAATCCGGAGGATCCGGAAATTGCTGCTGCCGCTCAGGCATATACAGAAAAGTTTTCCGGCGATATTGCCAATCTGGAGGGGATATATGCCAGCAATTGGGATACCCAAATACTGACACATACCAATGCAGACATAATAGGTCTTGTTACAAGAGAAGAAGAAGGGCCAAAGAAAGCATTACACGATGCCATGCTTGCTACAGATGGTGTATATAATACCGGTATTATTATCTCACCTGCCAGCGGTTATCAGATTGTGTCAATGTATATGGCAGTTTATGATGAAAAAGGAAATCCGGCGGGTCTCGTAGGCTGTGGTATTTTCAGCAAGGGTCTGATAGAGATTCTTGACAATCTGACTATGGACGGAATGGAAAATGCTACTTATTGTATGGTAAATACAGCTAATGGTCAGTATATTTTTCATGCAGACAGCGAAAGAGTTGCCACACCTGCAGAGGAAGATTACATGATAAGTCTTTGCGAACAGCTACAAGGCGCTACCGAAGATACAAGCGGATATATAGAATATACCCAAGATGGCGAAGAGTATATTTCTACTTACTATTATATGGCGGATTATGGCTGGCTGTTTATGGTTTCGGATAATCAAAAAGAGATTTTTGCTTCCGCAAATGAGATGACAGTTATGCTGATTATTTTCTGCGTTGCCGCTCTGCTGGTACTGATTGTTATTTCCTTTGTAATCATTGGAAGGATACTGAAGCCTATAAAGTCTATAGAAGGGGGAATTCTCTCCTTACAGAATTTTAATATTGCAGATAACCAAGAAATCCGAAAGTACTGCAACAGAGGCGATGAACTTGGAAGCATTGCCAATGCCACAGAGATTCTGATTCATTCCTTACAGGAGATTACGGGTACTTTAAAGGATTGTTGTACTACCTTGGAGGATAAAGCGAATAATCTGCATAGATCTTCTTATGATTTGGTAGAGGATGTTACGGATAATAAGGCTACTACAGAAGAGCTTTCTGCCGCTTTGGAAAGCACCAATGAAGTTGTGTCTAATGTAAACTTTGAAATTAAAAATATTGACAATGTGGTAAATGTGATTTTGAATAGTATTTCGGATTCTATCCAAACAAGCAATTCCGTTATCGGAAGCGCACAGGATATGAAGACCAAAGCGGATGATGCGTATAGGAACGGACAGGATACGCTGATACAGACGAAGAGTTCCGTAGAGGAAGCAATCAACAGCCTGAGCAGTCTTACAAAGATTAATGAACTTGCGTCAGAAATTCTTAGTATTGCAGGGAAGACCAATCTGTTATCATTGAATGCTTCTATTGAGGCTGCAAGAGCAGGAGAGGCAGGCCGCGGCTTTGCAGTTGTTGCCGGAGAGATTGGCGCCCTGGCGGATACTTCCCGTAACACGGCTTCCAGTATTCAGGCAATCTGCAGCGAGACGGATGATAGTATTAAGGTTGTAAATAACTGTTTTGATTCTATTCTTTCCTTTATAGAAACGGAGTTTGTAGGTCAGTTTAAAGACTTTGCGGAGAAATCCACCGGATACAGCATATCTGTAAATGCGATTAAAGAACAGCTTGATGAGGTTGATAGGGCTGTTAAACAGTTGGAGGCCTCTGTAAGACAGATTTCCAGCAATATTGTAGAAGTCAATGATATTACTGACGAAAACCGCTCCGCTATTGCCACTATTGTTGAAAAGAGTGAAAGTACTGCACAGATTGCCGATATGATTCAGGAACAGGCTGAACAAAATAAAGGATTGGCGCAGGAATTAGACAATTTGATTGGCAGATTCACTTATTAATTCTGAATGTCTGAATCTGTTATGTAGATACATATTTTGGATTTTTATAAAGTATTTTTAGAAAGGAAGAGAAAATTTAAATTTTCTCTTCCTTTTCATAAATGCGTTTATAAGCTTTCTTCAAGGGAAGCACGCTTAATACCAGAAGAAATAATGCCGGTATCAGAGTAAGCAGCAAAACGGAAAAGTCGAATGTTAAATGTGTTAGGATAAAACCTGTTACCGGTGTAATTACCACAAATAGCACAAGAATTGCTTTGGCTATTTCCGGTTCCTTTTTTGAAATTTCTGAATCTTTTCGTATAGCAATCAACCGCCAGGGAATAAGGAGTATAAGAGAAATGATTACTATGGCAATGACTGCTAATACGCTTGTCAGAAATTGCAGAAAACCATTAGTTCCGGCTACAAATAAGTTGGCAATAGGCGTAAAATCTGAGCCATCTACAGTCATATTTTCTACATAGTCTATTTGCTGACCGCTATTCTGTATTGAACGGACATACTCTGATGAGCTGAGAAAGAGGAGTATAGAGATAATAAGCAAACTTATAATCCGAGCTTTTTGTCTGCCAGACAAATCATTTACATATTTCATGAAAAATCCTTACCGTTTCCCGAAAAATTGGTTTTTCTTTGTATACGCATGATTATAGCATATAAAATAAGATTCTACAATATCCAAATATATGATAGTATTGTTTTAAAAGCAAAAGGATAAAAATGGAAGGAAAACATCCCCATGGAAAAAAGAAATATAAAACCAAAGCAGGTCATACAAATCATAGCGGCAGTTGTTCTGATACTGGTTCTCTGCATAGCAATTGTGTGGATAAAAAAGTACCTTTTATCAAATACAAGTGATTTTGTGGAGGAAAATATCATCGGAGAGGAAGGCAAAGTCACAACCGTAACAGAATCCACTTTGGAGGAGGTTATAAAGAAAAGCCAGTTATATACAGCCGCATATCCATATAACGGATATGTTACCGTGTATGATGAAGACGGCAGCATAAAATATTATGTGGCATATGAAGGGACGGTAAAAGCGGGAATAGATGTAGCCCAGATAACCGTAAAGATAGATGAGGATACAAATACAATTACGGTGCAGCTTCCGGAAGTTACGGTAGAGAATCCGGTTGTCAACGCCGGGACTATAGAATTTATTTTCAAAAAGGATAAATATAATACGGAAACGGTGGCGGAAGAAGCCTATCGGTATGCGGAGGAGGATCTGGCAAACCGGGTAAAGGAAGATGCAGATATAAGGGCTTGCGCACAGGAATCGGCTAAAGCGGCTGAAAGAGCTATGATTGAACCCTGGGTCAACCAGATAGAAGAGGGTAAGACATATACAGTCAGGGTATTAGGATACGGGGAGGAAGAATAATATGAAAAAGACGAAATTATTTTTACTCCTTCTTGTGTTGACGGGAATTACTCTATGGGGCTGTAAGGGCGCTGTATCTGATGAATCCCCGACAGATAATAGGGATGCGGGAGAAACAGCGGAAGATACGGCAGAGACAGAAGAAATAAAAGCCGAAACCACGGTTCCGCAGATTGATAAAATTAAGATGATTTGTGAGCTTGCCACCTTGGAATGCAGGTATCATAATGTTGCAAAGTCCGTGAAGGAAGCCGGTACAGGTCTGTCACATTTCGGGGAAAAGGAAAGGATTTTCTGGATAGAATATACGGGAATTGCTGAAATCAGTTTTAAAATAGAGGATTTAAAAATGAGGCAGGACGGAACAAATATTACCATTACCCTGCCCGAGCCCCAGGTAACCTGCAGGGTTGACTCCGATTCATGGACAAAGGATTCCTATGTGATATCGGACGACCAATGGATTCAGAAAAATCCCATTACCGCAGCTGACCAGGTGCAGGCTGTTAATGAGGCACAAACGGCAATGGAAGAAAATATCAGAAATAATTCTTCTTTATTAAACACGGCAAAACTTCAGGCAAAGGAATTGATCGAAAATTATATTGCACAGATAGGAGAAGCGACAGGTGTGACCTATACCGTCAGCTGGGAAGAAACGGAAATGTATTAAAGCTTTTCTTTTGAACGGAATCATAGTATAATATTATGGACTACATCATAAATGTGAAAGGCCGGTGTTTAACATGTCCGAAAATCAGACTCCACCTCAGAATCATGAGTTTGCTATGATGGAAAGTTCATATGTAAAAGAACAGCGTCAGGAAATTCTTCTTGGAAGGGAAGAAGGGCTGGATGTTTCCCTTTTTGCGAATCCGGAGCTTAACTGGCTTCAGATGGAACAGATTCGGATGGGGATGAAGGATAAGGTGGATGTCAGTGTATATGCGGATCCGTCATACAGTTATGAGACAATGAAACAGATCCGGCTTTCTTTTTATTCCTCAAATGATCTGACCGCTTATCTGGAAAGAGGATTTGTAGATGATGAATTGGAGCAGATCAGACTTGCATTAGAGGATGGACTTCCTATAGATACATGGTTGACGGATGATATGTATGCGCAGCAGATTCATGAAATAAAGGTGGGCCTATATGAGAATCTGGATGTCTCCGTATATGCCAATTCCCAATATAACTGGATGCAAATGAAAGAGATTCGCATGGGACTTGAGAAAAAGCTGAATGTGTCTCTCTATACGAATTATCTCTTCAGCCATTGGCAGATGAAAGAGATTCGTCTGGGTCTGGAAGCGGGACTGGATGTATCATCCTATGCCAAACTGATTTTTTCCGCTACGGATATGAAAGATAAACGGGAAAAACTTCTAAAAGAAAAAACATCAGGATCTGCTCATACTGCTGATGTTGCTGATAATGCCGGCGCTTTAGGAATAGATATCGATTCCCTGAGTAAAAAAGAATTCAGTATTTTTATAGAGGATAACGGAATTAAGGCCTTTGCATTCATACCGTGGTTTCCCGGAAACAGGGTTACGGAAGAGGATATTTATAATGAGCTGAAAAAAAGAGGAATTGTCATCGGGATTAAGCGGGAGGCAATTACCGAAATGATCAAGCAAAGGAGAATGAACGAAAAAATATTGGTTGCAGAGGGAACGCCTGCCGAAACAGGCGAAGACGGCTGGTTTGAATTTTTTGTTCGTCTGGATCTGCCCCGTATTCCGGCTCCGCTTCCGGACGGAGGTGTTGACTACGTTAACATTGAGGCTTTCGAGATGGTAGATGAGGGAGAAAAGCTTGCTGTCTATCATCCTGCCCAGAAGGGAATTGACGGCCAGAATATTTTTGGCGAAGTTCTTCATGCCAATAAAGGAATTGATAAAAAACCTTTAAAGGGAAAAGGCTTTACTATTGCTTCCGATGGAGTAACTTATATTTCCAAAATGAACGGGAAGTTTGAGTATATAAACGGCCAGATGATCATTTCTAATATGATAATTGTGAAGGAAGATGTGACGGCTGTTACAGGAAAACTGGAGGTTGACGGCTCTGTATATGTAGTGGGCAGCGTTTATTCGGGAGGTCATATTGAGGCGACGGGAGATATTATTGTTGAGCATAATGTGGAGACGGCTAAGCTTGTTGCCGGCGGGAATGTTATGATCAAGAGAGGAGGCTGCTCTAAGCACGATTGTTTTATCGAGGCAAAAGGAGAGGTTTCGGGAAGCTTTTTTGAAGCTGCAAATATTACTGCCGGAGGAAATGTTAAGGCAAACTATATTATGAACAGCGACATAAATACCCTGGGAAAAGCTATTATATCCGGCAGCAAGGGAACGCTCTTAGGCGGCAGGATACGTGCGGTAAAAGGAGTGGATACCTACAATCTGGGCAATACTTCCAATATAAAAACATTTCTGGATGTGGGAAGAAATGTGCTTTATGAAAAGCAGCAGATAGAATTTCAAAAGAAAAGGGAGCAGATTTTAGAGCAGTTATCAATGCTTGAAGAGAAATGGAATAAAGTCCTGAAATCACTTCCTCCCGATAAAGAAAAGGCGGTAGAGCTTATTAAAAAGCTTAATGGTGCAATTGTAGCAAAGGACCAGGAGCTGGTAGATTTGGATGCGGAAATTTCCAGGCTTGCGCATTTAACCGATGAGGGCATGAAAGCAGTTTTAGTCAGGAGAAATGCGTATGAGGGAAGTGTTATTGAGATAAACACAGTAAAATACATGCTGCCTTCCACTGTGAGCAGAATTATTTTTAAACTCAAAAATAAGAATGTCGTAATGGTCAGAATGTAAATTTGAAAAGAAAGTATGGGCATAAAAAATGAAACGTGATACGATTTTAATTGTTGATAATGACGAGGTAAACCGAAAGGAATTGGCTGATATATTCCGGGCTGAGTATAAGATTCTGGAAGTATCCAATGAAAAGGACGGCCTGGATGTATTCAAGGCGCACATTACTTCTCTGGCAGCTATCCTTGTAAACCTTACAATAGTGATCAAGGGTAATTT
>CAZDRM010000060.1:6893-12317 GCA_964507745.1 uncultured Lachnospiraceae bacterium
TTACTTCTCTGGCAGCTATCCTTGTAAACCTTACAATAGTGATCAAGGGTAATTTTCAGGTGTTGAAGAAATTGAGCCAGAGGAAAGTTTTAAGCCAGATTCCCTTTATTATGATTACAAGTGAAGAGACGGCGGAATATGAGAGCAAAGGCTTTGAGTACGGTATTATAAGTTATATCAGAAAGCCTTTCTATCCCGATTCAGTAAAACAGATGGTGGATAATGTAATTCAGGTGTTTCAGTACAAAAGACAGCTTGAGTTTACTGTTAGAGGGCAGACGGAAAAGCTGAAAGATACCGTGTTAAAAGCTGCAGCTGAGAGGCAAAAGCACACCACTCATGTTCTGATTGAGTCCTTAAGCAATATTATAGAATTCAGGAATTTGGAATCGGAACAGCATGTAAAGAGGATACGGGAATTTACTTTTAGTCTTGGAAAGAGCGTAATGCATTTATACCCGGAATATGAGCTTACGGAAGAAAAAATTGACGTAATCGGATGGGCGTCTTCCCTGCATGATATCGGGAAAATAGTTATCCCGGACAATATTATTTTAAAACCCGGGAAATTAAATGCGGATGAATATGAGATTATAAAATCTCATACCACAAAGGGAGCGGAAATCATAGAAAGAGTGATTCATATAGACAATCAGGTGTTTTGTGAATACGCCTATGATATAGCCAGACACCATCATGAAAAATACGACGGAAAGGGTTATCCGGACGGCTTAAAAGGAGAAGAAATCAGCATTGCCGCACAGATTGTTGCCTTGATAGATGTATACGATGCGCTTAGCTCCAAGCGTGTTTATAAAGCGGCATATGATACGGAGAAGGCTTATCAGATGGTCGTAAACGGGCACAGTGGGTCTTTTTCTCCTAAGTTGTTAAAAGCCTTTACTGAGGTAAGAAAAGAATTCGAAGATATTGTTAAAAAATACTGTGATGATTAGGGTATATTGCAGACGAGCAGGTATTGGTTTGACAGATACTCCAAGAGCCCAATGCACTTTATGAATAAGCTATAAACTATAAGTGTAAATTAATGAAAGAATCGAGATTTCTGTAGAGGTCTCGATTTTCTTATACTGTAGATAGTAAATGAACAAAAGGAAGATGAAATTTTTGAACTGATCGGAAAGATTAGTTGTCTGAGGACATATATATGATATTTTCGCTTTTTTTTTGATATATGTGATTTGAAGACATTAGTAAAATGAAAATAATAGATGCCTCAAACTGTATCAGGAGGGGAAATTGATAAATACAGACAGGAGTGTGAAATAAGATGGAAACCATACATTTTTTAGACAATGACGGAACTTTTTCCATAGAGCAGCCGGAAAATTACAGCTATCTTTATTTTCCTATTGCAGGGGAAAAGGGATTAAAGAGTTCCATAACCCCAAATTTAGGCGGCGATAGCAAAATCAATCAGGAAGCTTTTTTGTTAGAGCCTGTAAGTTCGGAAAATCTGCATAATAACAGGTCAACAAGAAATTTCTGGTGTATTGTGGAAGGCACCGGATGCTGGTCTGCCACAGGGGTGTCGGCAGAAGCGGAAGATAAGAAATTTTCCAAAGAGCAGGATGCCGGTACGTTGACCGCAGGACTTATGTGGCAGACGGTTAAGAGAAGTTCCGATAAATATCAACTGGAAGCGGAGATTACTTCTTTTGTTCCCGTGGATGAAAATGTGGAAATTATGCGGGTATGCATTCGTAATACGGCGGAAGCGGAGCAGAAAATCACACCGGTTGGGGCTGTTCCGATTTATGGAAGAAGCGCTGATAATATCAGAGACCATAGAAATGTTACATCCATGCTGCATAGAATCCATACACAGCAGTATGGCGTCACGGTAAAGCCTACTATGTCTTTTGATGAAAAAGGACATCGGAGAAATCATCTTACCTATTTTGTAGCGGGAGTTACCGGGAATGGGGCAAAACCTGATTCTTTCTATCCCACGGTAGATGCTTTTATTGGGGAAGGCGGCTCCTTTACGCATCCCGAGGCAGTTTATAAAAATACAGAGGGTATGCCGGCAGGTGTGGAAATCGGCGGAAAAGAAGCCATGGGCGCTATCCGCTTTGAGGAGGTAACGCTGAAGCCCGGCGAAGCTGTAGAATATATTATTACCATGGGAATCACGGAGCATGAGGAAGAAATAGAGAAGACTGTTTCAAAATATGATTCTTCTTCCAAGGTAGAGCAGACTCTGAAAGAAGTAAAGGAATACTGGCAGGAGAAAGTAAATGTCAGATATCATACCGGGGACAGCCGTTTTGACCTTTTTATGCGATGGGTAAGCTTCCAGCCCTTTTTAAGACGTATCTACGGATGTTCTTTCCTGCCCCATCATGACTATGGAAGAGGGGGAAGAGGATGGAGAGATTTGTGGCAGGACTGCCTTTCCCTTCTGTTAATGGACCCCGGGGATGTACGCCGGATGGTGGTCAGCAACTATGGCGGGGTAAGGATTGACGGAACCAATGCTACCATTATAGGCAATAAGCAGGGAGAATTTATTGCCGACAGAAATGGTATCAGCCGTGTCTGGATGGACCATGCAGTCTGGCCGTTCATGACAACCAAGCTTTATATTGACCAGACCGGAGATGCTGCGGTTCTGTTGGAAAAGGTAAAATACTTTAAGGATGCCCAGACGGAACGCGGAACGGATATGGACAGTGAGTGGAATGACAGCTACGGTATGTGGCAGAAAACGGCTGACGGCAGCGTATATGACGGAACAATTTTAGAGCATCTTTTGCTGGAGCATTTGTGCGCTTTCTATGAAGTCGGAGAACATAATGAAATGCGTCTCCGTGGCGCGGACTGGAACGATGCGCTGGATATGGCAGCGGACAATGGCGAAAGTGTGGCATTTACCTGTGCATATGCAGGGAATCTGAAGCAGCTTGCAGACTGTCTCCGTCTTTTGAAAGATAAATTATCTTATACGGAAATAGAGCTTATGGAGGAAATGAATGTTCTGCTGAAGGATGATGCGGGACTTTATGAAGACGCCGGGGCAAAACGGGAACTGCTGAAAGAATATCTGGGTCTGTGCAGACATGATATCAGCGGAAAGAAAATACAGGTGTCCGTTGACAGCCTCATTGACAATTTGATTCATAAAGCAGACTGGATCATGGAACATGTCCGTAAGACAGAATGGATTCAGGGAGAAAATGAGGAAGGGTGGTTTAACAGCTACTACGATAATCATAAAAATGCGGTAGAGGGAATTTCGGAAAACGGTGTTCGAATGATGCTGACCGGACAGGTTTTTGCCGTTATGAGCGAAACTGCCACAGCCGGACAGGTAAGCCAGATCTGTAAAAGCGCCGACCGCTATCTGTATGATGCTTCCATTGGCGGTTACCGGCTGAACACGGACTTTAATGAACTTAAGTTTGATATGGGAAGAATGTTTGGATTTGCTTATGGAGAGAAAGAAAACGGAGCTGTATTTTCCCATATGACAGTCATGTATGCAAATGCACTTTATAAAAGAGGATTTGTAAAGGAAGGATATAAAGCGCTTCAGACACTGGCTGATACAGCCCTTAATTTTAGCACAGGCAAAATCTATCCTGGCATTCCGGAATATTTCAACAGTGAAGGACGGGGAATGTACCACTATCTGACAGGCGCTGCAAGCTGGTATATGATGACTATGATAACAGAAGTGTTCGGAGTCCGCGGGGATACGGGAAATCTGGTAATTAAACCGAAACTTTTGAAAAAACAGTTTGATGAAAATAAAACAGCTTCTATCAGTTGCCGCTTTGCAGAAAAAGAATTTGAAGTTATTTTCAAAAATGCAGATGAATTGGAATTTGGAGAGTATGGCATCGGCAGAGCGGATTGTGATGGAGAAACTTTAGAAATCGTTGACGGAATGCAAGTTCTTATGGAGCGGGCAGCAGTGGAGTCCCTGAATGATGGTCTGCACAAAATTACAGTAGAGTTAGTTCCGCTTTCTGGAAAATAGAAACGGCGTTTTAAATGCCGCGGCCTTTATTACCAAGAAGTACGGTAATAGTGGTCGCGGTATTTTTTTGGAGTCATGCCGATTAGTTTCTTAAAGGACTGAATGAAGTGACTTTGAGAAGAAAATGCCAGATAATTTGCAATTTCAGCCAGACTGTAATCGGAATACTTTAACAAATGCTGGGCTTTTTCAATTTTCATTTCGCAAATGTAATCACTGATGGAAATGTTGAGTTCTTTCTTAAAAAGCCTGGAAAGATAACTGGGGGAAAGATCTATGTGTTCAGCAAGTTCATCTACGGTAATACGGCAGTTAATATGGCTGTAAATATAGTCCATACAAAGAACGATAGGTTTTGACAAAATCGAGTTCTTTTTAACCAGTAACATTTTTTGCGTGTAGTCAAGAGCCATTTGATTATGGAGTTTTGAGATGGCTTCGATGGAAGTACAGGCGTCCATTTTCAAAATATAAAAGTCGCTGAGGCGGAATGCCTGTTCTAATTGCATGCCTGCCTCTATACAGCGCCTTGTGATCATGGCAGTTGTGACAACAAAATGATATTTTATGTTGGTTAAGGGGTTTGTGGATAGTACGCCCATTCCCTCCGAATTGATAAAGATGTTCTCTTTGCAGTTTTTTTGTACAAAATCCATGTCGCCGGAACTGACTGCCTGATAGAAGGAGTATTCTTCTTCTAATGGGCGGTGGGGAAGAGATTCTTCACTTTTTTGCAGTTCGGTTTGGAACCATTCGTTTCGTAGATTCATTGTTTTTACCTCAAAGTGGCGGGGGAGATACTCCGGCAGGGGGGATTCGAAAGACTATGCCTGCAGGGGATTCGAAAGAGCATGCCCGCAGGGAGATTCGAAAGACTATGCCCGCAGTGCACATTCGAAAAACCGTGGGTTTTTCTCATTCGCGGGCTTCGCCCTATGAAAACCGGCATGGTCAAATTCGTCTGCAAGCAGCCGATTTGCCCCTGACGGTTTTCGCACTGCTCATTGCTTACGCGCACATTATATCATGATTTTGATATTTTTGTACATAACGTTGTATATCAGAATAGGATATAAATCTATACTTGATAAAAATGTAATTAAAACATAATCAATACAAAAATCAAAACAGATAGGGAGAGTCGGGTATGAAAAAAGATCTATTGAAAAAAATTATAGCCCTTCTTGCAGTAGGGGCGGTTATTCCACTTGTTGTGTCCTGCGGTAAAAATGATGAGCAGGATGTAAATGTGGAGAATCCGGAAAGTGTTGTAGAGGAAGATGATAATTCCAAGCAGGAAGATTTGCCGGCAGAGTATGAAGGGTATACTTTGGTGTGGGAAGAAACGTTTGATGGTGATTCCCTGAATCTGGATGACTGGAATGTAGAGACACATGAGCCGGGATGGGTAAATAATG
>CAZDRM010000061.1:0-11982 GCA_964507745.1 uncultured Lachnospiraceae bacterium
TATCCCCCTGTACAGGGCAGGTTACCCACGCGTTACTCACCCGTCCGCCACTAAGATAAACAAGAATCTGCCGAAGCTTCTTCAGCGTTTATCTCCGTTCGACTTGCATGTGTTAAGCACGCCGCCAGCGTTCATCCTGAGCCAGGATCAAACTCTCGAATTAAAAGTTCTTAATCCCGGTCAAAAAACACTTGGCTTTTTTTAACCGTTATTTACTGTTCTTGGTTTGTGTTCTCAAAAACACTTCTTCTGAAAAATCTTCTCTTGGAATTTTTCAGGGTTGCATTGCTGTTTATTTGTCAAGGTTCTGCGCTTGTCTCCTGACCGCGCAACAGTGATATCTTATCACAGCCGCAGGTCTCAGTCAAGCAGTTTTTTGCTTTTATACTCTTTTATAATAAAAGCTTTATGTAAGAAAAATCCGCTGCAAAGGACATGTAATTTGCCTCGCAACGGATATCAATATATCATTATCTTCATTTGGTGTCAACAAAAAAACTCTCTTTTTTCAATTTGTTTTTATAAAAATACAAAATGCAGCAAAATAACAAATTAAGACTTTATTTAATCTCTCTCTTTTTCAACAAAACATTGCCTCTTGGATTCCCAATCTCTTTATCTGCCAACACCTTTATAATATCTATATCCACAAACCGGACATCATCAATCCTGGCGTTCTCACACAACTCATCCAATGTTAAAAAGTGTTGTTCATCCAAATAGAAAGTATAATTAAAAAATCCTCTTGGACTTCTATAATCTGCACTCACGCCTATTTCATGCTTCTGTTCATTATATTCAATAACAAGCCCGCTAATCAGGAAATCATGTACATCATACTCTATAACACTTCCTCTAACCCCTCTAACAGACAGCACATCAATTTCCAGAGCCTCTTTGAAAAGATCTATGATATCATTCGGTTTACAAATCAGCGGTTCCCAATTTCTAGAAAACAATCTTTGAAATAACCCCATCTTTACCTCCACCTAAACCAAAAAAAGAGTTACAAAAATGAAAATGCAACTCTTTCTCTAATCTTCTTCTGATGCTTTCTCCTTTTTATCAATAAATAGATGTCCTAATCGTCTCTCCATTGTACTTAATATAGAGAGTAACCGCTTCGGGAGAAACACATTCGGACTCTTTTAATTCCAACACCAAAACGGTGTCCGCCGACTGTCCCGGAGCAAGCGTTCCTGCATATATGGAAAAATCATTGTCCAGCAGTGTGGTCATAACACTATGATACTCTCCGCCATTAACAGAGATCTTAAATCTGGGTTCTTTATTAAAGATATCAATATTGCTGTCGCTGCCGCCTGTATTGGTAAGCGTCAGGTGTATAATGGCAAGCTTGCATCCCGGCGATGCGTTAAGGGCAAAGAAAAGTTCATCTCCGCTGTCCGGATAAGTATCTTTAAATTCGATGCCGTTACAGGAAAGGGAAATCTGTTCCAATTCCAAAAACTGTGCAACATCCACAGGCTCAGCCGGTATCTCCTCCTGTGCCTCGGAATTACCATCCCCGCCATTTTGTCTTTCCTGCTCTTCTTTTGCCTTTTTCTCCGCTTTAGCTGCTTCTTTGGCCGCACGCCGTTCCGCTTCTTCTAATACCTTTTGTCTGGCTTCTTCCTCAGCAGCCACTTCTTCATCATTTAACAGCATGGTCTGATAATTTGCATCATATTTTAACAGCAGTCCTGCAGCATATTCTGTTACCAGGTCCATATCTTCTTCTGACATTTCCGGTATAGCATTTTTACATCCGGTAAGGCATATAATCAGGGAACATGCCAGTAAAACAAAACTAAATCTCTTTTTCACGTATCGTTCCTCCCTAACTTGCTATTTGTATTCTAGCACTATTTCGATGCTAATTCAAACCAAAATTCCACACCGTTTTCATAATTAATCACGCCTATGTCCTGATGCATGGAATCCATAATGGCTTTTACAATGGAAAGACCTACTCCGCTTCCGCCATATTCCCTTGTCCGCGCCTTGTCTACCTTGTAAAATTTTTCAAATAAATGAGGCAGGGCATCCTCGGGAATAGGGTCTCCTGTATTAAATACACGAATTCTGACTTTATCTTCCATTCTGTCAAAACTGATCCTTATTTCATTTTCATTTTTCACATGATTTAACGCATTGGAAAAATAATTCACAAACACTTCTTCTACTTTGAATTCATCTCCCCACACAAAACAGGGGACGCTTTCTTCAAAATATACCCTTGCATTATTTTGCTTAATGAGAATATCGGCCGATTCCAGATAATTTGCTATCAGCTCCCTGATATCAAATCTCTCCATGCTGACAACATCATTGCCGAATTCCAGCTGATTCAAAGTAAGCAGTTTTTTGACCATGATATTCATTTTTCCTGCCTCATCCATGATTACATCACAATAAAAATCCCTGCTTTCCGTATCCTGACTGATTCCCTCCTTCAGCCCCTCCGCATAACCTAAGATCAAGGCAATGGGGGTCTTCAGTTCATGAGACACATTGGATAAAAATTCCTTTCTCATTTCATCAATCTGTTCTTTTTTTTCTATATCCTTTAAAAGTTCGTTGTTGGCTGTCTTTAGTTCTGAAATCGTATTTTCCAGTCTTTCGGCAAGCTGATTCATATGATGTCCCAAAACAGCCACTTCATGCTTTTCTTTTCCTTCGTAGCGCGCTTCAAAGTCCAGATTGGCCATTCTTTTAGATATTTCCGTCAAAGATGAAATGGGCTCTGTAATCCTTTTTGTAATAATCCAGATAAGCAGACCGCTTATGATTGTTGTAAGGATTCCCACATAACCCAGAAAACGGCTGGAAATCTGTACGCTTTCATGGATGCTTTCCACCACTGACCTTGCCATAAAAAGATTTCCGTTATCCAAAGTACCCCACATCTCTATATAAGACATTCCGTTTCTTTTTATATGGGCAATTTCCATAATATAGCTTTCCGTCTGCTCTATGGTTTCATACATACCGCTGTTTTCCAGAAAGACCCTGTCCAAAAGATAATTGATCATAATGTCCGAATCCATGCCGGCAGACTGAACCAGCGTGGAATCTGCATCGATTACAACAACACTGATATTGTATACGCCGCACAGTCTCTGAAGCTGATTTTCAAATTCCTCGCTTTTGATGCTGCCGTTGCTGACAGCTTCGTTAATGCTTTGATAAGACCGCCTCATAACCTGCTGTTTGTTACGCAGATAGTATTCCTCCAAAAAGCCGTTATTCAGAAACCAGCACAATAAAATTGTACCGGTCATAATCGCAATAAAAACAAATGTCAGTTGATTTTTAATTGAGTATTTCATCATTTACCTCAAATTTGTAGCCCATACCCCAGATTGTCTTAATATAATCGCCCTGTTTCCCCAATTTGCTCCTGAGTTTTTTAACATGGGTATCGATTGTTCTGGCATCCCCAAAATAGTCATAATTCCATACATTATTTAATATCACTTCCCTTGAAAGTGCAATTCCTGTATTTTCCATAAAGTAAGTCAGTAATTCAAATTCTTTATAGCTTAAATCCACTTGCTTTTCATCGATTGTCACAATATGAGCCGCCTTATCCACTTTAATCTGTCCTACGGATAATGTGGAATTCCCCAAAGCCGCCGAACTGGTTCTTCTCAAAACAGCCTCTACCCTCGCTACCAGTATTTTGGGACTGAAAGGCTTCACAATATATTCATCCACGCCCAATTGAAATCCCTGTAATTCATCCTTTTCATCGGATTTTGCCGTAAGCATAATGATGGGCACCTTGGAATACGCCCTGATTTCCCGGCAGACCTGCCAGCCATCCATCTGGGGCATCATAACATCAAGCAGAATCAAAGCGATATCCTTTTGTTCAAAAAAAATATCCACAGCTTTCGCGCCGTTTTCAGCCTCAATCACTTCATAATTGTTCCGCACAAGGAAATCCCTTACTAACTTTCTCATTCTGCTTTCATCATCAACTACCAAAATCTTTAATTTCTCCATAACCGCCTCCGAATGATCAGCCGTTCTTTTTACTTATTATATCCCGTGAATATGTCTATTTTGTGAAAATCCTATAAAGAAAGGTATAGAATGCTTTTTCATTTTTTTACATCCCATACCTTTTATTTTGCAGGATTAAGGCGTGATTTCAAGTTCCGCCTCTTTCTGCCTGATTACCGCTTCTCTCTCAGTTAAGTCCTGCTCCCATTCCGCATAACGGTTAATAATAACATTTTTGTAATTCAAAATATTTTCGTTTTTTCCTGTCATGCTGATTAAAAACATTCCCACCACCATAACCGCCAGCAGACCTGTGAGAATCATAAAGGTGCGGCACTTTGCTCTGGCTTTATCCGTCAGTTCCTTTTCCTTATCAATCTGCTTCCCTGTTTCTTCTCTCAGTTCTTTTTCAAAAGCCTGATATTCCTCTTTAATATGCAGAACCTCTTCCTCCTGCATCATCTTGGAATAACGAACAGGAAGAGGATTTTCCTCCGGCTTTAAAGCCTTTTTTGATATCAGGTATCTCTGTATATTCCTTAAATAGTCAAACCCAATCTGGGTTTCAAAAACCTGCTGGTTTAATGCCTTTAAATAAAGGGCTTTTACCGCATCATAATTTTCCGCGTCCAGTTTTTCATCCAAAACCTTTATTTTTGCCAACTCTCTTGACGCTGTCTCAGCCTCGTCTTTTGAATAAAAACGATAGCCCTCTAACACAAATCCTTCTTCCAGATTCATATTACCACCCCTTACTTCGCCTTCGCAGTATTAAGAATGCGCTCCGCCGCTTCGAATGCTTCTGTTCCCGATCCATCCTCCATCGCCATTATCATATATGCGGACCGATTCTCAAAGATTATATAGTTAACAAGATTGACTCCTCTTTCCTCAAATTCAATTTTAACGGCATAGCCCACTGCTGTATCGCCAACCACATTAATGTCGCTTATATCCAATTCGTCTCCCAGCATAACTTCAAAAAGCTGCACAAGCATATCATCATCCAATTCCTTTACATAGCTGACATCCTGTCCCACATCTTCTTCAGAAATATAAACTACGCTTCCTGATGTCAGATTTCCATTGGGAGCATATACATACTCATCTTCAGATGATAATGCAGTATTCTTTTCCCAACCCTCCGGCAATTCAAATGTCCAGAAATCGGTAGAAACCATATTGCCGTTTTCCTCTTCCTGATTTTCTCCTTCCGAATTTTCCTCGTCCTGATTTTCCTCGTTCTCGTATTTTGCGGCTTTTGCAAACATGGCCTCTCTGTCATATTCAAGTTCAATCTGTAAGTAGTCCTCTAATTCTTCAAGAATCTCCTCCGTTTGCTCATCAACGCCTTCTTCATCCACATCAATGGTAATAAAGAAAATTCTTCCGTCATCGGTTTCTGCTAAATAGTATACTCCCCAATGAGATACATATATTTCGCTATAGGGGTTATAATCCACATAAGAATATTCAGCTTCCACCCTGTTATCATCCAGAACTCGTACTTCAGATATTTCTACCTCCCAACGGTCATCCATTTCTTCATAAATCTCCTTATCAAGTTCCGCATATGCCTGAAGATTTTCTTCCAGAGTATATTTTTCCATATTAGATCGGAGGGTAGGTTCTAACTCTGCCGTTACCCATACACCTGCATTTTCTGCCAAAACACTGTCGTAATTGGGTTCAGCATATTTGTCCTCCGGCAGATAAACAACCGCTTTATAATTGTCAGATTCCAGCTTATAAGGCGCCAGATACTGATACCCTTCATAGCTGTCATTATCCACTCCCAGAACCGGCTTCCGGTTGGATTGCTTCTTGGTATTTTTCCACTCACGATCCATAGTGGATTTTTCACTCCGGGTTTCACTTTCGGCGCTTTCATACGTTTCTGCATCGGATCCCTTTCCCGCGCACCCGCTTATTCCCCACGCAAGAAAAACTGCCGCCACTAGAAACATTGCTCTTCTCTTCATATTTTTACCTCCACAGGTCAAGGGGATATTTCCATCTGCCCTTTCAACCTTTGCCCTCTCATAAGTAAGCAGTTATCTCTTTATATTATCCCTTAATAAGCCGAATTCTGTCAAGTTGCGCAAAAAGCGCTTTTTACGGTTAATAAGGAAATATTGGACCGCAGCATTTCCGCCATTACAAATATTGCAGCTTTACCCTGATAATTCTTCTGACTGCTTCGTCCAGCGCCTCTTCCGAAATCCGCCCTTCATTTACCGCCGCAAGCACTCCGCTGTAAGCGCTTTTAAAGTCCTCCGGCATCAAAAGCATATCCGCTCCGGCTTCCAATGCCAGAATGCATGCTTCTTTGGAAGTGTACTGTTTTGTTATGGCGCCCATATTCAGCGCATCGGTTATAACAAGCCCGTCATAACCCAGATCCGTTCTCAAAATATCCGAAATCATTTTCTGAGATAAAGACGCAGGCATTTCATCGCCCGTAACCTTTGGCAGGGAAATATGTCCCACCATAATGACAGGCACCCCTTCCTCTATCCCTCTTATAAAAGGAATCAGGTCCGCCTCTTTTAACTGTTCCAAGTCCTTCTCTATATAGGCATAGCCTTCATGGGTATCCGCCTCTGTTGCGCCATGACCGGGATAATGCTTTAAGCACCCTGCCACATTTGCTTCCAAAAGTCCGTTCATATAAGCTAACGCCATATCGCTTACCAACTGGGGCCGGCTGCCAAAACTTCTCTTTTTTATCACTGTATTTTCCGGATTGGTAAGCACATCTGCATCCGGTGCAAAGTCCAGATTGAATCCCAGTTCCGAAAGATAACCGCCGATGGTCTTTCCCACTTCATAAGCTTTCCTTTCATCCCCTGTGGCGCCTACAGCTGCCATATCTCCCACATTTTTTATTCCCATGGCAGGATTTCCCGCAACTCTGGCAACACTTCCCCCTTCTTCATCAACGGCCAGAAAGGCCGGAAGAACAGCCGCCGCCGTTGAATCCAGCCAAGTTTCCTTTAATAACGCCTTTGTCTGCTCCGGCGTTTCTATATTGCCTGAAAAATAAATAACTCCGCCTACCGGGTAATCCGCCAAAGCCTGCTTTAATACCTCTCCGCCTTCCTTAACTCCCGCCATTCCCGTCAAAGCCTCCGGCGTGACAATAAATAACTGTGCCACCTTTTCCTCCGTGGTCATTCCCTCCAAAATTTCCTCTGTCCGCTCTTCTATGGGAATGATTTCCAGATTCAAATCCACAGGGCCGTCAATTCCCTCAAGTTTCCCTTCATTGGTATACTGCCAATAGGTAAAATCATAAGGGGTCTGGGGAAATTCCTCATAATCCGCATACCATTTTTCATATGCATTTACCCGATGAAGCTCCAAAGCATAGGCCTCCCATTTCATGGTGGCATAAATGACCGGCTTATATCCGGCTTCCTCTATCCTTTCACAAAAAACGATGGTGTTATTGGTAAACTGCTCTGCACCTACGCCGTCCGTTCTGGCCTCATCCTCTATGACATACTCCGCATCATAGACTACCGGATATTCCAGCTCTATGCCCTCTAAAAGCTTCAGCACATATTCCGCTTCCTCTAAAGCCTCCTCTTCACTTATGGCCTGGGAATAAAAATAGACGCCCACATCTATTCCCGCCGCTTTGGCTCCTTCAATATTCTGCAGATACTTCCCGTCCGTATTTAAACTTCCTTCTTTTCCATAGCCCCTGTTTCCCACGCGGATAAAGGCATAGCTGATTCCCTGCTCCTTTACCGCCTGCCAGTCAATATCTCCCTGAAATTTGGAAACGTCAATACCCACTCTGGATGTATAGCCCGGCGCTTCATAGGCTTTGAACTGTCCGTCGGCAGTAAGACATGACATATCATAGTCATGAACATCTGCCAGTCCGTTAAAGGAAACCTGATAGGTAACGC
Organism: uncultured Lachnospiraceae bacterium; assembly: GCA_964507745.1. Lineage (GTDB taxonomy): Bacteria > Bacillota > Clostridia > Lachnospirales > Lachnospiraceae > UBA2882. Next base: position 7,932 of record CAZDRM010000061.1, read on the forward strand.
CGTACACATCCCTAAAGGAAAACATCTTTTCATCTGCTTCATCCTCTAAAAGGGCTTCGTTGCCGGACAGGGAAAATCCCGTTATTTCGTTGTCAGAAACGTTTTCGTTCTGTTCTGCCCTGTTTTCCGGAATAACCGATCCCATTTTTTCTTCTGTTTGTTCCCGGCTGCCGCATCCCGACAACAGACTAATGATAAAACAGCCGCAAAGCAATAGGCTGATATTTTTCCTGTTTCTCTTTTTCATAATATGCATATTTCCCTTTGCAGCCAACCGGGATATACCCGTATTGTCTGCTCACTCCTCAACTCACTACCTGCCTGAACAGGTATTCAATCGTATCCAACACTTTCAAATACATCTTAAATTCCGACAACAGTATCAGCCCGTATACGATTACCGTGCCCACTATTGTAATGCGTTTTAAAACCTTTTTCAGATTGCCGTCCCTGATTGTGGCAACCCCTATTTCCGGTTTCAATTCCTTATCTATTCTTTTCAGCTGTTCCATAATCTGTTCTTCTGAAAATCCCGGCTTCTTCTCTGCTATTTGGGTTTTCCACTGTTCAATATTTTCCAGATACAGATTGTATTTATTCAGATAAAGCTGACAGGTATTGATTTCATTACCGCAGGTAGGTATTTCATACCGCTCCATGAGCCATTCTCCCAAGGTGTTCTGACGGTTAACGGAAAAAAGAATGACTCCTTTTACCACCTTATAAACACAGATGGGTCTCACAAAAACCCAGCCCGCTATTCCTATAAACAGAATCGGAACACCGATTAGCGCCAAAAAGTTCCAAAGTCCCAAAGACATTGTAAAGCTGAAAGCAATCAAAAATTCTATTGCCAGAAAAATGCCCCCATACATTTTCAGTTCAAATTCTTCTTCCCTTTTCCTGACCATTGCGCTTCTTAGCTGAATCAGAATCTGACATTTTGCAAAATCCACCTTATCCTCATAAATATGTAATTGATATTCCAGTTCAGACGCATATTCATAGCGGTTAATCATTTCATTCCCTCACATTGTTTTTGGCAAAAACTTTTGCCGCATTATTTATAAAAGTACCGTATCAGCCATATTTCTCCGGCTGATACGGCATCTCTGATTTTTTATCTTCCATTTCCATAGAAAAACAGAGCAAGAGTTCCCGGACCGGAATGAGCGCCTATGGTAGGACCTACATAGTTAATCAAAAAGCTGTCTATGCCAAAGCGCCGCTTTACCTCATCCGCCACAAACTGCGCATCCTCTAAGCTGTCTCCGTGACTGATGAACACCGTCCGGTTCTCCTTTACATGGTCTCCGATTTTTTGTTCCATAATATTGACCAATTCGATTAATGACTTTTTTCTTCCTCTTACCTTTCCGATATTGATTAAATGTCCTTCCTCATCCACATGGAGAATGGGCTTAATATTGGCAAGAGTACCCACAAAGGCTGTTGCGCGGCTGACCCTTCCGCCCCGGTAAAGATGGTTTAAATCGTCTACTGTAAACACATGAACAAAATGCTGAAAATTTTGTTCTAAAAAGTCTGCTGTTTCATCCAGGCTTTTCCCTTCCTTTTGCATCCTAAGGGCATAATCCACCATAAGCCCCTGACCTAAGGAAGCCGCCCTGGAGTCTACCACGCGGATTTTTTTGCCGGGATGGTTTTCACATACGTTCTGTGCCGCAACCGCCGTGCTGTTATAGGTTCCGCTTAACCCCGATGAAAAAGAGACGCACAGTATCTCATCATTTTCCTGAATCAGCTTTTCAAAAATCTCCGTGGCATCTCCTATATTAACCTGAGATGTTGTGGGCATACTGCCTTTTCTCATTTTTTCATAAAACTCATGCTCATCCATGGGATTTTCCCATCCATAGGTATTCCCATCTATTATATAGGCGAGGCTCATAACCGTTATATGATTCTGCTCTAAATAGCTCTTTGGCAAATCCGCCGAAGTATCGGTTACCAGTTTGAATTGACTCATAATAGCCGCTCCTTTGTATTTTTATTTTGGTATATTGTACCATTCTTTTATCCGTTTTTCAAATCCGGCTCTTTTCCCATCTATTCCCTGGATTCAGGCAGTCTCTTTCTCAAAAACCGTTTGGATAACTGCTTTAAATTGAAGGGAAGCAGGGGATAAATATAGCTCTGCCCTGAAACCGTTTTATTTAACACAACACATACTAGCAGAATGGCAATTCCCGCAATATATCCGTAAATACCGAAAATAGCGGTTAAAACCAGGTTGATTATTCTCATAAATTTTAGCGCGTAAGACAATTCATAGCTTGCCTGAGTATAGTTGGCTATTGCCACAAATGCCATATACAGCATGACCTCCGAGTTGAACCACCCGCTGTTAACCGAAAACTCGCCCAGTACCAGAGCCGCCATAACGCTTAAGGGTGTACTCAGCATATTTGGGGTATTGACAGAAGCCAGCCGCAGCCCGTCTATTGCCAGTTCCAGTATGAGGAACTGCCACACCAACGGTATATTAACCGTATCTCTTACCATAATAAACTCAAATCCGGCGGGAATATAGGCAGGATTCTGCATTAACAAAAGAAAGGTAGGGGTCATGATATAGGTTAAAACAGCAATTAAAAATCTGGACAGTCGCAGATAGGTGCCTGTAACCGGTGGGAAATAGTAATCATCCGCTTCCTCTACCACGTCAAAGATACTGGTGGGCATGATCATTGCCGAAGGAGAATTATCCACTAAAATAACTACATCCCCTTCCAGAACCTGAGCTGCGGCGGTATCCGGACGTTCCGTAAACTTGAATTTGGGAAAGGGGTTCCACCATGCTTCCTTATAAAGGCATTCCGCAAGGCTTTCCTGATTCATGGTAAGGGCATCCACCTTAATGTTTTTGATCCTGTTCTTGATTTTATCCAGAAAATCATGGTCTACCCGGGAATCCATATAGCATACTACGATATCCGTCTTAGAGCTTTTTCCCGCATTCATCATTTCCATCCGAAGGTCCGAGGAACGGATTCTTCTACGGATCAGGGCCGTATTAAAAATAATCGTTTCCACAAAACCGTCCTTAGAGCCCCTTAATACCTTATCCTTTTCCGGCTCCGATACGCTTCTTGCAGGATAGGTTCTGGAATCAATGAGAATGCACTTGTCATATCCGTCAATAAGTAGCGCAAATACGCCTGACAGAACAAAATGTATGATTTTCTTCCAATCATCCTGTAAATCCACTTCCACATAAGGCATACACTGCTTGGACATTTCATGGGCGCTCTGGGGCATGTCCTTTGGTGTAATGGAAATGAAATACTGCAGCAGCTTCTGCATCAGGTCATCCTTGCAAAAGCCGTCCACAAAGTACATGCACGCCCTTTTTCCGCCGATTTCAATGACACGATACACCACATCAAAGTTGGCATCCACTGCCAGCTTTTCATTGAGATACTGCATGTTATCATCCAGACTGGTATTCATTTTGTTTTCAAAATATGTGATTTCTTTATTTCTATCCGATTTTTTCAAAACACAAAGACTCCTTTAACAAAACTTTTTGTTTATTAGTTTTGCAAAAAGGAGTCTGATTATTCCACTTTAGGTAAATTTTTTCAATTTGTTCCCGTACTTCCGATGCCGCCTCTGTCTTTTCCCGTAAGCTGCGCCACCTCGTCAAATTCTATGACAGGCTGATGCTTTTCAATGCGGAACTGACAGATACGGTCATTTACCTCGATTACCGTATCCCGCAGTGCGTACGCCGGCATATAAAACCAGTCGTTGGGCCCGCAGTAGCTCTCATCTACAATGCCGCAGTGATTGGTCTGGATAATGCCGAAATTTTTGAAAGTGGAGCTTCTGGGCACAATATGCGCCTCATATCCTTCCGGCAGCTGCATGGCAACCCCTAAATTAATCAGCCTGAACTCTCCCGCCTTCATTTCCACATGCTCGGCGCTTCTTAAATCAATCCAGTCGGATTTTCCGTCAATATATTTCAGCCTTTCCACAGTATCATTGATATATTGGATTTTGATCGTTTCTTTCATATTTTATT
>CAZDRM010000062.1:0-11962 GCA_964507745.1 uncultured Lachnospiraceae bacterium
TCAATCTTAATGTACCCATTTATGATCCTCCTAATGTCAAACAATGCTTATTCTATCATAAAGAAATCGCTTTTTCAACCACTAATTTAAATTTTACCCTGATTTCCTGCATAGGCAAATCATACGAATGCGCTTTTACCTGATATTCCTGTGGGTTACTGATTCATAACCCGGTTTTTAAATTTCTCCCATTCCATAAGAGTTCCTTTACAACTGATATGGAACCAGTAGGTTGTGCTCTCATCCAGATCAATGCCAATCTGATACTCATACCGGTCCTCTTCCTCTTTTACCCTGATGATATCAAAAAGGAGTACGTCCCTGCACTGCTTCAGCAGGGCTTCATATTCTGCGGCCGACACTTTTTCATCGGGTACCTCTTCTATGAGCCTGTCCATGGCATCATAGTATTTGTATCCTTCTTTATAGGCCTCTATAATTTTCCCCTCTTTAAAACACAGGTTTGCCGTGTCCGCAAAGCGGTCCGTGCACTCCTCATTGACAGGGTTGTTTCCCTTTACAATCAGAGCGTCCATGACCATGATAAGGGAATCCTCCCTCATGACAAATTCTCTTAGGGTTACCTCTTCAAAATTAAATAAATTTAATGCATTTACTGTCTGAAAGCGCATAATTACTTCTCCTTCTGCAATATTAGTACAAGATATCTCCGAATATGGTACAGTTTATTCCCTGATATCGTACAGGGTATTTTCGGATATGGTACAGTTTATTCCCGGATATCGTACGGATTATTTCCGGATATCATACAGGGTATCCCCGGATATGGTACCGGGTTATTCCTTGGGTATCCAGACGGATATGGAACCGCCTTCCACTCTGAAATTTCCCGTTCCGTCTTCTCCGATTACCACTTCCTCCGGGCAGTTTCCCAAAGAATCGATGTAAATCTGCCCTTTATGAGCATTTCCCGCAAACATAGCCTTGCTTCCTCCCGGGCCGTCGCTGACAAGAAGCGCGAGACCGTCCGTTTTTCCTTCTCCCTCTCTGGTAAATCCCACGATATCGCAGTGATCATAATAATCATGCTCCGTGCCGTAAGCATGGGAAGCCCTTAATCTCATAAGCTCCGGCAGATGCTTAACCGGCGCAGTCTCATTGTGGGGAATACCGTAATAATCCCCGTAAAACACACATGGAATCCCCTTTTCCTGCAACAGGATAATGCCGTAGGCAAGGGGCTTGAACCAATCCAGCACAAAGGTTTCCAGAGCCTGTCCCTGCTGTGTGTCATGGTTGTCCACAAAGGTTACCGCATGCCAGGAATCCGTTCCCGTCAGGGTATTTTCAAAAAGCTTTGACATATCAAAGGAGGAATTTCCGCGGGAAATCTCATAAAATTTAAAATGCAGAGGCACATCAAAAAGGCTCATAACCCCTTCTGTCTGTTCGATATAAGACCGAAGCTTGTTCAAATCCGAACTCCAGTATTCCCCTACGGCAAACAGTTCTTTTTCCTTATATGTACCCATGGCTTTGATCCAGTCCCTGTAAAAAGCGGCATTCATGTGCTTTACCGCATCCAGTCTGAATCCGTTTACCTTTGTAGTGTCCAGATACCATTTACCAAATCGGTCAAGTTCCGCTTTTACTTCTTCATTATCCAAATCCAGGTCTGCGCCCATGAGATAATCATAATTTACATTTTCCCAATCAACGCTTTTATCCCACTGCTTATCCTTAAAGCGGAAAACACCGTTTCTTTTTCCGAGATCATCCCAGTCCACGCCGTCAAAATGGGAAGCCTTCCATATAAAGTCCGAATATCTGCCGCCCCTTCCGGGAAAGGTAAATTTCGTCCATGCTTCAATCTCCATGACCCCCGAAAGCTCCTGATCCCTGTTATTCTGTCCAACCTCTATGGCCTCTGTTCTTTCCTTTTCATCGGCGCCCATGCGATGATTTAAAACAATATCTCCGAGAACTTCTATTCCCGCCTTCTGCAAATCGGAAACAGCCTTTATATATTCCTTTTTTGTTCCGTATTTTGTGGGAATGCTGCCCTTCTGGTCAAACTCGCCCAAATCGTAGGTATCATAGACACCATAACCCACATCACATTTTCCAGATGCGCCTTTAAATGCCGGCGGCAGCCATATCATATTTACGCCATCCTCTGCAAGCCTTGCCGCCTCGCGGGAAGCGCGCTTCCAGTGGGCGCAATCCTCCGGCAGATACCACTCAAAAAACTGCATCATCGTTCTGTTCTTCATTTTGTCACATTCTTTCTCTTATTGTAATATATCATGAATCAAAGATTCATGATTGCCATTCGTCGTTCGTCGAACATGCGAGCATGCTCTCCTCACTAACACTCATTATATCCTGTCCCCCGCTAATCCTTGATTATTGTAGCACAGTTTTTACTCATATACCATACAAAGCATAATTTGGCTGCTCAACAATTTCTCGACGTCGAAAATGATTTACTCCTGTGCCATATGCAGCATGGTTTCCGCAAATATTCCGTAGCCTTTTGTGGGGTCATTGACAAAAACGTGGGTTATTGCCCCTATAAATTTCCCGTCCTGCACAATGGGAGAACCGCTCATTCCCTGGACAATCCCTCCTGTCTGAGACAATAAAACCGGGTCGGTTATCTGAACTACAAGTCCTCTGTTTCCTTCGCTCTGGCTATAGTCAATATCCGTTATCTGCACATCATAAGCATTTGTTTCTCCGTTGATGGTACATAAAATCTGGGCGTCTCCCAGTCTTATATCCTGCTTTAAAGCAACAGGATAAAGCCTTTCCTCAGAAATTCCCGCTTCCTTGGGACTTTTATCCATAACGCCGTAAATTCCGTTAACCGTGTTTAAAATGATAATTCCTTCCCTTGCATCCTCTACAAACCGGATGACGCCGGATATTTCCCCCGGCTCTCCACTGGTGCCCTTTTTGATACTGATAATCTGGGTTTCGTAAAGTCCTCCGTAATTGATTTCCATTAAGTCTGTTGTATCAATATCATTAATTCCATGTCCTAAAGCGCCGAATTCATTTTCTTCATCTATATAGGTCAGGGTTCCGATTCCCTGGGCAGAATCCCTGATCCAGACCCCTATCTGGTAAATTCCTTCGTTATTCAAAAGCGGCAGAATTTTAACGTTGCTGACCTGTCCGTTTCTCCTGATTGTCATAATGACGGATTCTCCCTCACATGCCTTAATCTTATCAATGACCTCTCCCTTCAAGGAAACGCTTTCCCCGTTAATGGAAAGAATATAGTCCCCCACCTGAAGAATGTTGCTGCAGGGGCATACCTCCCTGCCGTCAGCCATACGGATATTTCCAAGGCCTGCAACCAGCACGCCGTCCGTTTTTACATAAATGCCGATGGGAACACCGATGGGATAAACGCTTTCTTCATCAATGACCTCTACATTGACCTCTTTTAAAGGAATGACTCCGAAAAGCCGCAGCTTCCATATATACTTCTCCCCGGCGGCAGCCCCGGATGTCTTGATTCCCGTTTGTCCGCTTCCCCATGTTTCAATATAAGAAGCCTCTTTTGATGTAAGCTCTCCTGTTACCGGAAGGGCAAATTCCAGCTCCTCCCTTTCTCCCTTTTGCAGATAAATAGTATCGGGAATCTGCCTGTAAAACGTGTATTCATAAATGACAGCTCCCAAAATAATGGAACAGAAAAGAGCAATATATAAACTGATTTTATACTTTTTCATTTTGAACCTCCGCACAATAAAAGAAGGACCTTTACGTCCTTCTTATTATGTGTCTATAATTCAATTTTACTTTGGGATTGTTTTGTCTGTTCTGCCAAATCTTTCATTTCAGACGCATTTTTTAAAACTGCATCGGTCAGCTGGTCCGTTCCCAAAAGCCTGCCGATTTCCTTTATGCTTTCCTGCCTTTCCAAAAGCCGGATTCCGGTTTTGGTCTTCTCTCCTTCTACTTTTTTTTCAATGCAAAAATGCGCGTCCGCCATGGCTGCAATCTGGGGAAGATGAGTAACGCATAAAACCTGATGTCTTTTCCTTAATACTGCCAGTTTTTCCGAAACCTTCCATGCGGTCTTTCCGCTGATTCCCGCATCGATTTCATCAAAGACCAGCGTCCCCGTATTGTCCTTATCCGCAAAAATGGTTTTTAAGGCCAGCATAATACGGGATAATTCGCCTCCGCTGGCAACTGCAGACAAATCCTTTAAAGGTTCTCCAGGATTCAGGGAAATCTGGAAAATCACTTTGGTACATCCTTTTTTAGAAAGCTCGCTTTCGTCATATTCCGTTTTTACATAAAAAGCGCATTGCTCAAAATTCAATTCTAAAAGAGCCCGTTCCATTTCTTCTTTTAATTTTTCTCCCTCTTCGGTCCGAATCTCATGAATTCCGGATGCCAGTTTAAAATAATCGGCTTTTGTCTTTTCATGCTTTTTCTTTAATTCTTCATTATATTGCTCAAAATTTTCTAATTTATTAATTTTTTCGGAAAGGCTCTGCCCGTATTCCAGAATATCGGAAATTTCCCTTCCGAATCTATCCTTTAAATGATTGATCAGATTCAGGCGTTCTTCCACTGCGCCCAAATCTCCTTCCTCCATGGAAAAGCTGTCAAGATATCTGTCCAGACTGTGGCTGCATTCCTGTAAAATCGTTTCCGCATCGGAGAGCTGCAGCATTTCATCCTTTAAAGCATCATCTAACTGCTGAGCTTCCTTTAACTGCCTGATCGCCATGGAAATTCCGTTTAAAATCCCGCTTCCGTTTTCATTTTGCAGAATGCTTTCCACACTTCCCACAGCTTCCCTTATTTTTTGCGCATTGGACAGTCGTTCATAACGCTCCTCCAAAATTACGTCTTCTCCCTCCTGTAAGCCTGCTTTTTCGATTTCGTCCAGTTCATATTTGGCAAGCTCCAGTTCTTTTAAATGACTGCCGTCTGATTTTGACGCTTCTTTTAATAAAGCCTCCTCTTCCCTGTAGGCTTTGTATAATTCTCCCAGTTCCTCCAGTAAATCAGAAATCCGGCCCTTGCAGTAATCATCCAGAATTTCCTCCTGCTTTGCCGCCTTTAAAACAGACTGGTGCTCTCTCTGTCCGTGAATATCAATGAGAAGCTCCGCAGCACTCTGCATGGTTTTTAAGGTAACTGTATCTCCGTTCATTTTACAGATGCTTTTGGCGGGATAGACTTTTCTTTGTAAAATAAGAATATCCTCATCTAAAGAAATATCAAATTCCGACAGCGCCGCCTTCTGTTCTTCATCCAGTGAAAAGACCAGCTCCACAAAAGCGTATTCCTCTCCCTGGCGAATCAGGCTTTTATCCGCCTTTGCTCCCAATGCAAGCTGCACCGAACCCAGTAAAATCGATTTTCCGGCACCGGTTTCTCCGGTCAGGATATTTAAACCCTTATGGAATTCCACTTCTGCTTCATCAATGAGCGCCACATTTTTGACGCGAATACTTTCTAACATTTTTATCTCCTTATGTCTGCATTCTCTCTCCAGACACATCTATTTCGCAGATAATATTTCCCGAAATCTTTTTTGTACCTTCTTTGCTTCCTCCGCCGTCCTGACTGCCACCATAACGGTATCGTCTCCTGCAATGGTCCCCAAAATTTCTTCAAAGGCAAGGGCGTCCACTGCTGCCGCCACTGCCATTGCCATGCCGGGATGAGTCTTCAATACAAGAAGATTCATTGCCGCCTCTACAGAGACAAGGCTTTCCTTTAAAACATTTCCGTATGCTCCGCTTAAAGGCACCTCCTCTTTTGCCATGGCATAATAGGATTTCCCGCCGGCTTCGGAAATCTTTTTCAGATTCATCTGCCTGATATCTCTCGATACCGTAGCCTGGGTCACTTCAAAACCGGCTTCCTTTAACTTTTCGGCAAGCTCCTCCTGGGTGCGGATTCTGTATTTTTCTATTAATGAGGCAATGACCTGATGTCTTTTATTCTTCATGGCTTCCGCTCCCGTTACTCGCTGAGTTTTTTGTGCAGGATTTCCAGAAAGCTTACCTTGCTGAGCCTGATAAATTTCGTAACCCGCTTGGACCTGCATATCCTGATGCTGTCTCCCGTGGACAGATGTCTGGTAAAGGAACCGTCAAAATTGACTTCCATTTCCTGGGTCTGCCCGTTTCTTCCGGACTTTACTTTTATTTCCACTAAGTCATCCGGGGATAACACAATGCTTCTTGCGCTGAGGGTATGGGGACAGATGGGCGTCAGCAAAAGAATTTTTGCCTTAGGCTCCACAATAGGTCCCCCCGCCGACATATTGTAGCCTGTTGCCCCTGTAGGCGTGGATAAAATGATTCCGTCCGCCTGATAGCTGTTTAAAAACTGTCCGTTTACATAGATGTCATAGGCCACAATTTTTAAGGAGCCTCTTCTTGTGAGAACAATATCATTTAAGGCATGAAGCTCTTTTACCATTTCCCCCTCATGGTAAATCTGCCCGTCTAACATCATCCGCTCCTCTATCTCGAAACGGTCTTCAATCAGTGCCTTTAAAGCATTCTCAATATTTGTTCTTTCCACCTCAGCCATAAAGCCCAGCGTTCCTAAATTAATGCCCAGCAGGGGAATATCCTCGTCCATAGTATCCGCCGCGGCCTGTAAAAGTGTGCCGTCTCCGCCCAGAACAAGAATACAGTCGGTGTCCTTTGGCACATTGACCTCTTCCCTTGCGGCCTCCGTATCCTTGCGGTATTCCTCCGCATCCTTATCCCTGACACAGACGCTGCATTTCTTTCCGTGGTCTTCCAGAAAAGCCACAACTTCTTTGGTAACCTGTAATTGTTCATCTTTGGGTTTGTTGGTTATAATGTAAAAATGCTCCATGCTATCTCCATTTATCTAAAAAAATCAGTTTTCCACTCCCGTACCTTTATGAGACAGGGCTGCTTTCGACGCCGCTACTACCTGTGATATCTGCTCTGTGGGAGCCTCTGTAGGCTCTTCTCCCGCATTTTGTATGTATAAAAGATATTCTATATTGCCTTCCGGTCCTTTGATTGGCGAAAAATCCAGTCCCGTTACCAGAAAACCAATGGAAGCCGCAAAGCTTTCTATTTTTTCAATGACCTCTTCATGTACTTTAAAATCCGTAACAACACCCTTTTTTCCCACCTTTTCCCTGCCTGCCTCAAACTGTGGCTTAATCAGACAGACCATATAGGATAAGGGCTTTAAGAGGGTCTTTGCCGCCGGAAGGATTTTGGTCAGGGAAATAAAGGACACATCCGTTGCCGCAAAATCAATTGCCTCCGGTATCTGCTCCTTTGTCACATAACGAAAATTGGTTTTTTCCATGCAGATTACCCTGGAATCCTGTCTTAATTTCCAGTCAAGCTGTCCGTGTCCCACATCCACAGCATAGACCTTTGCCGCTCCCTTTTGCAGCATGCAGTCCGTAAAACCTCCTGTGGAGGCGCCGATATCCAGACAGACCATTCCTTCAACAGAAATGGGGAAAACCGAAAAAGCCTTATCCAGTTTCAGTCCGCCCCTGCTGACAAAGGGAAGGGTATTTCCTCTTACCTCTATAGTTACCTCGTCCTCTTCGAAGGCCGCTCCCGCCTTATCTTCCCTTTGGCCGTCCACATAAACTATGCCCGACATAATAACGGCTTTTGCCTTTTCCCTTGAGGGCGCCAGTTTCTTTTTTACAAGAAGAACATCCAGCCTTTCTTTCATAATCTCTATATCTCTCTTTGAATTTTTTCAAAAACGGACTGTGCGTCGATTCCCGTTTCTTTTTTTAGTATTTCCACATTTCCGTGTTCTATATAGGTATCGGGAAGTGCAATGTTGATAACCTGCTTGCGGGGATGCTCCTTTGTCAGGTAGGAAAGCACCTTTTCCCCGTAGCCGCCGCTTAAAACATTTTCTTCCATGGTTACAAACAGGCTGTGTCTTTTTACCAGAGTCTCTATGATTTCCGTATCCACCGGCTTAATAAATCTGGCATTGACAACCGTTGCGTCTATACCTGCCTCTTCTTTCAGCATTTCCCTGACCTCCAGAGCGGTTTTTACCATGCTTCCCACTGCTAAAAGTGCAACCTTGCTGCCTTTATGTAACAATTCGCTTTTTCCGTAAACAACGGGCTCCCTGTGCTCCTTTAATCTGTCATAGGCCACACCCCTTGGATAGCGGATGGCGATGGGACATCCAAAATCCAGGGCAAAGGCCATCATATCAGCCAGCTCCCATTTGTTTTTAGGCGCCATAATGTGCATATTGGGAATAGATGATAAATAAGACAGATCAAAAATTCCCTGATGGGTTTCCCCGTCGCTTCCCACAAGTCCTGCCCTGTCAATGGCAAAAATAACGGGAAGGTTCTGAATGCACACATCATGGAGTATCTGGTCATAGGCTCTTTGCAAAAAGGAGGAATAGACCGCCACAACAGGCTTCAGGCCTCCTGCTGCCAGCCCTGCCGCAAAGGTAACCGCATGCTCCTCCGCAATGCCCACATCAAAAAATCTGTCGGGATAGCGGTTTTTGAAACGCTTCAGCCCCGTTCCGTCCGGCATTGCCGCAGTAATTGCCACCAGCTTATCATCCTTTTCCGCCATTTTATTCATAACGGTGGCGAATACATCCGTATAATTAGCTTTCTCCTTAGAGTTTTTGGGCACTCCCGTTTCCACTTCAAAAGGCTCCGCACCGTGAAATCTTGCGGGATGCTTTTCCGCCGGCTCATAGCCTTTGCCCTTTTTCGTTATAACATGGACAACCACGGCATTTTTTACCTTCTTGGCTTCCTTTAATACCTTTGTCAGCGCTTTGATATCATGCCCATCTACAGGTCCTAAATAAGTAACCCCCATATCCTCAAAAAACATACCGGGAATCACTAACTGTTTCAGACCGTTTTTCACATTCTGAATCTTTTTAACAACTTTTTGTCCGAATCCCGGCATATCCAACAGCCCGTAATAAATGCTGTCCTTTAAATCCAGATACTTGGCGCTGGTACGGATGCCGTTTAAATACTGGGAAACCCCGCCGATGTTTTCGGAAATGGACATATTGTTGTCATTGAGCACAATAATGAAATTGGAACCCATTCTGGAAGCATTGTTTAAGGCCTCATAAGCCATGCCTCCTGTCAGAGAGCCGTCGCCGATGACGGAAACAACCGTGTGCTTCTGTCCCAATAAATCCCTTGCCTTTACCAGGCCCAGCCCCGCTGAAATGGATGTGGAGCTGTGTCCTGTGTCAAATGCGTCGCAATTGCTTTCCTTCCTTTTGGGAAAACCGCTCATGCCGCCGTATTTGCGTAAGGAGTCAAAGCCGTCCCGTCTGCCCGTTAAGAGCTTGTGGGTATATGCCTGATGCCCTACATCCCATACGATTTTATCCTCAGGCATATTCAGCACCAGATGCAGCGCCATGGTAAGCTCTACCGCCCCTAAATTGGAGCCTAAATGCCCTCCGGTTTCACTGATTTTTTCTATCAGGAAATTCCTGATCTCGGATGCCAGCAAATCGTAATCCTTAGGGGATATTTTCTGAATGTCATTTTCTTTTTGTATCTGTTCCAGAATCATAGATGATACCTCATACTGTTAGTTTTTACGGGAGATCAGAGAAAGCACCAGTTCCTCCAAAAACTCATTTCTTTCATTCATGCCCTGCAAAAGGGATACCGCATCGTCCGAAAGACGTTTTACCTCTTCTCTGGAATGCTCCATCCCCATCAAAGACAAATAAGTTGCTTTTTGATTTTTTTCATCGCTGCCGATAGGCTTTCCCAGTTCCTCAAAGGTACTGGTCACATCCAAAATGTCGTCCTGAATCTGGAATGCAAGACCGATAGCCGAGCCTGCTCTTTCCATCATGGCCGCCTGAGCATCGTCGGCTCCCGCCAGCAATGCCCCGCACATCAACGCGCACTGGATTAAAGCGGCAGTTTTATTTTCATGAATAAACAGAATTTCCTCCATGGTAAGAGATTCTTCCCTGTTTTCGTTCATTACATCCACACATTGGCCGCCTACCATGCCGAAAATCCCGGCCTTTTTTGCAAAAACGGAAAATGCCTTTACATATGCCTCGTTTCCGGGATGCTCCGTAAGGGCTTTTGCCACCGTTTCATAGGCATAATTCAAAAGAGCGTCTCCTGCCAATATGGCAAGGTCTTCTCCGTATACCACATGGGTGGTTTTACGTCCCCTGCGGTACTCATCATTGTCCATAGCAGGCAGGTCGTCATGAATCAGGGAATAGGTATGGACAAATTCCAATGCAGCCATAAAGGCGTCCGCACCGTCTCCCTTTCCGCCGAATAAAAGATAGGCCTCCTTTAAAAGCATGGGCCGAAGCCTCTTTCCCCCTGCCATAACGCTGTAATGCATGGCTTCAATTACCTTTTTCTGATGTCCCTCCTGTTTGGGAAGATAGGCTATCAGGATTTTTTCTATTTCCTGAACCTTTTCGTCTCTGACTTTTTCAAAATTCATCCAGTTCTCCATTCTCCCTGATTACCAGAACCTTTTTTTCAGCCCTGTCAATGGCCTCATTGCAGGAATGGATATATTTCATGCCTTCCTCATAGGCATTTAAAGAATCCTCCAGGGATATATCCTCCGATTCCAGCCTTGCAATGGTTTCATCCAGCTTCAAAAAGGCTTCTTCAATTGTAATGTCAGGTTGCTTTTTTTCCTTCTTAGTATTTTCCGTTTTTTCTGCCGCTATTTCTTTTTTTGCCATATTTGTCAATTTCCTTTTCTATGACTTTCTACAATTTTCGTTATCTTAAACGTTTTTTCAATTTCTGTTATCCTAAACGCTTTGCACTTTCCACTATTCTCACTTATTATCATTTTCGTTACTTTGAAGGCTTTGCCATTTCCGCTATTCTGAATTATTATCATTTTCGTTACTTTGAAGGCTTTGCCATTTCCACTATTCTGACTTTTTTATGACTTCCGTCACTTTAGCTTTTGCCTTGCCGTCTCTGAAATGAAGAGAAACGTCCATTCCGCATTGGAGGGTTTCCACGCTTTTTATGCTTTTTTTCTCTTCATCCTGAACGAAGGCATAGCCTCCTCCCAGTTTTTTTAAGGGCGATGCGCCATCCATACGTCCGGCATACAGTGCCAGCTTGTGCCGCATTCTCTCTATTTTGTTATCCATTGCCCCATCCAGACGCTCTTCCATGTGCAAAAGCCGCATTCTCTGTTCCTTTAATCTGGCCTCGGGAGAAAGCGCCTTTAATCTGGCCTCTCTGGTCTGAAGCAGCATTCTGTCCCTCTCTATGCGCATACGGATCAGGGAATTCAGCTTTTCTTTATAACCGAGAAACTGTTCTTCCACTCTTTCTGATTCATAAACTGCCAGCTCCGCCGCTGCCGACGGCGTGGGCGCCCGTAAATCCGCTACAAAATCCGTAATGGTGGTATCCGTCTCGTGTCCCACTGCGGAAATAACCGGCACTTCGCAGTCAAATACCGCCCTTGCCACCGCCTCTTCATTAAATGCCCATAAATCCTCGATGGAGCCGCCGCCTCTGCCTACGATCATCACATCCACCGACAGCCTCTCCAATGCACGGATTCCGTTTATAATGCTTGCCGGTGCCTCATCTCCCTGAACGATTGCGGGATAAAGAATGATTTCCACTGCAGGATTACGCCTTTTGGTTATGGAAATAATATCCCTGACAGCCGCGCCTGTAGGAGCTGTTACAACCCCAAGCCTTTTAATGAAACGCGGAATTTCTTTTTTGTAAATGGGATCAAACATTCCCATTTCTTCCAGTTCCCGTTTTAATTTTTCAAATTTTTCATATAAATATCCTGTTCCCTCACGGGTAATCTCTCTGGCATAAAGCTGGTATCTGCCGTCTCTTTCATAGACATCCACATTGCCGAAAACCACGATCCGGTCGCCTTCCGACAGACGGAATTTGAGCCCGCTCCGGCTGCCGGCAAACATAACGCATGCCATAGCTCCC
>CAZDRM010000063.1:0-11713 GCA_964507745.1 uncultured Lachnospiraceae bacterium
AAGAAAACAGGAAAGCTTTTTAACACTCTCCTTGTATTCATCCCTGGCAGCCAGCCTCATAACCGCATATGAAGTGTGCGTTGTCTCCATAGATGCTTCTGAGAAATTCCAGATATTTCAATACCTGCTTGTAATCAGACGACGTTTTCTGGATGTGAGATGCTTTGTCTTCCTCAATTATAAAAGAACAAAGTGTAAAACTTTCCTTATGTACATCCATTCCTACGTAAACTGTGTTATAATTCATTTTGATGACCTCCCTTTGTATGCGGTAATCCCTGTTACCATTGTTCTTGACAAACTTTAGTATACAGATAAATCCACGAATCTACAATGTGGAGGTCATTACATATTGTCTTAAGCCATCTACATTTCAGATTATCTTACAAATCTTTTATAACTCTTTATAATAGCTTTGGTGGAAACGTAATCGCAAAAAAGCCCTCGAAAAGGACTTTCAAAATAATTTACGTTTCTAATTTCCCGAAAAAACTGTTTATGATTGATGAAATGCAGGATAAACTTAATAAAAAAGATTATTTATATCAAGGGGCCTTGCAAAGAATACAGGAATTAGAAGCACAACTTCTTTCCTAAAAATAATTTCCCTTTTTACTACCTTCCTTATATATTTTATAGCAGTTAACTTTAGGCGAATCGAAATCTGACAGCTCTATTTTTCTTAACTGTCCTTCGGCAATATACGACGCTGCAATACTTTCCGGTATAAAGCTGACTCCCGCAAATTCCAGCAAATAGGGAATCAGCTTTGTGCTGTTATCTATTTCAAATCCAAACTGATAATGGGGCGGAAACAATTCTTTTATAAACAATCCCACCTCCTGCAATGCAAAATTACAATACAGATAATGGGAATCAACAAGTTCTTCTTTTGATATCCCGTTTTCATATCTATTGTTATGACAGCCGGTAACCAGTATTAAATCATCCACTGCAAACAGCTCACATTCATATCCTGCCTTATGAAAAGGAAGGTAGATATAAATCACATCCAATAAATCATCCTGCAAAGCTTTTATTAAATCATTAGAATGTCCTATGGTAATCTTGACCGCATTTTGGGAATAGGATTTCATATAATCCCTGATCTTGGGAAAAAGATGACACTCGTATACAGTATTTGTGGTTCCGATTCTCAATATATCAGAATATTTGTTTAAAGAATTAATATCCTGAATGCCCGTATCGGATAATTCCACAATTCTCTTGGCATAACCTAAGAAAGCCTCTCCTTCCGCCGTAAGAGTGACCTTTCTCTTATTTCTCCAAAAAAGCGGTCTGCCGGTTTCCCTTTCCAGCTCTGCAATACGGTTTGTTACCGTAGACTGTGCTATAAAGAGCGTATCCGCTGTTTTAGTAAAGTTTCTATGTTCCGCTAACGCAATAAATGTTCGTAAGTTTTCCGTATCCATACTGTTCCTCTTATCACTTTTTCGAATTACTGATATTCATATAATCGCATTTACAGATATATTATCATGATGCTATGATTGTGGCAACAAAGCAATTCAAATTTTTTGACAAACGGTCTGGAATTTTGAAGTTGCTCAGCATGGGAGGAATTTATAGTGAATCAAATATCATTACAACAGGTTAACTCTGACAACAAAGATTTTGTTTGTTTATGCAACGAACTGGACTCTTTTCTTGATATTGCCATCGGCGGAGAATCTAAAAGGGAAAAATATAAAAAATTTAATTATTTGGATACAATGGATTATGTAATAATTGCTTATCATAATGAAGAAGCCGTGGGCTGTGCAGCCCTTCGGAAATATTCAGACACGGATATTGAGGTTAAAAGAGTTTTTGTGCGGGAAAACTACAGAGGACAAAATGTGGGCGGTCTTTTATTGGAGCGGTTGATTTCACATGCCAAAAAATCCGGTTACCAACATATGATTTTGGAAACCGGAAGTTTTTTACAGGCCTCTGTCCGTTTATATTCCCGGTACGGATTTGAGCAGATAGAAAATTATGGCGCTTATAAAAATATGACGGAATCTCTATGTATGGGACTTGATATGAAAGAAGGCAGTATCTGCTATTGTCTCAACAGATGGATATCGGAAGAAAATTTGAGAGAATTGTTCGAATCCGTCAACTGGCTGTCAGCCCGCTATGCGGACAGACTGTCCAAGGCCTTCCAAAATGCGGGAACTGTTATTTCCGCATGGGAAAATAACAAATTAGTGGGGCTTATAGAGGTTTTGGATGATAAGGAATTAAATGCATATATTCATTATTTATTAGTGCGTCCCTCCTGTCAAAATCGGGGAATCGGCGCATCCTTGATAAGACGGATAAAACAGATTTATAAGGATTATCTTTATCTGGTTGTAATCTGCGAAAATAGAAATACAGTCTCTTTTTATGAGAAATTGGGATTTTCGGCTGCAGAAGGAACTACAGCCTTACAAATAAGGAATTTATAAATTAAACATATACTGATACTTCCTCATTTGATTCTGCAGGACGCCTTCTACTCTTTCTATTTCTTCCTTTTTGTAGAAGGCTTTGATTTCATCTAAAAGCTTCTTCATTATCTTTGCTGAAAAATGAAATTTTAAATGGCTCCCAAAAAGCTGTCCTGCCGCATCCATTTGTTCATCGAAGTCCCGGCTAAAAGGCTTTGCCGCAATTACTTTTCTGCACTCCTCAAAATCTTTTTCTATGGGGTAAGCTTCTCTGGTATCTGAAAAAAGCGACAGCCCCATATCAAAAAAAGGACAAAAGCCGTATTCCTTTTTTTCGGAATCATAGAGGAGTGCAATATTATTTGTATGTCGGTCTTCATTCAAAAAGAATGCGTCTATTTCCAGCATTTTCGTGAGATATCCTCCAAATCCCTCTAAGCCGGTCACATTCTCTACCAGCTCTGTCACATATAAAATTCTTTGTTTTACATCCGAAATCCGTCCCAGCTCTTTCGCCAGACTAAACCCTGTATACTGTCTCGACAATCGCTCCAGGGTTACCAACTCCTCTTTTTTCCCGCGAAAACTTTTGCTCCGACAGCCGCGATAGCTTTTACCTTTATAAATAATAGTAACCGGCTCATAATCTACAAAGCCTTTAATATTCGAATATTGCATCAAATGGGAAACAATAATTTCCGCCAGACTTTCAAAGCCAAAGGCGTCCGCCTTATACCAGTAACCGTCTACCTCCCATTTTAACTGATTCCCTTTGGAGGAATAGCCGGTTCCGGTTAGAATATGTTCTTTTTCTATTTCTATTATTTTTTCATTCATTTTGTACATCCTCCGGAATCAGATACCAGATTTTAATCCATTGTGCATCCTCTGCCATTCTGCCCTGGGTTTTCTCTACAATGGAAAGGGGATCATAAAAATCCAGTTCCAAATCTTCTAATATAAGTGAAATCCCCTCTCTGGTTCTTGGAAAGCATCGGCTTTCCAGAAATTCCTCAAAATCTTCCCATGTAGGTTTTGCTTTTATTCCAAACGCCCTGTGCAGTAAATTATCCGTTTCATTTTGAATTGCTATTTTCTGTTCTCTGAAATCTATTAAAATTTCCGTACAGCACTCATCTTCACACATAAAATCCATGCGCATGATATAATCCTTTACATTGATATTCCGAAAACGCTGATTCAACTGCGCCCATTTGCGTATAGTCCGGCAGATTAATTCCTCATCGGAATTTTTTTTATTCAGGTAACCGGACAAAGCCTGTCTGGAAATTCCATACTCTTTCGCTAATGCCGTAACACTTTCTCCCTTGTTACGGCGCTTTTTAATTTCAGTCAATTGTTCCTTGGATAAAGCGGGCTTTCTTCCTGCGCCTCTTTCGTTTACTCTTCCCATAGGTGTATTCCTCTTTTATCAGTTCTTTTTACCTTATTCTTTATTATTATCTTATTTTTATTAATTTTAATATATATTTTTTTTACTGTCAATAAATTAATTAATTTACACTATTATTCCAAAATAAAATATGTGGAAAAGGATTTTAATTACCTTTCCCACATATCTGATTTTTAAAAGTTTTTCTTCCTTATATTAAATGTAGTTTTTCGAGCATTGCTGCCAGCTTACTTCCTTTTGGCATTGCCAGAATATCATTTCTTTTCAGCACACCCATCTTTAAAATCAATATTCCATAAATTACTGCCCCCACCATAACTGCGGATATCAGGGAAATCACATTGCTCTCTGCCAGATGAAATAGCCCCGTATAAGTTCCGTAAGCCGCCGCACCCATAACGACAGATGCTGCTGCCGGTAAAACAAAGATTTTTAATACATCCTGTTTATAATGCAGACTCCTTCGCACTGAAATTCCATTCAGGATACACATCAACAGGGAATACACAACTGCCGCAATGACAAGACTGTATAAATTTAAATTTGTAAACCATAAGCAGGGTATTAATATGATTGTCTGTGCTGCCAAAGCAATTGCCGCATTAATAACCGGAATATTTACCCTCCCGATTCCCTGCAAAACAGCATTCGTCAAAGTGGAGAGAGAATAGAAAACCACGGTTATGCTTAAAGCCCGAAGCAGCCCTGCTGCCATATCCAAAGATGTCTGTCCCGGAAACAGGAAGCTTACTACCGGTTTCGCCAGAACTCCGATTCCCACAGCGGCAGGAATAGCAATCAGCATAGTCGTCAAAATGGCTGTATGTACTTTGTCTCTTGCTCCTTTAATATCTCCCGTTGCAAATTTGCCGGAAATACTTGGAATCATAGCAGCCGACATGGCAGATGCAATGGCAATAGGAATATTTGAAATAACAACGGCCTTTCCGGAATAAATTCCGTACCATGTAGCAATCTGGGAAACATCCACATCCTTCACAAGCTTCAAAATTTTCCTGTAAATAGTTTCATCCAGGGAAGTACTGAAATTATAAATAAAAGTGCTTAAAATAAAGGGCGTTACCAGAAAGAAAATAATCTTGAATATTTCCGAATAGCTTAAAGTGTTACCTGATTTATCTCTCTTAAGCCTTTTGGCAATTACCTTCCGGTTCATGCCATATACCAGCCACATAAATGCCAGTGCGATCAAAACTCCGGCACCTGTTCCCAATGCACTTCCCATGGCTCCGTAAATTGCCTGAGTCGTTAAATCCTTTTCTATTACCGTTTGTTTTAAAAGATATGCCGCCAGAATACTGATGACCGCATTTAAAATCTGTTCCAGTATCTGAGAAATGGACGTCTGGACCATGGTTTTATGAGCCTGAAAATATCCCCGCAATACACCTAAAAGACCGGAAAAGAAAATCGTAGGCGCAAATATCCGTAATACATTGGCAGCATTTTCCTCTACCAGCAGACCCGGAATGCCTGCTGCAATAAAAGCGAACAGACTTGCAACGCCGCCCACGGCAATTACATAAATAAAAGCACAATGGAAAATCCTTTGGGCATTTCTGTATTCCTTTAATGCCAGCTTCCCCGCAATTACTTTGGAAATTGCCGAAGGAATAGAATAGGAGCTTATTAAAAGGATAATGGCATAAATATTATAGGCCGAGCCGTAATACCCGTTTCCTTCATCTCCGATGACCGCCGCCAAAGGACTTCTATATAAAATTCCGATAATCCTGCAGATAATACCCGCCATGGCGAGAATCCCCGCCTGCATGATAAATCCGTCATTTTTCTTTGCCAATAAATTACTCCTCTTTTTTCCTGCGGTAGTACATCAGATATTCTACCTCGCCCAGATCCTCATGAACGCTTTCTTCCTTTTTAATAAGTCCTCTGTTCTCATAAAAGGTTACCGCACCATAATTATTCTCAAATACATGGAGGGTAAAAAAGTCGTATAATTCCTTCACATACTCTATGAGCTTTGTTCCGATTCCGACCCCTCTGTACTCCTTATCCACAAAAAGTCCCGCTATATAACCTTCGTCAATGCCTACAAATCCCACTACATATCCGTCAATCTCATATACATATACTTCCGATTCCGGCAAAGACCGCTTCACGAATCCGAAATTCCGCTCCCAGTAACTTTTGTCAACAAAATCATGGGCTTCCAGATTTCCGTCATACCAGATACGCATGACTCTCTTTAAATCAATCTCATTAAACTTCCGTATAATATCCATTTATTTTCTCCTTCGCTTTTTTCCCACCATCCACGGGAAATAGCGGTTTATTACAAAAATGACCACTGCCTCCGCAGCCGTAACCAATAAAAACAGCTCGGTGCAAAATCTGATATTTCCCTGATAATCCAGAATATCTTTATTATAATGCATAACAACAATGGTAGACGCATACATCAGATAGGTATCAACATGAGTCAGCATAACGATCAGGGAATTTTTGCCATAAAACTCCAGTATTCTTAAAAGAGGGAATTTTATGAAATCTTTTAATGCGTAACAAATCCCCAGTACCCCTATACTGCCTGTTATGGTTCCGCAAAAATATAAAAACTCATTATGAAAGACCATATAGTGCAGGTCCACTCCGCCATTTAAACGGCTGATAAAAACAGTAATCAAAAGAGCCGCCATACCCAAAAGGCCTGCTGCCAAAGAGGAAATTTTTACTTTCTGTCTGAACATCCAGAAATAAAACCCAAGACCCACAAAAAATGCAATGATTCCGATACGGATTATCATCTGCAAAAAATAAGCAAGATAATTTATATAAGGAAGATTATCATAAATACCTCTATAATATTGCAAAGCCCTGTTGGCAATGCAGCTTACAATCATCCACAACATCAATACCAGAGGCGTCCATTTTTTTCTGAAGCATTTTATAACCACCAAAAATGCCATTTCTCCGGCAAAGAGCGCCCCTAAAAACCATATAACTGACATTCCGTATAAAATAAGGGTCAGATAAATATTCTGTTTTATAAGCTCCAGCGTAATGGAACTTCCGATTCGATACGCCTCATATTGGGCAATAATAAAAATCAGGCTGAAAATAAAATATGGCTGCAAAATAGACCTGCCCTTTTTCATAACCGTTTTCGCCAGACTCTTTTTGTCCTCTTCCTGAATGCATATTAACATTCCGGCAATGATAAAAAACAGGGGAATATGAAATGCAATAATAAAGTTGCGGAAATTTTCACTAATGTACTGGATGTGCCCCATAATAACAAAGAGTATTCCCACTCCTTTGGCAAGATCCAGCTCCACATATCTTTCTTTTGTCATAAACTGTCCCCATATTTTATAGTTATTTTAATTATAATCGAAAGAAATTCTTCTGACAACCCAGACGGAAAAATGCTGCCAGAGGAAAGCCTACCACATTGTTATAATCTCCCTGTATTCCCCGAACAAGCAAAGCCCCTATTCCCTGAATGCCATAAGCTCCCGCCTTATCCATGGGTTCCTTTGTCATAATATATGCCTTGGCTTCCTCTTCCATGAATGGGTACATAGTTACAACGGTCTCTTCAGCAAAACAAAAACACTTCTCTTCAATTACTTTTCCCTCTTTATCCAGATAAATACCGCAGACTCCCGTATAAACCGAATGATTCTTCCCCGATAAGGACATAAGAATATCCAGAGCATCCTTTTCATTTTGGGGCTTTCCTAAAATCCTTCCGCCGGAAACAACTACCGTATCCGCTCCCACTATTAAAATTCCCTCGTCTGATAATTCTTTATAACGTGATTCTTTATCCAATAATTCCTTTTTAACCGCTTCCGCCTTTTGGGACGCAAGCTCCATAACGGCTCTATCGGGAACAGTACTTGTGATTTTTTCCTCCGCATCGCTTTTGACAACTGTAAAATCAATCCCTGCCTGCCCAAACAGTTCTTTTCTTCTGGGAGAACCCGACGCCAATATAATATTTACAAACTGCTTCATATACTTACCCCCATAAATTCTGCAAATCCGTTTCCGGCTAAAAAAGAAAAGAACCAACCCGATTTCAAATATCAAGTCAGCCCTCCTCATAATCGAAGCGACAGGATTTGAACCTGCGACCTCTGCGTCCCGAACGCAGCGCTCTACCAAGCTGAGCCACGCTTCGTTATTCAATTGTAATGAAGCTCCCCTCATATACGGGGCACATATATTAATATACAACACAAATATTTTTCTTTCAATGATTTTTTTATTTTTTACCGCAAATTTTATTGAAAAATCGGCATTGAACTTAAAAAAAAGCAATTTTTCCCTTGCAGTATCTTTCATACTCTGCTAAATTTTGTGTTGAGAAGATACGAAAGGATATGAAAATATGGAAACATATGAAATACTCAGAGATCTGGCAATTATTTTGTTATCTGCAAAGCTTTGCGCCATGGCTGCCAGAAAATTAAAATTTCCCCAGGTGGCAGGGCAGATCGTGGCCGGTCTTTTAATCGGACCCTGTTTCTTAAGTCTGGTTCAACCTTCTGATTTCATCACTAAAATGGCAGAAATCGGCGTTATCCTTGTAATGTTTTCCGCAGGCCTGGAAACGGATTTAAAAGATTTAATTAAAACGGGGCCTAAAGCTCTTGCCATTGCCTGCAGCGGCGTTTTTATTCCCTTTGCTCTTGGCGCCCTTTTATATTTCGGTTTTTATGGATTCGAAGGAATCGGAACCGCAGGCTTTTACTCTGCAATGTCTATTGGCGCCATTATGACAGCCACCAGTGTCAGCATTACCGTTGCCGCCCTTCAGGAGCTTGGCAAATTAAAAGGAACTGTAGGAACTACTATTTTAAGTTCCGCCATTATAGATGATGTTATTGGCATTATTGTTTTGACCGTTGTTATCGGATTTAAAAATCCCGATGTAAAACCATCCATGGTCGTTATAAAAACAATTCTCTTCTTTATTGTTGCCATTATTGGCGGGACAATTGCACATAAATTTTTCAAATGGCTGGATAACCGTAATCCTCATACTCAGAGAATTCCTATTTTCGGTTTTGTTCTTTGCTTTGCTCTTTCCTATGTGGCAGAAAAATATTTTGGTATCGCCGATATTACCGGAGCCTACGTAGCGGGTATTGTCCTTTGCAGCTTAGACGATGCAGACTATATCAACCGGAAAACCCATATCAGTATTTATATGATTTTCGCACCAACCTTTTTTGTGGGAATCGGATTAAAAACTACTTTTGATAGCGTAAACACAAAACTCCTGCTGTTCTGTCTTGCCTTTGTCCTTGTAGCTCTGATTTCCAAAATTATCGGCTGCGGTCTTATGGCAAGAATGTGCAGATTTAAATGGAATGATTCTTTAAAAATCGGTGTGGGCATGATGACCCGTGGTGAAGTAGCCTTAATTGTTACCCAGAAATGCTTATCGGCGGGAATGATTACAGCGGAATATTTTACGGCTGTTATTCTTCTGATTATCTGTTCTTCTGTTTTAACACCGGTTCTTTTGAAGCTCCTTTTTTCAAAAGAAAAAGATATTCCTTTAGAAAACACTGCTCCGCAGTAATAACTGATTATAAAATGAAAACGGAAAGCAGAAACCCAGATGAGGTGGATGCTTTCCGTTTTTATATTTTCATTCTTCAACTAACGAGCGATAAAATTCCATATCCTCTTCAGAAGCTTCATAATAGAATATTAAAAATTCCTCGGGTACATAAGCACCTTTTATGCTCTCCTGGGATACCGTCATTTTGACAATATTACTATTTTCATAAATTGTAATGGTGGTATTTTTTTCCAGGGATTCATCATTAATCAATGCGGCCGGACGTTTATAAGAAACGATAGTGTATTCTTCCTCCAATCCTTCCACATTTTTCTCCAGTTCTTTCTGCTGCTCCTCTGAATTCAAATTATTATAATCCAGACATTGATTGTATTGATATAATATTTCTTCCCGATCGATTATATTGAGAGGTTCTTCCTCTTTCCCGGAATATATTTCAATCTGAACCAGATTACCCAATTCTTCCGCTGTATATTGCTTATTTTCCTCCTGCTCCTCCATAAACGGTACTTTATCTGTCCCACATCCGCATAGTAAAACAAAAACTATAAAAAATCCTAAAACATTTTTCCTCATAATATCCTCACTTTCTTTTGTCATGATATTCTTCGTTCATAATTAACAGTCGGTATGCCCGGATAATACCGGACATATAGATACATAAAAATGCTCCGATTCCCGCCAGTATCATCCCGCAGATAAAAACAATATTATCCAAAACATACATTTCTGCCGGAACCAAAAGGGGACAAAGCAAAAATCCTATGGCAATCAGAGCAATGCCTGTAAGATTAAATAAATGAGCTGCTTTTTTCTTATCGGCATAAGCGGAAACCAATTCTGATTTTACGGTTTTATCAAAAAATAAATTCTCCATCCAGATTTTACGATATGGATTATCCGCTAATTTTACGGAAAATAAAAGCACAATTCCTATAATAGTAAATGCCATAAACAATATCATGTTGATTTCCGCATCCCAAAAAGAAAGGGACAAACTACCGATAAATAAACTGACTGCAATGCCCGTTTTCTGTAGCTTTCTTCTTTGATAGGAAAGAAAGCCTACCGCCATTTCCCGGCTGACATATATTCCTTTTTCCTCAGGATTCATTTCCGGCTTTTGCTCATCTTCCTCATTAAGAAGATAGTCTAAAGAAACATGAAACAATTTACTCATCTTGATAATCTTTTCTGTCTCCGGATAGCCGTTGTCACACTCCCATTTACTGATTGCCTGCCTCGATACCTCTAATTGATAAGAAAGTTCTTCCTGAGATAAACCGGCCTCTTTTCTCAATTTTTGTATTTTTTCTCCAAAGGTCATATCCTGTTCCTCCTTCCAATTCCAAACTTACTATTTTTACCGGTAGCACACTACCAAAATACGGTTTCAATTACGCAACTTTAAATTGCAACTGCATATTTCTTACTATTTTTCATACTTTTTAATTATATCGTTCTATTTTATCCGAGTAAACACAACTATTAAAGATATCTCATTATGCCACTTTCTAATATCAACCTTTTTCACTTTTCCTCCTGCAAAATTATATTATTAAAAATTTTTAATATATCCTTGACAGATATATCGTGTGCTGATATATTGTAATTACAATACATCGTTAAACGATACATCATGGTACGACATTTATAATCCAAAGAAAGGAGAGATTATTTTGGAAAAAAATATTCCCCTTACAGAAGCGCTATTTTATATTCTGCTTGCTGTAAGAAAACCAAACCACGGCTACGGCATTACTCAGGAAGTAGAAGAGTTAACCGATAAAAGAGTTTCTTTAGGACCCGGAACCTTATACGGCGCTATTCAGTCCCTTGTTAAAAAAGGTTGGATAAAAATTTACAGTGAGGATACCGAATCCCGCAAGAAAAAAGAATATCTCATTACCGATGAAGGCAGGTTTGCTTTTGACGAAGAAGTAAAACGTCTTAAAGAGTTGTTGCATAACGCAGAATTAATGAAGGAGGGAAAATAAATGATCAAGTTTCGCTTATACTATGATAAAGATAAAGAAACCCTTTGGCTAAATGAAATGGCAGATCAGGGATATGCCATGACCGGATTTTTTTGCGGATTTTACACCTTTGAAAAATGTAAGCCGGGAGAATACAGATATCAGGTTGATTTTTCCGAAAAACCTTTTGGTCTCAGCACAAACTACCGGGAGTTTATGGGCGAAATGAATATAGAAATTGTGCAACAATGGTTTTTCTGGGTAATTTTGCGTAAAAAGGCTGCTGAAGGAGATTTTCAAT
>CAZDRM010000064.1:0-11702 GCA_964507745.1 uncultured Lachnospiraceae bacterium
TGCTAATGCCTTTTTCATAATAATCTCCTCCTGTAAATCCTCTTGTCCGCTCTTTTTGCTCATCCGCTCTTTCACTCATCCGTCGGATTTTTACAAATTACGAACCATATAAAATTACTTTGTCATAGTATCATGCTAAAGCGTTTCTGTCAATAAAACTCCAAGGGGTTTCTTCCTGAATAACCGCATTCTACACCCCGAACCGTTTTTCGTAAACAGAGACCATATCCAGGATTTCTCTTCCGTATTTGGGATATTCTTTTACCAAAGCCATAATTTCTTCTTTTGCGGTTTTGGCATTTTCGGCATTAAAATCCATCTGCTTCCTTAAATTTTGTCTTCGGAGAATCATATTGTGGCGTATTTCCACCATTTCTTTTGGATCTAAAATAGCCTTGGTCTGATGCACCCAGATAACAGGATCAAAAAGCCGGTAGTTTTTCAGCTGTTTGACCAGCTGACCGCTGAAAAAGTCCAGTTCCTCTTCGGTTTTTTGTATTTTCTGCCGTTCTTCTTTTTCCACCTGGTATTTCGTCCACAGCTCTTCCAGTCTTGAAGCGCTTCCGGTTCCGTACTTCATATACAGATAGTCTAAAAGATTGGTATTGTTTACCAGACGGATCTTTACTGCATTCTGTAACAGAATTACTTTATTTAAACTGGCGGATGATACACGGAGTTCCCTGTCCGCCTCTTTATATTTCACAAATAAAGCTGTCAGCACCAGCGCGGCCACAACGGCCATAAGCAGATAACCGATTTTGGCATCCAGGGATAACAATAATTCCAGACAAAGAAGAATCACTACGCAGGCAGCTGCCGCAATCACACAGATTACAGTCATTCCCCTTGTATTCATCAGGGAAACATTTGCTTCATTCATTCTGTATCTGCAGGCATGCTTTTCTCCTTCCAGACGCTGTAAATCCTTTTTGATTTTTTCCTGATATCCTTCCGCTTCCTTTAGTTTTTTAATGCCCTCTTCCGCTTCCTCTTCCATACGCTCCATCCGTCTGTAATCGGATTCCGCCATATGGCTGCTTCTGCTTTCAAACTGCGCCCTGTCCTCATCCAGCGTATAAATAGCCTTGGCATGCTCCTCTATGAGGCTCCTTTCATATTCAGGCAGCGCGTCTATTTCCTCCATATCCTTTAAATAGGCATTTACCAGACGGTATTCGTCCTGAAGCCTTTCAATCTCCTCTGCCGACTCCCGCATCTGCTCCAGACAGCTTTCCACAAATTTCCTTCTCTGCCCCCCGTCGTCAACATCCAATGTTCTTCTGCCGTCATACTTCCCGTCGGCTTCTTCCTGCTCCAACTCTTCCAAAGGCTGGTATTCTGTTCTTTTTCGAAATAATTTTTTAAAAATATTCATGAATGCCTCTTTTCCATTCTTCAACAAGCTCCGTCAGGCGTGCGTAATATTCCTTTTCTCTGCCCTCGTGTCCTCTTTTCAGTCCTTCCAGCTCTTTTGCCAGATGCCCTCTTTCCCACTGCTCCAAAAGCGTCTCCCGCTCATTTTCCATAGATTCAACAAGTGCCGAAAACTCACTATGCTCCCGCAAAAAGGCTCCCCATTCTCTCCCGTCAAGAACCATACGTTTACAAAACAGGGCCGCCGTCATGTCTCCGTCTTTGTCAATCTCCATTGCCGCCGCTTTCATGAAACATTCACAGGCAATCTCATAATAGAGCATATTTCCATAACAGCATCCTATATTATAAAGAAGACTGTGCTGCATTTTTTCATCATCAAAGCTCTCCTTCAAAAGCAAATCCTCGTAGACTTTGATGGCTTCCCCGTATTTTCCTCCCAGATAAAGCAAATCGCCGCGGCTCTTTTTTCTCTCATTGATTCCCAATGCCGCTGCTTTCTTTATCTTGCCGCAGACAGCATCTCTCTCCTGTTTTCCGAGATAATCCATATAGGCAAAAATCTGGGCTGCCACCCGCTCCGGCTTCGGATCCTTGTGAAGCACCACATCAATACTGGCATATAAGTCCGGCAGACCGCATTCATCCTTTATCCAGAAGGCCAGACCCGGCTTTAACAATTCTCTGTCACAAAGCAGCACATTGCTGTAGATATAATAACAGAGTTCTTCCATAGAATAAAGGTAAAGTTTTAAATCTTCGATCCAATAAGGCTTTTTTGCCGTTTTCCCTTTGCAAAACACTACATAGCTCATAAACTTCCCCCAAGAGAAATGATTTCCTCATATTTTTTTCCATCGGGCTTATAAAACATGCCAAGCCCTATATCTTCCACCACAACCGACAGCTCGTTTTCCGATTTCATGGACAGACGGCATTTATACCTTAAGGTTTTCAATTCTCTGTCCTTTATTTCCGGCAGAACCACCGGAACGATTCGTTCCCTGCTTCCGTCCAGAGGAACTAAAACGATGGGAAGATGCATGTCCTCTCCCGGCATAAAGGTGAATTCCGCAACAGCCTCAAACCAGTTAGTGCCTCCGTCCAAAAGGATTTCCTGCACTGTTTTTCCCTGTTCCATGCGCAGAACGCCGATATTTATCTTTAATTTTTCCCTGCCAAGATACAAATATGCTTTTGCATTTTCTCCCGGCGCTATCCGCTCCATACCGCTTAAGCAGGCGCCTTTACTATAGAGATTGCTTCCGGAAAACACTCTTCTGTTTCTGCATATGAGCTTTAATGTCTTAGGATACCATTCCTTTTCAAAAATCTTTCCCGTCAGATAAATGCTTGTAACAATATGCCCCTCCAGAAAGCCTTCCATAACCTCACAGAGCTTTTCATCCAATGCCTCCAGATAACTGTCCTGCTCCATAATGGAGGAAAACTCTTTGGGAATCCTTATCTCTTTATACTCCTTAAGATCTATGGTCGTAACAATGGGTCTGGATTTGTGTCTCATTTCCACACGACAGGTCTTTAAATACATTTCCGAAAAATCTATAACGCCCACCTCATAGCTCCAAAGCTCTTTGGGCTGATGAATGGTGTAATAGAACAGACTTTCCACCTTTGGCTCAAAAAAGATATTTTCAAATTCCTTCAGAGCGGATTTTACCTTTTCCATAAGCCGTACCATTTCCGGCGACAGTTCATCCACCGATATGACAAGCGCCTTGATGCGCGCCTCTTCCTTGTACACTCCCAGCCGGGACAAACAGTCTCTCATAAAGAGGATCAACAAATCCGCAGCATCCGTTTCCCGGTCATCTATTCTGATGGTTTCCTCTCTAAGAGCCGCTTCCAGAAGTTGCTCTACAAGACAGCCCTCTCCCGAAGCGGCAGACTTTTGCGCCTCTTTTCCGTAAAACCACCGGTTTTCGCCGCTTCCTTTACAAATGCAGACCGGAATATTATAGACATCGCCTTCCTCTTCTTCAAAAGTCACAAAGCTGATCTGCGCATATTCATTTCCCAAATCAAAGCCGATTACATAATTTTCTGTTTCGCTCATATTCCGTCCCTTCTATTGTATCCGGAGCATCTTTGCCGTCAGATATTCATTCTGGGCATATTCTTTTACCAGAACATCCGCAGTGGCATAGTCATGCATTTCCATGGATAGTAAAATATCATTTAAAAGCCTGTATTTTCCGAGGCCGTTTTCGCTCATTACGCCGCTCTGTTCCAGATTCCCGCTCATTACAAACTGTTCTTCTTCCCCGTATCCTTCCGTCACATAATACTGCAGCTGTTCGCCAAAAAACAGACGAAATTCCTTTTGATAAATTCCCGGATAGATTTCCCGCATTTCCTCTGTGCAGTAGTCGCCGTCTTCTCCATTGCCCTTATCCAGAATATAGTGTATGATCACTTTGGCATCCGGCTTTGTATGGTAGTCTATGTAACTTTTTTCCCCGTAAATTTCTACCTCGGGGCACAATTTCTTATAGGCTTCAAAAAAGGAAAAGTAAATTCCCTTTTTCAGGCTTTCTTCCAACAGTGTTTTGCACAGCTGTTTTTTCTCATCTGTCAGCTTTGAAATACGGACGCTGTTATATTTCAGAACCGCCGCCCCCGCTTCCGGCAAAAAGTCTCCGCCTTCCGACATATAGTTCTCCAGTTTTAAAAACAGTTCTTCTTCCACTGTCTCTCCTCTTACAAGATATTCTCTTGCACGCATGGAAAGAAACAGCCTGACCAGCTCGCCTCTTCCGCCGCGCTCGGAATAATAGGCGAATATTTCCCCCCGGTCAGAGGTATAGGCATCCGTAAATAAAATCTGTTCCAGTATCCGTTCCGCCATAGGCAGGGCATCAATCTCCATGGACACAGCTGCTTTCCAGACATCCCGCATCTGTTTAACCGTTCCCCGGAACCAGACTACAAGGTATTTTATCATGGTTTCCGTGTATTTTCCGCTCTCAAATACCCGGTAGACCAGATTTACCAGCTTTTCATCACAGCCGCCCTCCGCATCTTCAATGGCAACCTGACACAGCCTTGCCATAATCTTTCTTTCCACTCTCTCACAACCATATGCGCATGCATAAGAAAATGCTTTTTTATAAAATCCCCTTTCACAGAGAATACTGATGAACTCCGCTCTGTCTTTCCCTTCAAAATCCTGTATATCAAGACTCTGCAGATAGTCGTCCAGTTCCTCCCAAAGTTCAAACCGTACATATGCATGCAAAAGCTTTCCTGCCGTTTCATGACGGAACCGCTCCGTCAGTTCTTCTCTTGTGAGAAGCCACCGGTAAACCTTTTCCGCTGCTTCAAAATCTTCTTTCCCTTTCAGTCCTTCCAAGGGTTCCATTGCGCATTTGTGAAAACATACGCCGAAATTGGTCATTTCGCAGTTCTTCAGCAGCCGTTTCATCCTTTCAAAGCCCATCAGCGGACGCACCTCATAGCCGGTTTCCAGATAGCGGCATAAGCCATTCTCATCCTCGAATAGCAGCACGTAATCCTCTGAATAAAGCATGACAACGGCACGCCCTCCCTTAACGGGGAATCTCTCCTGCTTTTTAATGCCCCCATGTCTGACAATACAATATTTGAAGTCTTTCTGCCTCACAACGACTTCCCCGGCAAAAACAAGCTTTAAAAGCTGCTCCTGCATTTCGGAATCCATATCCTCAGGCATCAATATATTTCTGTAAAGGTAAGCAAGGCTGGCATCAATTCTGCCCGCCATCATCTGTTTTATAACAAATCTCCTGATTTTCTCCTCGTATTCCGGCTTTAACTCCTCCTGCTGTCTGATGACCTTTTCATAGACGTAGGCGAGATGTCCTTCATCCAGAGAGGTATCAAAGGCAAAATATCTCACTGCTTCCTGCGGTAAAACCGCCCGGCTGTCGAATTCCAGGGCCCGCACATAAGCCTCATACAGTCCTGTGATCCTGCAATCACGAAGAATGCCTTTTTCAAACCATTTTGCAGCTTCCTTTCCTACACAGCCGCCTCTCATATACTGAAGGCACATAGCTTTCAGCATTTTTTCCTCATTCTCTGCGGGATACTTTTTCATAAGAGCCACCAGCTCCGGATAATAATCCTTGGCCGATTCGGCAGCCGTATATATCCGTCCGGCAAATTCTTCAGTTATCAACTCGTAACGCTCCATAAAAAGAAGCAGCTGGATTTCAAATACATCCATTATGGTAAAGAGCGCGGGATTTTCCAGCACCACCATTGCAGCTTCCAGATAAAGTATGGGGCTGAAGCAGCCCTTTTCCCACAATTCCTTCAACGTCCGGTATACATTTCCCGGATTTTCCTTACGGAGATTTTCCTTGTGCATATAGCCCCAGTATATTATGAACTTGTCCGGATACTGTTTTCTGTACTGGTTTAGAACCGCATCCGCTTGTTCCCCGTCCTCTCCCTTTGCCATGGACGCCAGATATAAATAATAGCAGTAAACAGACAGGGGAACCTGTGTATCTGCCATCATTCTTTTTGCATGCTTTAACAGCCATGTGGCAACATTTTCCTGTCCCATAAGAAGTTTCATATGGATATCATATAAGGCGGGCATTAAAGCATTCGTTCCCCTTACATATTCCAGAACGCCGGAAGCGATTTTCTCACATTCCTCCCCGCTTTTCCTTCCTGTGCGGTAATCCAGATACAGCCTCATCATCAAATCCGTCAGCTGTTTCGTCTGCCGTTTTGCAAGCCTCTTTTTGTCTTTGGATATACCCTCATCATTCTCCACAAGGATTTTACAAAGAATGGAGGACATTTCGCTCTGAAGCCGTATTCCGGCGGTGTTTTTCCCTCTGTGCAGCTTCTGCCTGTCTACATTTATTTTAACAACGGCCGTATTATTTACAAAATCCGTTTCCTTTAGTATCTGAACATCCCCTGTGATAAAGGAACCTTCCGTCGAAAGGGAAAGCCCGGTATAGCCCCAGCCGTTTTTGTGGATTTCTATTTCTACCGTATCGGGAACCTCTTCTTTTGAATAAGAAAATTCTGTAACCGGACATTCAAAGGTTACGGGTTGTTTCTTTTTGATCAAAACCAGAAACTGCTCCATGGCGAAGTCCCGGTTTCCTTCTTTCCTTCCCTCCTGGGACAATGCCTGATAAACCTCTACATACTGTCTTCCGCTTCCGTTTAAAATGTCGATAAATTTTTCATCGTAAAAGCAGTCCAGGGCTTCATTCCAGTTTACCTTTGCCAGATTTGCAAAATGAAAGAGGTTTTTGATTTCTCCCAGCTCACTGTTCATGGAAACATTTTCAATCTGCACCTCGTAGGGCAGATAGTATTCTCCCAGATTGGAAATAATATAGAATTCGCCCTTTGCCTTATCGCCCCGCTCCATTCCCGTAGTATCAAAAATAAAGGGAACCTCCAGATTCTTTCCCTTAAATCCCCCTTTGGGACACTCTATTCTGTAATCGGTCGTATAAACGCTTCCTGACACCTCATGTTCCGAATGAACCAGAATTTGAAACTTTCCCTTATATTCTTTCCCTGCTTCTGCCTTGATTTCCAATAAGGGAACATCAAATTCCAGCGTGCCGCTGCCATATTCAAATCCATTATTCTGAAAATACTCCATTCTGGAATCCATCAGATTCATCTCCCCGTCGGATTGTAATTTCAACAAAAATAGTTATAATAATTATAGCATAAGTCAAATGCGATTCCAACAAAGTCATTAAAAAGTGGTTTATGTAAAAAAAAGCGGCGAAACGGAGATTAAGATGAAAAAACAAGATACGGCATTTCACGGCAGTGATTTAGAAAAAATTGAAGCGGACTACGGCATTCCCAAGGAGCGCATTGTAAGTTTTTCAGCAAATGTCAACCCTGTGGGCTTTTCAAAAAAAGCAGAGGAAGCCCTTAAAAATAACGTTTCTGTCATTTCCCGATATCCTGACAGGGATTATAAAGAATTAAAGGACGCCATCGCCTCCTACACGGGAGCCGCTTCCGAAAACATTATTCTGGGAAACGGCGTAACAGAGCTTCTGACCCTGTTCATCAATCTGGTCTCTCCCGGATACGCTGTTATCATAGGACCAACCTATTCCGAATATGAAAAGGATTTAAAAAGATGCGGCAGCAAAATCGGATATATTACGGCAAAGGAGGCTTCGGATTTTATCCTTACGCCCGATGAAATTATAGAACAGACGCCGGACGAAACGGAACTGGTTATTTTATGCAATCCCAATAACCCCACCTCCGGCGCTCTTTCCAAAAAGGATTTGGCAAAGCTTTGTGAGAATTTTCAAAAAAGAAATATCTGGCTGATGATAGATGAAACCTATGTGGAATTTTCTGCGCGCTCTCATGAAATTACGGCAGCGGATTTGACGGGAACCTACGATAACCTCTTTGTGTTAAGAGGCACATCCAAATTTTTTGCCACTCCGGGGCTGCGCCTCGGCTATGCCCTGACCGGCAGCAAAGACCTGCTTGAGGGGGCGTCCAAAGCCCAGGACCCCTGGAATGTTAATTCCGTGGCTGATTTAATGGGAACCGTTATGTTCCGGGATACCGCCTTCATTGATTCAGTAAGAAAAACCGTAGAGCAGGAAAAGGATTATGTCTGCCAAAGCCTGTCAGACATTCCGGGCATCCGCACTTTTCCTGTCAACGGCAATTTCGTTCTGGTAAAGCTTCCCGAAAACAGTCTTACCTCCGGAGAACTCTTTGATATTCTGATCCGCCAGGGCATGATGATACGGGACTGCTCCACTTTTTCCGTTTTGGGGGACCGCTTTATCCGCATATGCTTCATGAGCCATGAAGATAATGAAAGGCTGGTTCATGCCATAGAGGAAGCTTTGGCCAAAGCGCAGGTTTAGGTTTCGCTATGGTCTGACTCAGCCCGGCTCGGCAATGCGGGATACGCCTACGAAGATGCTGGAGATTTTATACCATGTGGCATAATCCACAACTCCCGTTACCGGCAGCAGAAATACCTTCTGGAAAACCTCTACCGCTTCCTTGGTTCGCTCTCCGTAGATGCCGTCCGCAACGATTTTGGGAATAGCCGGATAATTCTGGCTGATTCTGTTTAACTGCTCCTGAATCTGCATAACCTTTGCACCCTGGGCGCCTACGGATAAATCATAACCCGGAAAAGAGGACGGCACACCCGAAACATATTCCGTAGAGTTGATATACATATCATTTCCGTAATAGTACCGTATAATCTCAATAGCCGAATATCCTTCCTCCGCCAGGTATTTAGAGCCCCACTGCTTTAATCCGTCACAGCTTACCCTGACGCCGTCGCAATAGGAAGTAAATATAGGCTGTTTCACGCCCGGTCTCGACAGAAAATTGTTGAATATGGAATCCACCAGATAGGAAATATTTTCAAAAATATTTCTTCCGTATATCCATTTCTGGTCATATGCGGTGGAACTGGTAATGGTAAAGTCCTTTCCCTGGTTTCTGTACCACTCCGTATAGACCCTGTTCAAGGTAAAGGACATAATGCACAAAACATTGGCATAAATTGCCGCCTCCGGCCATGTGGCATAAATCTCACAGCTTGCCACATTCTTAATATAATCCTTATATTTCACATAATAATTGGGCGCAGAAGCGTCATTGGGATTTCCATCATGTACAATGATATATTCGGGGATTACCACACGGCTTAAAACAATTTCCCCGCTTTCATCTACCGGCTTGATTTCATCCTCCGGAATTTTAGGCGGATAATCATAATATAAGGTATGAGGTCCAATGATCACATCATCGCTTACAAGATTCGGTTCTTCAACAGGATTCATGGATATATTCTGTATGGAAAGCTCATCCGCCAACAGTTCACTGGCCTCTACCTGTACCGGTTCATATCCCGGGGCAGATACCGATATATTATATTCCGCATAAGGCCTTAAGTCCTGAGGCTCTAAGCTCAGCTCTACAGGCGGCGCCGGCAGCGTCAGCCTCTCCGTCTGTCCGCTCTCATTGGTAGTAATCTCCTCCAGAGTATTTTCAGGATCTGCGGTATAAGAAATCCGTACTGTGGCATTTTGTACAGGAATCAGCCCGATTGCACTGGTTACCTCAATAACCAATTGTCCTCTTGCAGTATTATCATTTTCAGGCATAAAAAACCTCTGCACTTTTTTATTACTATATGCAGAGGTCTTTTAATTTCACACTATTTTATGGGGAAATTACTCCAGATTCAGTTTTTTCTCAAGGAAATACCTATTGGCAAAGTAAAGTCCTATAATCATTCCGATTATAATGACAAGCCAGATGACGGCAAAAGTATTTATGGTAAACCGGGACGGAAGGTTTTCCGATACCAGGGCAAAGGGAATGGATATCATATTTGATATCAGGCTCTTTGCCATATTGAAACCGATTAAAATAAATACCGACACCAAAAACTTCCGTTTCTTGCTAAGCTGACCGATTCCCACTGCCGCATACATTAACAGAAGCTCTGCTATAGGCGACAGGATGATTGCCAATATACTGCAGATAAAGAAGGGAAGCGCTTCCATAAAATCTTCATCACGGAAAGCCCATCTCAATGCACTAAAAAATTCTCTTATTCCTTCTTGGAAGTCCGAAATACTGATTTCTCCCAAATTGGTAGCCAGAGCCAATATCATGCATATAATACTTACGACTACAACTATCCAGATTAAGAACTGCCAGATTACTCCTACGATCAATTTGGAGAGAATCAAATCAGTACTTTTAACAGGCAGCGTATTCATCAGATAACCGTGATCCGTAAACAAATTTTTGTAATATCTGTAAAAGAAGAAATATCTTACTACAAGCACCACGCCTATAATGCCGAATACAGCCATCATAAAATAAAAGGAGATCATTGTGGCTGTAAAGCCTTCCATGGCTTCATTCATTCTGGATTTTCCCTTCCAGATATCCATACTGAATACGATCATTCCGATAATCGCCAATCCTACAACAATAATACTGCAGGTCGTTCCCACAGCCCATGTGTCTTTCCACTCAGACTTGATTAATTTCTTTAACATGCGAACACCTCCCTGAAATAAGAATCCACTGTCTTGCCAAACTGTGCGCGAATACTATCCACAGTACTCTGCACCACCAGCTGTCCGTTTTTAATGAAAATCACATCGTCCAGAATATTTTCTATATCCGAAATCAGATGTGTGCAGATCAAAAGGGACGCTTCCGGATTATAATTGGTCAAAATGGTGCGAAGAATGTAATCTCTCGCCGCCGGATCCACACCCGCAATGGGTTCATCCAAAATATAAAGCTGTGCGGAACGGCTCATAACTAAAATCAGCTGTACCTTTTCCTTTGTGCCCTTTGAAAGGGTTTTCAACCTGGCATTGGAAGGAATTCCCAAAGCCTGCAGCATGGCATAAGCTCTGTCCGCATGAAAATCCGCATAAAAGTCAGCGAAAAAAGCAACCAGACTTTTTACATCCTTCTGCGCTTCCAGATAGGTCCTCTCAGGCAGATAGGATACAATGGATTTGGTGTAAGGTCCCGGTTCGCTTCCGTTAATCAAAACCTGTCCCTCCGTAGGTGTTAAAAGTCCGTTAATCAGCTTGATCAATGTAGTTTTGCCGCTGCCGTTAGGTCCTAAAAGCCCCACAATATGACCCTTCTCAATTCTTAAATTCATTTTATTTAAGGCCGGAACTCCCGTATTATAACATTTTGTTAAATTTCTGCATTCCAGTAAAGAAGGGCCTGCCTCGGTTTTTTCCATGGGTTCCATAATAAATTTTACCGGGGG
Organism: uncultured Lachnospiraceae bacterium; assembly: GCA_964507745.1. Classification (GTDB taxonomy): domain Bacteria; phylum Bacillota; class Clostridia; order Lachnospirales; family Lachnospiraceae; genus UBA2882. The sequence goes on from CAZDRM010000064.1 coordinate 11,189, forward strand.
TCTGTTCATCTGATAACCATAGGGCGGCATTCCGTTTGCCCCGTAAGGCGGCATGCCATTCACAGGTACTCCGTTCATAGGCGCTCCGTTCATGGGCATTCCATTCATAGGCATTCCATTCGTAGGTGCTCCGTTCATAGGCATTCCATTCATGGGCATTCCGTTCATGGGTGTTTCATTCATAGGCATTCCGTAATTATTCTGCTCACTCATTTTCGTCCCCTCCATCTACTTTTTCACTTGCCAGGGCAAGCGCTTCCTTTCTTTCATATCCAATCTCTTCCATTTTTGTAAAAAACTGTTCTACACAGACATCCGCCAGTTCTTTTTCCTTCTGACTGATAATTCCAGGATTATCTGCAACCGTTCTTCCGTTTGTCCTCATGGTAACAATTAATCCCATCTGTTCCAAATTGGCAAAAGCTCTCTGCATCGTATTGGGATTTACTCCTGCTTCCGCCGCAAAATCCCTGACGCTTGGCAGCTTTTCTCCCGGTTTATATTCTCCGGCAAT
>CAZDRM010000065.1:0-2403 GCA_964507745.1 uncultured Lachnospiraceae bacterium
TACTTTTACTGTTTTTATCCAGGGCTTGTCTTTGAGTTTTCAAAAAATAACCGGCTCTGCTTTTCCCAGCGTGGGCACCGTCCATGTGGTAGTTTTGTGCCTGATCATGGCAGTCATGTTTTTTACCACAAAGGGCTATATCAAGCCGGGAACTGTTATCTGCGCCTTCTGCGGCGGTCCCATTATCGATTTTTTTAACTGGCTCATCACTCCTTTTTGCAATGAGTCCAGTCCTCTTTACATACGCATTCCGGTCATGCTCTCCGGCTGTATCGTTTTATCCCTTGGTATGTCTATCGTGATCAACAGTCAGGCGGGAACCGGTCCAAATGATTTGATTGCTATTGTCATTTCCGATAAACTGCCTAAAATCCAATTCCGTTTTGTGCGCATTGGATGCGATATTTTCTTTATTGTCATAGGTTTTATCTTAGGCGGCGTTGTGGGCATCGGTACTGTTGTCGCGGCATTTTTGACCGGCCCTCTGGTACAGTTCTGGCTGCCAAAGACAAAGTCTTTCATTCAAAAACTGCCCTACCGTTAGGCAAGTCTCTGATGCTTACCATGCGCGTGAAATCCATCATTAATAATTATGCTTTGTTATGCATAAACTATTTTATCACTATTCTAAAATATCATTTGACAGCTCAGACTTTAAATGATACATTACCTATAGTGGTTGTGCTGTGGATGCTTGAGGGGCCCACAGCCGGAGGAGCTCATGCGTGGGCTCCTTTTTTACCCTTAATGCGGTTGCTTTCACATTACCACACACTATGAGCAAAAGGGGGTATTAAAATAGCTCAATAAATTACATTGTTTTGCAATAATTCTATCTGCTCCAAAGATACCCGCCCACTATTACCATGGGCACCAGAAAACAGCAGACCGCGGGCATCAGGATATTTCCTGCGGAAAATGTGTGCATAAATACACCTGCAAAAGCTATTTGGCAGATTGCCGCCGTCCCTGTCATTTTCAGACAAAGCTTTAAGAGTTTCTTTACCCTGTATATTTTAAGCTGGCGGCGGGAAACGGGAAGCTGACTCAACACTTCATAAACATCCCTTACCTTTCCTTCCGCCTTGAAGTTTAAGTATCTTCCCAGATATGTTTCCACACCAATCAGTTCCATGCAAAGCATGGTCAGAAGCGGCGTGTAATCCCCCTCCCACATCTGGAAGGGCATAATGTACAGAAACATTGCCAAAACAAACACAATACCTCCTACAAGGCACAAGAGATAATATTCCGGATACCATATTTTTTCCTCTGCAAAAAAATGCTCCAGCAGCGTCTGTTGTTTTTTATCCAGAAATCCGTTTTCATTCATAAGCTTTTCTCCCCGTTATCTTTTATTTCCCCTACAATCTCAGGACTTTCTCCAAATGCAATCAATCTGCCTTCCTTAAGCACTCCCGCATAATCCGTATTGATTTCCGTCTCCGACAGAATATGGCTGGTCATCAGGACAGATGCTTTCTCATCCTTTATAAGCTGTCGCATCATATCAAAAAACTCCCGTCGGAATACCGGATCCATTCCCGCCGTCACTTCATCCAACAGGTACAGACATGGGTCATGGGCAATGGCAAATGCCAGCTGGAACTTATACTTCTCGCCCCGGGACATTTTCTGATAAATTTTCCCTGGTAATACCTTCAACTCATCCATGACCGCCTCAAATTTTTCCATGGAAAACTCATCATAGAATGCGCCCAGAATCTTTGCGTTCTGCTTACATGTACATTCTCCAAAAAAGCTGTTGTCCGAAGATACAAGCCCTACTTTATTCATGATAACAGCATGGTTTTTTATAATATCCTCACCGTCCACGCAGATGCGTCCTTCGTACCGGGCATTTTCCTTTATAATATATTGAAAGAGTGTGGTTTTTCCTGCGCCGTTCTTTCCTGTGAGCCCGTAAATAAATCCGGGCATCATTTCAAAGCTGATATCTTCCAGATGAAATTTACGCCCTTTTCCCGTTACATGTTCAAATGATAATACAGGAACCGCCATGTTATCCCTCCTACTGCTATTATTTCCACAAAGTCTCCGCCATTTCCGTAAATTCGCTGCATCCAAGTCCTGCCTGTTTGGCTTCATCTATAATTTCTCCCAGACGTTTTTCAAGCATCATCAACTGTTTTTCCTTCAGATAATCCGTATTGTACTGACAGACATAAAAGCCCTTTCCCGCCACGGAGCGGATAAGCCCTTCCTTTTCCAGTTCTTCATAAGCCCGTTTGGTAGTAATGACACTTACACTTAAGTCCGCTGCCAACGCCCGGATAGAGGGAAGCGCCTCTCCCGCCTGAAGTTCGCCGGTCACAATTGCATTTTTTAATTGATTGACAATCTGCTCATAGATTGCAAGAGTTCCCTGGGGAAGAATTGTTA
>CAZDRM010000065.1:2503-8462 GCA_964507745.1 uncultured Lachnospiraceae bacterium
AAATGTATTTTTTCCGCTCATCCCTGGTCATGGGACACAGATACAACATCTTATCAAGCACGGGACTTCGCAGTAAAACATCCATACAACTCAATCCCATAGGCAAAAATATTCCTATAAAAGCCACTATATACTCCCACCGGAAATTTACATTTCCGCTTACCCCTATCACTACAGGCATGGCAATAAAATATGATATCAGAAACGCTCCGTCAGTTTTTCTCCCTTTCAGGCGGCCTATTTTATATGCGCCAAAATATCCCTTTATCATATTCTCCATCTTATCCGCCTCCACCCACTTCGTACTATTCTATCCATCTTTCCTTCTGGTATAAAAATACATAAATTCTTCAATGGAAGGATATGCAACCTGAAGCTCCCTGTCATAATGATTTAACCGGCTGTGGACTACTAACGCCTTTGCCCCGTAGTTGTTTTCCTCCATATGAATGATTTTTTCCTTATGCAAAAGTTTAATCTTATAGACTTCTCCCGAAACCATACGGTAACTGTCGCGGAATGTCTCAATATCCCCGGCAAAAATCTGTTTCCCTTTTTCCAGATAGATGAGATAATCCGCCATGCAGTCCAAATCTTCCGTCAAATGAGTTGCCAACACCACGCTTCTGCTGCCGTCTGCAATAAATTCCTTTAATATTTTGAAAAACCGTTCCCTGAATTCAGGGTCGAAATTTCCCATAGGCTCATCCAGAATCAGGAGTTTTGCATTATGGGATAGGGCAAAGGCAAACTGGCATTTTAGTTTCTCGCCCTTTGACAGCCTGCCGAATTTTCTGTTTTTCTCCAAGCCGAACAATTCCAGATAGCTTTCCAAGACCTTTTTATCATAAGCATCATAATATCTGCCGTAAGCATCCCCATTCTGTATAAGGGTAAGGGACGCATCAAAAAGTTCTTCTGTCAGTACCGTACCAATTTCATTATGAATCCGCTTTTCATCATTTGTATAGGTCATGCCGTCAATCAGCAGTTCTCCCTCATCGGCCTGATACAGTCCTAAAAGCAAATGTAAAAGAGTGGTTTTTCCTGCGCCGTTTTGCCCTATGAGGCCACAGATATAACCTGTGGGAATGGTAAAGGACAGCTTATCCAGCTGGAAATTTTTTAATTTTTTTGAAAGCTCTTTTACTTCAATCATGATGTGTCTTCTCTCCGCTTTCTGATTTTGGATTTTCTTTTTGCGTTTTATTGTGTTTATATACTGTATATAACTATATATACAGTATATGTATGGATATGTCAAGAAGATTTGTATTTTTTATAATTCCATTATTTTACATCATAAAAGGCCGTGCCAAAGCACAGCCTTACAGTAATACAATTACCAAGATTCACTTGGGAAACATTCGGTTTTTCTTTTAATTTATCTCCTATCAGATTTGCAGACTATAGACATAATCGTCCATGAAATATCCTGCGCCGATATCGTTCTTCTCCGTCCTGATTACCTTGAAACCAAGTTTTTCATAGGCATAAATTGCGCTGTTATTTCGGTTCACATTCAGTTCGATGGAAGACAGTTCGGCTTTGCGGGCATTCTCAACCACGAAATCCAGCATTTGTCTCGAATAGCCTTTCCCGCGCTTTTCTTTGTAAAGATACAATTTGCTCAGGTACATAGCCTTCTCTCCGGGATAAAATGCGAGAAAGCCGATTCTTTCTCCTGCATCATAAACAAAATAATACTGATAGTCATGTTCCAACTGGTCTCTAATGGCATCCTCGGTCTGGAATTTTTCTATCATATAATCATTCTGCGCCTTGCCGATAATCGGATCAAAATGTTCCCGTACGATTTCCGTTGCCATGGCAGACATTTCTTTAATGGCGTTTTTATCGGAATGGCTTAACTTTTCAAACTCCACAATTTTGCCTCCATCTGACAACGGCGATTAACACCGCCATATCGTATCAGCTGTTAAATGCGCTGATATTTTCCTCATTCAAAGTAAAGTCATAGTAATTCAAATCTTCTCTTTTGGTCCACCCGATTTCTTTCCAGAAAGCATTTCCGATGTCGTTTTTGGTAAAAGCAATCAGGGAAACTTTATTGATTTTCTCTTTCTTTAAGGCTTCCATGGCAAAGACTACCATGCTTTTGCCGATGCCCTTTAACCTGTGCTCAGGATCCACACACACATGATACATGCAGCCCCTTCTGCCGTCATGTCCGCAGAGAATGGCTCCTATAATTTTGCCGTCTTCCTCCGCTACAACACTGATGCCGGGGTTTCTGTTCAGGAAACGTTCTACGCCTTCTTTGGAATCGTCTATGCTTCGAATGGCAAAGCCTTTTATTTTCATCCATAGTTCATATACTTTTTCATAGTCGTCTAATGTCATTGCACGAATCATTTGTTTTTTATTCCTCCGATTTTTGATTATAACAGCCATGGCACGGAAATTGCCTTCTGCCATGGTTGTTATTGCTACATCTGGTGCCTTACGACCTGGTACTCGTCGTCTAACTGGTAGTAGGGGCATTCTTTATAGCTGCCGCTTAAAAAACGGCTCATTTCGTCTTCGTCAAGATTACAGTCACAGCAGTAGCATTCGTAATCTTCGTCGTATATGTAGTTTACGCAGGTGTCACAGCGGTCGGACATAAGAGAGTCTCCTTTTGGGGTAATTTGTTGGAGCCGAACGCTCAATTATAAAAAAGTTTTTTCACAGACACGCTTGCGCTTCGGTAAAAACGTAGCGGTACTAAGAATTTTGCGGCACTTTGTGCGCAAAATTCAAGTGCCGACGTTTTTACAGAGTCTGCTCAAAAATCTTTTTTATAATTGAGCTGTCTATGGCTGAGAAAATTACTTTTAGCGTCGATATTTTTATTGCTTCCGATTATAATTGCTTCTTTAAATTTAGGAACTGGAATTATTGTTCCTTTCTTGCTATCAGAAGGAATCTGTGGGTTTTGCCTTCTATGATTCCGTCCTTCTCTAACTGTTCTTGAATATTGAATAGCTGCTCCAGGTTGTTTTTGACCGAGAAGTTGGGGAATTCCCATTCAATGACCCGGGCAAACCAGACGAGGGCGCCTGTATCATTGAATCTGATTGTACCAAATGTCTCACAGCTGTCAAGTATAGAAAAGTTGTTTTCCTCAAACTCACGGGCAAACAGGTCAAGGTGTTGTTTGGGGAAGGGCAGCTTGGGGGGAACTGCATAAAGCTGTTCTACCAAATCTCTGTCGTTTAAAGCTCCCACCTGTTCTGTGATGAAAATTCCGCCGGGTTTTAGTACACGGTTTATCTCTTTAGGATTACATGCTCCGTGCCGGTTGATGATGATATCAAACTTTTCATTAGGAAAGGGCAGGGAGATGTTAGCGTTGGCTTCTTTAAAGTCAATTCCTAATGGGGATAAGGTTTTGCTACAAAGCTGTACGTTGGGCGGATAGGCTTCCGTGGCACCGGTCCTGTTATAGGGATGGCCTAAGGACAGGAGAAATTCTCCGCCGCCTGTGTCTATGTCCAATATGTAAGCATCCGGTTTCAGGGCTTGCCTGACGATTGCTTCATAATCCCATGGCAGATCGTCTTCCACTTCATATCTTCCTTGTATGTGAGAAAAATCCCAGCCCTTTATGTGGGCAGCTGCTTCTTCTTTTAACCAGTTTTCTATTAAGTTTTCTTTCTTCATTTTAACTACTCCTTTTCGTATTTTTTGTTTACGATACGGTGCAGCTAACTGATAACATGGTCTATACTCGATGCAATCTGCTATCAGATTTATCACTGCACCGAGTTGTTATCTCGAATATGATACATTTTGTTTTTGCTCCTTCCTACATCGGCGTTCCCACTTCAATCAGATTTCCGTCCGGGTCATAAAAGCGAATTACCTTTTGTCCCCAGGAATGGGTCATTAACTCATTGACATATTTTATTGGCGGTTTATAAGCGGCCAGCTTCTTAGCAAAGCTCTCTATATCCGCTTCTTCAAAATAAAGCTCGCTGGCATTGTTTTCCGGCAGGATATCCTTCCCTGTGAACTTTCTCCAGATAGCCTCGTCCTGCAAAACCAGACCTTCCGTCAATATGACATTTCCGTCATTATCCAGAATCACTTCCAGACCAAACAAATCCTTATAGAATTTTTTTGACCGCTCTATATCTTTCACAACTATCAGCACATTTTTCAATTTCATTGCTTTCTCTTCCCTCGATTAACATATATTGAAGTCATGTAAAAAACGGCAAAACGTTCGTTCTCTATCTCTTGCAGTTTCATAATACGGTAAGCCGTATTTTTTACATTGCTCTTTCATGTAGACGCTTTGTTCCACAATATACACTGCACCCTCTCGAAGTTCTTCATCCGATTTGTAAAAGGTATAATCTTTTTCTGTGTCATATTTTTTTTGAATTGCAAACCGCTCTTCCGGCGTCACGTCAGACGTAATAAAATATACAATTTCACAGTTTGCTCCATGGATATACTTCATGTAATCCTCTGGCAAAAGCTGGTACATATCCAACACCATACCGGGTTTAAACTCATCGTATTCGCCACTGTCCAACATTGCCCGAACAAAAGGCGCCATCTTACCGCTAATCAAGTGTAATGTATCCATAGCGGATAGTCCTGCATAAGTATTTACCCCCGTTTCAGGGAAGCACTTTTCAAATCCTGCTATGATGGAATCCATGCTAATATGCTGATACCCATACTGCTTTGCCAGCTGATGAGAAATTGTACTTTTTCCGGCTCTTGGAACACCTGCAACAATAATATTATTTTTCATCTTATAATTTCTCCAAATACTGTTTCTATTTCCCTTATTTCGTAAACAAAAAACAATTTATGAATGCAATTAGAACCTATTTTTAACGGGCACACAAATCCGAAAAGGGAGATTTATAATGATGCAATCACACTTTTCAGCGTCTCCAAATCTTCCTTCGTTGTGGACCAGCTGGTTGCAAAGCGGACTACAGTATGGTTATCGTCATATTTCTCCCAGAAACTGAATGCCACCTGTTCTTTCAGCTTTTCCATCTGACGGTTTTCCAATATGATAAACTCCTGGTTTGTGGGCGATTCCAGATAGAAATCAACTCCGTTTTCACGAAAGACTGCTTTTAATTCTTCCGCCATCACAATGGCATGCTTTGAAATGTCAAAATACAATCCATCTGTAAAAAGAGTGTCAAACTGGATTCCCAAAAGCCGACCTTTTGCTAACAGCGCACCTCTCTTTTTTACGGAGTTCATAAAATGAGGAGGTTTATTTCCCTTTGTATAAACAACAGCCTCTCCGCATAACGCTCCCACTTTGGTTCCCCCGATATAGAAAACATCACACAATCTTGCGATATCAGGCAGTGTCAAATCGCTTTCCGGACTCATCAGGCCGTAGCCAAGGCGCGCGCCATCAAGAAAAAGAGGAATACGATAAGAGCGGCAGATATCGGAAATTGCCGTCAGTTCTTCTTTCGTATACAAGGTACCGTATTCCGTGGGATGTGAAATGTAGACCATGCCGGGGAATACCATATGTTCATGATTGCTGTCCGCATAAAAATCATCTATGTATTTTTTCAATACAGCCGGTTGGATTTTCCCGTCTTTATGGGGGATTTCTAGAACCTTATGTCCCGCATACTCAATAGCACCTGCCTCATGAACGCTTACATGACCCGTTTCTGCGGATATGACACCCTCATAATCCTTTAGCATCGTGGATATCACAACAGAATTTGCCTGAGTGCCGCCAACCAGAAATTCCACTTCCGCATCCTGACATTCACAAGCCTCTCTTATTTTGTCCCTTGCGCTTTGACAGAAAGAGTCTGTACCGTAACCTGAAAGCGGCTCCATATTTGTTTCCAAAAGACGTTTTAAGATTAAAGGATGCGCTCCCGCAATATAATCACTTTCAAAAGAAATCATTGCTTTCCCCTCCCGTTTTCTGTCAATAGTCTGTCCTTTT
>CAZDRM010000065.1:8562-11520 GCA_964507745.1 uncultured Lachnospiraceae bacterium
TATGCAAAATAAATGTCACATATCCAAAGGCTTCCTATTCCTTTTTCTGTAGCAGTCAAAAGCATATTTTGTATAGATGCACTTATAGATTGAATATTACAGATTTCATAAATGCGCTCTTCCGGCGTCAATTCTTCCAGAATATTTTTCCCCAATGAATTAACAACAAAAACTATAGTCGGCGCTTCCGCCATAATATCAACAGTATGCTTTGCCGCAGCAAGGTGCTGCTTACTATCAGGCAGCAATGGGCTTCCATTTTCTTCTCGCTCAATTCCCCGCCGGAAGACCTTTAACATTTCCTCTTTTGCATTTCCCTGTACTAAAATATATTTCCACGGTTGTCTGTTTTTAGATGAGGGCGCTTTCATTCCGCTTTGAATAATATCTGTCATATCCTTTTCGGATATGGGCGTCGTTAAGAATTTCCTTATACTTCGCCTATTATAAATTTCAGGAATCATTTTCATGTTCTCCTCTATTTTACTCTGAATACATAGATGAAACAAAATCATACAAAAAATTATAACATATTATGAATAAAGTGTGTAAACTGCTTGACAGCTAATTGTAATTAGCCTACAATTAGGCTAATCAAGATTAGCCAACAGGAGATTTATATGAACACCAAAAAGAAGATACTGGAAGAAGCTTTATTATTATTTTCAGAAAGAGGCTATAGCGATGTATATGTTAGTGATATTGCTGAAGCAGTCGGTATAAAAGCGCCATCGCTATACAAGCATTTTAAGAATAAACAGGAAATATTTCATGCCATACTTGAAGAATTAAAAGAAAACTATGCAAAACATGCCGCTTCTATAGGTATTGATGGGAATAACACAAATGCGGATGCCGGTATCTACGCTGAGATTTCAGAAGAATCTTTTATAGAGATAGGAAAAAATTTATTTCTTTATTTTCTTCATGACAATCATATGAAATTATTCAGAAAATTACTTACAATCGAACAATTCCATGATTCAGAACTTGCAGATTTGTATTCCAAGCAATATTATACCGACCCGTTATCTTATCAAAGCGACTTATTCCGGATATGCATTGCCGCCGGAAAATTCAAGCAGGTTAATCCTGAAATTTTAGCATTACAATTTTATGCTCCTATATATACTTTACTTACTGTATGTGACCGTCAGCCGAACATGGAGCAGGAAGCATTAAAAATGATTGAAGCGCACATACGACAATTCAACATCAATTATCTGGAGGGAAAACAATGAAAATCACATTAGTACATGGTCAAAACCATAAAGGAAGCACTTATAATATTGGCAGGCTGCTGGCAGAACAATTTGTAAATAGTGACATACAGGAATTTTTCCTTCCAAAAGATTTGGAGCATTTCTGCCTGGGGTGTTATGAGTGTATTGAAAATGATGAAAGATGCCCTTTTTACAGCGAGAAAAACCGGATTATGCAAGCTGTAGAAAGCGCTGATTTGTTAATTTTCACAACTCCTACATATTGCATGCATGCTTCAGCATCAATGAAAGCATTTATTGATCTGACTTTCACTTATTGGATGGCTCACAGACCAAGAGAATGTATGTTTTCAAAGAAAGCAGTCGTAATATCAACTGCAGCGGGAACAGGAACAAAATCAGCTATCAAAGATATTACAAACACTCTATTTTACTGGGGCGTTCCATATATTAAGGAATATGGTATCGCTGTACAGGCAATGAATTGGGAACAGGTCTCTCTTAAGAAAAAAACAAAAATAAATGCAGATATTGTAAAATTGGCAGATACTATTCAAAATGCAAAAATTCATGTGGGCATTAAAACAAAATTTATGTTCTATATAATGCGGATGATGCAGCTTAAGGATTTGGGTTCCGGCAAATCAGAAAAAGAATATTGGCAAAAAAACGGCTGGCTGGACAAGAAGAGACCGTGGAAATAGGAAAATATCCGTTTATATTTTTGTATGTATATTTTTATTGTAGTTTTGGCATAATTATGCTATAATTATGCCAAAAAGGAGTGGAACATTATGCCTCGTATAATACCAATTAAAGATTTACGCAATACAACTGAGATTTCTAATATGGCACACAAAGAGCAGGAGCCTATTTTTATTACCAGAAACGGTTATAGTGATTTAGTTATTATGAGCAGTGAATTATATGATAAATTTGCAAGAATTCATCGCATCGATCAGGCTATTTATGAATCTGAACAGGAAATTTTAAACGGAGCCGAAGCTATAGACGCAAATGTGGTTTTTGCGGAACTGGAGAAAAAACATTTTGGATAAATACAAAGTGAAGATTACACCTAGAGCAATATGCGAATTAGACAATATTTATGAATATATTGCAAATGAGAAATCGGCTTCTGCAAATGCAAAAGGGCAGGTTGAAAGAATTAAAAAGTCCATTTTGAATTTAGGTGCATTTCCACAAGCCCATCAAGAGCGTAACGAAGGCAGATATTCGGGAAAAGGTTATCGCCAATTGCTGATTGACAACTATATAGCTATCTTCCGAATTGACGAAACCACAAAAACCGTCTATGTTGTAACTATACAATACCACGGACGAAACCTATAAAGCAGCAATATCAAGTAAATTCATCTCTGTTTGATAATTTTGGCAAGAACGAAAAACCTCATATCCCGCAACTGTTAAAGTTAACAATGTTGTAATTTTTAATGCCTTTCCGGCATTCTGTGAATTTGTATTATTCATTTGTCGTTACTTTCATGGTAACTATAATACATCATCACGTTCTTTTCATTGACATATGTTAAGAAAAACGGCTTTTATGAAGCAATTAAAAAGTATTCTTCTTTTGTAATTTCTAATTCCAGAATCTTCCACTTTTCGCCGAGTAACTCACATATTATTTCTTCCGTTTCAACATCTTTAAATCCGGCAACTTTATAGCAATAATATGCCGGCATATTATTTTCAAAAACTCCAATGGTTACCT
>CAZDRM010000066.1:0-11318 GCA_964507745.1 uncultured Lachnospiraceae bacterium
CCGGATTTTCTTAAAAATGCTTTTGGAGGATGCGCCCTTCTTTTCCATGAAGCTGACTTATGTGGGAGAAAGCTTAAGTGAGGTTCTCATTGACGGACAGCGGATAAAGAATGAAAAGAGCAGTTGAGTAAGAGAAAGCAGCAAAACAGAACAGTAAATATAGAACAGTAAATATAGAACAGTAAATATAGAACAATGAATATAGAGCAATGAATATAGAGCAATGAATATAGAACAGTAAAACGAAAGAGGGAGTAAGGCAGACCGGCTATGGTATTCAGTACGATTATTTTTCTATGTGCATTTTTGCCCATTATCATAATAGGATATTATCTGATGCCCGGGCGGGGAAAAAATATTTTCCTGCTTCTTTGCAGTCTCTTTTTTTATGCATGGGGCGAACCGGTATATGTGTTTGTTATGCTGGCGTCCATTGTCTGTAACTATGCCTTCGGCATGGCAATTTACCGTTTCAGGGAGAAAAGGAAGCTGTGGCTTATTGGGGCTCTGGCGGTTAATCTGGGAATTTTATGCGTTTTTAAATATACGGGATTCATTGTGGCAAATGTGGGAAAAATCCTGCCGAGTCTTTTGAAAATACCGGAAATCGCCCTGCCCATCGGCATTTCCTTTTATACCTTTCAGGGACTTTCCTATTGTATTGACGTTTACAGAGATGAGAAAATAGTACAAAAAAACCCCTTGAATCTGGCGCTTTATATTTCCATGTTTCCACAGCTTATTGCGGGGCCTATTGTGCGCTACGGAGATGTAAAGGACGCTTTGACAAAGCGGGAGCATTCGCCGGAGCTGTTTGCAGAAGGGGCGGAGCGTTTTATCATAGGAATGGCTAAAAAGGCGATTCTGGCCAATCCTATGGGAGCGCTGGCAAAGCAGATTATGGGAAGCAGTCTGAATTATATGGGCGCCTCTGTGGCATGGCTGGGAGCCGTTGCCTATACTCTGCAGATTTATTTTGACTTTTCCGGGTATTCGGATATGGCAATCGGTCTGGGAAAAATATTCGGCTTTCATTTTCCGGAAAACTTTAATTATCCCTATATATCCAAATCGGTCAGGGAATTCTGGCGCAGGTGGCATATTTCCCTATCCACATGGTTTAAGGATTACCTGTATATTCCCATGGGTGGAAGCAGGAGCGGAAATGTCTATCTGCACCTTTTCATCGTATTTCTTGCTACGGGGCTGTGGCACGGTGCGGCATGGGGCTTTGTGCTCTGGGGACTGTGGCACGGGATATTCTGCATTCTGGAAAGAGTGGCAGGGAATTTTAGCAAGAGGAAAGAATATAAAGACGCGGAACAGGATCCGGGCAAATATGACAGGGAAGCTCATAAACAGGTCAAAGGAATTGTTTTCATAAAATCCGCTTTCTCCCATGTTTACACCCTTCTTGTGGTCATAACAGGCTGGGTACTATTCAATCTGGTAAGCGTGAGAGAGACCCTTTCCTATCTGAAGGTTATGTTTGGCATAACAAAGAATTCTTTTATTGCCTACAGCCCTTCCTACTATATGGACGGCAGAACCACGGCTCTGATGATCATTGCGGCTTTGGCATGTGTGCCGTGGAAAGGAATCTTGCGTATAAAGGAAGGTCCTGCCTTGATTTTTTCAAAAAGGCTTATATTGTTAATCCTTTTGGCATTATGTTTTGTTTTTATTATTACGAGTACCTATAATCCTTTTATTTATTTCAGATTCTAGGAGGAGTCATGAACAGGAAAAAGAAAGCGGCGGATATCTTGTTCGGAATCTGTTTTGTAGCAATGATTTTTATCCCCTTCCTTATGCTGGACAGGAGAGAAAACATTGATTCTTCACTGGAAAACAGAGCTCTGACAAAATGGCCGGGACTGCATTTTGATAAACTGCATACGGAATGGTACGGACATTATGTGGAAGACAGGGTGGCTTTTCGGGATGCCGCCATTATTTTGAATGCGGATATTTCCTATTATCTCTTCGGGGAGTTTTCTGAGGAACTGCATATGCCGGGAAAGGAAGGCTATATTTTTCCTGCAGACGAAGGGTATGTACAGAATTACCAGCGGCTGAATATTAATGAGGAACTGATGGACAGCCTTATGATCTATTTATCCCGGAGCAATGCCTATGTCAGGGAACAGGGCGGCCTGTTTGTCTGCATGATTGCGCCCAATAAGTCCTCTGTTTACGGGGAATATATGCCCGATGGCATCTATGTGGACGAAACAAGGGAAAGCACTCTGGATATGGCAGAAAGAAAGCTTGAGGAATTGGGGATTCCCCATGTAGTGCCCCATGAAGAATTCAGGGAGATAAAGGAAAGAGAGCAGATTTATAACGAAAAGTACGACTGCGCCCACTGGAACGACCTGGGAGCCTTTTATGGACTGTCTATGGTTGATGAAGTGATTCATGAGACATATCCGGATATTCCGGTTATGGAAAGAGGGGATTTTGGGGAGAGTCAGGAAGTAACACGCGGGCTGGAGTTTTTTGCCGCCAGTGAGGCTATTCCCGACCATGTGCCGCGCCTTACCTGTACTGCGCCTTCTTCTTACGGTGTGGAAACAGACAGCCCCTACAGGGTGGATGTGCCCGTTATAGCGGGAAACAATATGGCATATTTTTATAATGAAAATGCGCTTTCCGACAAACGTGTGCTGATTCTTCACGACAGCTTTTTAGACTACAGGGAAAGCTGGTATACCTACCGGTACAAAGAGGTTTATTATGCTGCCAGGGTAAACTATACCTATATGAAGGATTATATTGATTTGGTAAAACCGGATGTGGTTATTTTTGAACTGGCGGAGCGTTCCTTTGCCGATGATCTGGCAGCCTATACGGAGCTTTCCACTCTTACCTTTGAATAGGGGAAAGCTTTCCTGACAGACGGGAAATCAAACGGAATAAAAGCTGCCTCAAAAGATCCACACAGGCGCCGGTTACAAAAATCAGAAAGACGCACAGGGGAATAAAGAAAATCAGCTTATTGGAGAAGGTATATTCCGGGGTTTTGAAAAGCGCCTGCCACATATAGAAATTCAATTGTCCGTCGTGAAGCAGATAAATGCCAAATGTAGTAGAGGCTAACAGATTGACAGCCTTTAAGGGCTTAAGCTTCAGGAAGCGGAAGCACAAAAAGAGGCTGATGCTCAAAGCGGCCATAGGGATTGTATTAGGGCGCCAGAAATAGTTTCCGCCCACAATGCCGATCTTGTTAAAAAAGGGCTGGAAACGCTCTAAAACATAAATGGCGCATTCCATGAAAAAGAAAATGAAGGCGGAAATGCCAAGCCATTTCAGGGGAGTTACATATTTTACCGGAGGGTACAGCCGGATATAGGCTCCGATCATATAGACAATGAGCAGCCAGATAAAGCGATTATAATAAAACAGGGTTTCTGTATCGTTTTTTAATGCCCCGTAGATTGTGGGGAAAATACAGAAGATAATCAGGCTGATTAACAGCATTTGCTGAAACTCTTTCCGGGATAAGCAAAGAATCAGCTTGTTTATGTAAGGAGAGAGAAGATACAAAAGGATGTAAACGGTTGCGAACCAGTATTTGTATTCCGCAACAGGAAAGAAATTGATAAAAATCGTGCGTTTATCCAAAGTCAGCGTACCGAAATGCACACAGAGAAAGACGCAGATCCAGTTATAGAACTGCACCTCCAAAAGAAGGGTAATCAGTTTTTTTATTTTGAAGCTTCCGTGAATCATATGGTAGCCCGAAATCAGAATAAAGAGATTGACGCCCAGTTCGCCCAGCATATGGAAGGATTCCACCAGAAATTTATTGAAGCAAAAGTCGGGATATTCGAATCCTCCCTCCCATGCGCAGTGAAAGGAAATGATAAAAAGAATGGCCAGAATACGGAGCAGTTCAAAATTGGAATCCCGTTTCAGGGGAGACTGCCCGGACAGAGCGTTTTCGGCATTATCCGCCGAAGCGCATGCATGATTTAAATTTGTATTGTTCAGTGTTTCCCCGTTTTCTGAGCCCATCTAAAGAACCTGCTTTCATAATATTGTGTTGCAAACAGATAAAAAGTTAAGTAAAGTATAATACGGACGGAAAATTTTGACAATATTTGACCGAAGAACAAAATTGTTTATTGGAAAGTGATTTACAAAGGAGCCTGTTTTATGGACAAAGGAAGAGAAAGGCAAAAAGAGAGAATACAAGAAAAGGAAATAAACGAAATACAAAAAGGGGAAATACAAAAAAAGGAAGTACAAAAAGAGGGGATGTTTAAGGAAGGAACAGGGGATGAAAACCTTGCCTTCCGGTATCTGTACGGCTTTGCCATTCTTTTCGTAGTGCTCAGCCACTGTGACGGGGGCGGTGTGGAAATGCTGTCCAACTGGATGCATTTCGGCGCCTTTCATCTGGGCATTTTTGTCTTCGGTTCAGGCTATTTTTTTCGGGAAGAAAAGCTGAAAACGCCTCTTTTGTATTTGTGGAGTAAGATAAAGAGGCTGCTGATTCCTTTATGGTGCTGGAATCTGTTTTACGGTCTCGTTTTGACTCTGCTTAGGGGCATCGGCTTTGCTTTCGGAGAGCCCCTTACCCTTAAAGGTATTCTGCTTTTTCCCGTAAACAGTGAAAATCTTTATATATTAAATATGGGAAGCTGGTTTATTTTACCTTTTTTCTGCGTGCAGATTTTGTACGGAGCGGGAAAGGTGCTTTTGGATTTCTGCGGTAAGCCGAAGCTGACCGATAGACTGCTGCAGGCGGCGTTTATCATAGCAGGCTTTGCAGGCGTTTATTTTGCGGGACACGGCTATCATGAGTATGCGCTGTATCCGGTTTTCAGGATTTTGTATTTTATGCCTTTTTATGCCTTCGGCATGCTGTACAGGGATTTTCTGGAACAGGCTTTTTCCAAAATACCGGCAGTTTTATATCTGGGTGCCTGCCTTCTTATTTCCCTGTTGTTGAATGCTCATTTCGGAAGGGCGGTTTATGCCATTCCTTCCTCATGCGATTATCCTTTTGGGATGTGGGCAACCTATCTGGCAGGAGCGCTGGGGATTCTGTTCTGGCTGAGGACGTCAATGATTCTTTCCGGTTTTGAGAAAAGGTGTATTCCGCTTCTGACCATGGGAAGAAGTACATGGGACATTATGTTCCATCAGTTTGCGGGCATTATGGCAGTTAAAGCGGTTTTTGCGGCAGGCAGCCGGTTTTTAGGGATTTTTCAGGATTTTGACTTTGCTGCATTTTCGGGGGATATCTGGTATTTGTACAGGCCGGGAGGGATGCAGGAATTTGCCCTTCTGTATGTGCTGGGAGCAGTAGGCGTGTCCATAGCGATAAAGGCGCTTTTAAAGAAAGGAAAAATGCAATGGGAAAAGACGGTAAAAGCCAGGGGATTCTTGTTGGCTCAGCTCCCGTGGGAAAAGAAAGCCAATTGTTAAAAAAGCTTTTGGAAGGGGAAAATGTATATAGTGTGGCGGTAGACGGAGGAATCGGTTTCTTTGTGAAAAATCGCTTAAAGCCCTCATACTGGCTGGGAGATATGGATTCCGTACAGGAGAATGAAATGAAAGAGGTTTCCCTTTTGGGACTTCAAGAAAACTGTATTTGCAAGGCTCCGGTTATGAAGGATGATACGGACATGGCGCTGGCTGTAGAAAAAGCTATGGAAGCGGGATGTGAAGAAATTCTGATTTTTGGCGGAACAGGCGGTCCGAGAATTTCCCATACCATTGCCAATATACAGCTGATGCAGTCCTATGCCGGGAGGGACTGCCATATTATGATGATTTCCGAAGGCTGCCGGATGGAAGTGCTTCATAGGGGAGTAAAGGCTTTTTCAAAAGAAATGAAGGGGCTGATTTCGGTATTTTCCCTGACGGATGTGGCAGAGCGTGTGGAAATAGAGGGGCTTAAATACGGGTATAAGGGAAATCTTAGGAATGACCGTGCCCTGGCGGTAAGCAACGCTTTTATAGGAAAAGAGGGACGGATTTCCATAGGAGGAGAAGGATATCTGCTTTTGGTATACGAAAATGACGAGGCAGGAGAGACGGCAGATGAATAATGAAGCAGACAAAGAAATGAAAATGGAAGCAGTGGTTTTTGATATGGACGGTCTTATTTTTGACAGTGAAAGACTGGTGCTTCATTGTTGGGAGAAGATGGGAGAAAAATATGGAATTGCCAATATTCGGGAAGTTTTTATAGAATGCATCGGGACAAATAAAGAAAAAACGAAAGAAATTGTGTTAGCGAATTATGGAAGTTCTTTTCCTTATGACGAATTCCGCAAAGAAGCTTCCGCACTGTTTCAGGAGTCTGTCAAAGAAAAGGGACTGCCGGTTAAAAAAGGCGTCAGAGAACTTCTGCAATATCTGAAAGAAAAAGAGGTTCCGGTCGGTCTTGCATCGTCAACCAGACTGGCGGTAGTAGAAGAAGAATTGCAGCAGGCAGGATTATATGATTATTTTCAGGTTGTTGTTGGTGGAGATCTGTTACGAAGAAGTAAACCGGAACCGGATATTTATCTGATGACTTGTGAAAAAATGAGAGTGGCGCCCGAGAATGCATATGCGATTGAGGATTCCCATAACGGAATCCGTTCCGCTTATAGGGCAGGGATGAAGCCGGTCATGGTGCCGGACATGGTGGCACCTATAAAGGAAATAGAAGAAATATCCCATGCTATCCTGCCATCCCTGGTGGAGGTAAAGGAATATTTCGAAAAGAAAAAGTGTTTTGCCTGAATATGAAATGGGTAAAAAGTTCCTTTTTTTCCCCCAATAACTGTGCTATAATTATTATTACAATGATAGAAGATGGAGTCTGTATGCGGGGAAAAGGAGAAAAAGGATGGAACAGGGAACGGAAGAAAAGGTAATCGGGAAAACTAAAGGGAAGAAAGGTCTTTCCTTGATGCAGCAGTTGTTAGGCTTAGCACTTATACCTGCAATTGTTTTGGGAATTGCGATTTCCCTCTATGCAGCGGGGAGTCTTGTTGGTGGAATGCAGCAGGAGTTTTTGGATGGATTAAGGAATACGGCTATTTCCATCAGGTCTGCATATGAAGCGTTGGATGAAGGAGAGTATGCTTTAAATGAGAACGGCGAGCTGGTTAAGGGCAGTCTGAATATTACTGCCGAAGAGGAATTGCTGGATTCTTTTATAAACGATACGGAGGCGGCCGTTACTTTTATTTATGGGGATACCCGTATGGCAACCACTTTGATCGATGCAGAAAGCGGGAAGCGCATTGTGGGCACACAGGTATCAGAAGAAGTGGCAGATGCGGTGTTAAACCGGGGAGAGGAATATACAGCTACCGATATTGTTATTAACGGCAGTAATCATTATGCATGTTATATCCCGCTGAAAAACGGCAATGAAATAATCGGTATGGTTTTTGTAGGCG
Organism: uncultured Lachnospiraceae bacterium; assembly: GCA_964507745.1. Classification (GTDB taxonomy): domain Bacteria; phylum Bacillota; class Clostridia; order Lachnospirales; family Lachnospiraceae; genus UBA2882. Next base: position 7,413 of record CAZDRM010000066.1, read on the forward strand.
AACCCAGCCGGAGCATTAATACTTTTATTGGAGAAAAAGTCAGAGATATCATTATCATGTGCCTGATTATTTTAGTATTGGTAGGCGTTTTTGTGGGTTATGTAGCAAAGAGGATTACCCATTCTATTGAAGATATAGAAAAAGTAGCCGTGGGGATTTCCCATGGAGATCTGACCATTGCCATATCCCCCAAATCCTTAAAGAGGACTGATGAAATTGGTATTATGGCAAGGGCCCTGAGCGATATGATCGATAAACTGAAGGAGATTGTTGAGGATATTGCAAAATCGGCTGAGGTTCTTATGAAGGACGGGCATGAATTGGAAAATATGGCGAGCCAGACCAGCAATACCTCTGATGAGGTCAGCCGTGCGGTAGAGGAAATTGCCAAAGGCGCTATTGTTCAGGCGGAAGAAATTGAGCGTGCAACCGGTCTTGTTTCGGATATGGGAGAGCAGATAGAACAGATTGCAGGAAGCATTCAGGAATTGTATCATACATCCGGAGACATGCAGAGTGCAGGTAAATATGCGGAAGATAATATGAAGCAGTTTACTGTTTCCAATGAGCAGACCAATACGGCAATCAATAAGGTTGCAGAGAATGTAAGAAAGACAGATAAGTCCGTAAATGCAATTGCCGATGCCCTGACCCTGATTACGGATATTGCGGATGAGACAAATCTTCTTTCTTTAAATGCTTCTATTGAGGCGGCGAGAGCGGGAGATGCGGGCAGAGGCTTTGCAGTCGTTGCGGCACAGATTCAGAAACTTGCGGAGGAGTCCAACAGCACCGCTTCTCAGATTTCAGAGATTATTACCACTTTGTCGGCAGATTCGGCAAATACCCTTTCCGTTATGGATGAATTAGGAAAGAATCTGGAAGTCCAGCAGGAAAAGCTGGTTGATACCTTAAAGAGGTTTAATGATGTAAGCGGAGGAATTGTTTCTTCTAATGAGAGTACGGAGCAGATACATAAGCAGGCTACGGACTGCAATGAGTCCAGAAATTCTGTTATCGACATTATCCAGGATCTTTCCGCATTGTCAGAGGAGAATGCGGCATCAACACAGCAGACGACGGCTTCCATGGAGGAATTAAATGCCACCATCAACTTGTTGGCGGAGGAGGCAAAGGAACTTCAGGGTCTGGCGGTAAATTTGGAAAATGACATGAAATTCTTTAAAGTTAATCTATAAACGGGTACAGTAAATACACCTTCTCCTTAGGGGCAGGTGTATTTTTGTTTTTACTGCTGATATAATTCCAGGTAGATGAAGGATAATTAATTGATAAAGAACAAATAAATAGAATATAAGAAAAAGTGGGAAAAAACATGAAACCTATTGACCTTCCACCGGGTGGAAGGTATATTTTTGAAAAGAAAAGCCGGGGGTGTTTTTATGAAAATCAATGAAGTGGAAAAAAAGGTAGGCATTACCAAAAAAAGCATCCGCTTTTATGAGCAGGAAGGATTGCTGCATCCGGAAAGGAATAAAGAAAACGGATACAGGGATTATTCCGAAGAGGATGTGGAAATATTATTAAAAATAAAGTTTCTGCGAAAGCTTTCCCTTCCCATTGAAGAGATTAAGATGATTCAAAGCAAAAGACTGACTTTGGAGGATGTTTTAAAAAGGCATTTGATTACTTTGGAGCGGGAAGAAAAAAACCTACAGAAAATCAGTGAACTGTGCCGGATGATTTCCAAAGAAGATGTTTCATATGATACCCTGGATGTATCTGTATGTCTGGAACGGATAGGAGAAATGGAACAGGAAGGGGTAAGGTTTATGAATGTAAGCGAGCAGGACAAAAAGAAAAAGAGGTATTCTATCGGATCGGGTATGTTATTTATCGGGCTTATGGTCTTTGTGGAAATCCTCATGACATGGGCGTTTGTTTCGAAACCGGAGGAAGCGCCGCCAATCTTACTGATGATATTTTTGTGGTTGATTCCGCTGGCGTTTATATGCGGAACTGTTGTGGTAATGAAAGAAAGAGTGAAAGAGATTGAAGGAGGGGAAGAGAATGAGGCTGCTAAATATTGATTATATTCCGGGAAAGGAATTAGAGGTTTTAGAAATTGTAAAAGGAAATGTGGTTATGTCCAAAAACATGGGAAGGGACATTATGGCAAGTCTGAAAACCCTGGTGGGCGGGGAAATCACAGGCTATACGGATATGTTGAATCAGGCAAGGCAGATTGCGGTAAAGCGCATGGTGGATGAGGCGGAAAGCTTAGGCGCGGATGCCGTTATCAATGTGCGTTATGCATCGTCGTCGGTTATGCAGGGAGCAGCGGAAATCATTGCCTATGGAACTGCCGTAAAATATGTGGTAAAATAAGAGAGAACAAAAGGAAGACAGCAAACAGTGCGGTCATATACGAAAGAAAAGACGGTTTTCAAAATTCTTTTGTGTATGGCCGTATTTTATAGGAGGAGTTTTTATGAAAAAGAAAATATTACTAATTTTGTTATCGATTTCCATACTGTCGCTGGCGGCAGGATGCTCGGCTTCCAAAGCAGAATCGGAAAATGAAGTATCGGCCGTAGAGGAACAGCCGGAAACAGATGAAAGCGTACCGGGGGATAATTTGGAATCTGAGCCGGATACGCCCGATCCAGAACCGGTAAAAGAGGATGAAAAGGATGAAATTCCTTTAGAACCGGAAAGTGCACAAAATGTAAACAGTTCAAAGATTCCGCTGGAATACGGAAAGCCGGATGAAAATGCAACTGCGGTTATGTATTATGAATTTGAAAAGGTTTATACTTCTGATGCGTCAGCGACTTTGGGAACTCTGGAATTTAAGATTCCACAGCTTACTATGAGGAGTGTGGAAGCGGGGAAGATTAATGCCGATATTCTGGAGTATTTTGAAGAGCAGTTGGATAATATGGATGAAACGATGGAAGATTTTTCGGATTGGGGAGATTTGAGCGAAGAGGGTCAAAATACTTTGGAAATCGGTTATAAGCTGACTTATTTGGATGATAATAAAATTTGTCTTCTGCTGGAGGGGTATGAATATAACGACGGCGCCGCTCATGGCATGCCTTTTAGGAAGCCGCTGATTTATAATCTGGAAAACGGAGAACGGATGGATGCGGAGGATTTGTTTGCTGTAAGTGAGGATAAGTTTAAGGCTGCTTTTGTGGATGCCTTTGAGAAGCGTATGGCAGAATCGCCGGATGATTTCTGGGCAGATGCTATGGATTATGTGAATGAAGGGGCGTCTTTTGAGAATGAGGATTTCTATTTGACGGAGAGCGGTACGGTGTTTTATTTTGAGCCTTATGTGCTGGCGGCTTATGCGCATGGGTATATTGAGGCGGAGATTCCTTACGATATTGTGGGGTTGAAGTAGTGTCGGGGAAATAACGGTGGAAGAACGGGAGAGCAGCAAAAGGGCATAAAAAAGCTTTCTGTTTTCAAAGGCAAACTGAAGATTGTGGTTTTTCTAACAGACTGCATTGAGAGGGGTGGCAACGGGCGGGGCGCCGTCAATGCGGCATCCGTGCCGCAGGACGGCTGAATTGCCATCCGTGGCAATTCCCCCTTGGATTTGGGCAGTCTGTAAGAAAAATCACAATCTTCAGCTAAGTGCCTTTGAAAACAGAAAGCTTTTTTATGCCCTTTTGCTGCTCTCCCGGCGTAATGGTTTGGGGAAAGAAGTTTTTACAAAATATATGTCCTGTTCTGATTGGTCAAGATGAAAGCCCTGCTGATAGCAGGGCCTTTGTGAGCATTTTCTTTCAGCTTTTCAGCCTAAGCCGGCTTGAGGTTTCCCTGCACAATCCCTCTCGCAAGCTCCATAAGGCAATGTCTGCCGGCACACTCCCTTATTCACGCATCCTTTTTTGCAGAAATAGCATCGTCTTTTTGGCTCATATATGTCAT
>CAZDRM010000067.1:0-11244 GCA_964507745.1 uncultured Lachnospiraceae bacterium
GAACAATGGCCATCGTACCTGTCTGCTTTAAATGATAGAACCCATGTAATAAAAATGCATAATCTGCTTTTGATTTAGGGGCAAGTTTACCCCCATAATCCATAAACCTCTCATCCTGTTTGAATCCCTCTGCAGCGGACCAATTAGCCGAATAAGGCGGATTCATCGTCACAACATCAAACTCAGTCTCCTCATCAGTAGGCCAATCGGCATCGAGAGTATCTCCATTGCGTAGGTGCTGATTTTCGGGCAGGACACCATGCAGAAACATATTCATACGTGCCAGATTATAGGTTGACGGCATGAGCTCCTGACCATAGTATTTAATGTAATCGGGCTCCTTTGAATAATTCCTGCAGCTAAGCATCAACGAACCAGACCCCATACATGGATCGTATACCTGTAATCCCTTTTTTTCTTCTTGACCGGATATTGCAATCCTGCAAAGAATCTGTGCGGGACCATGCGGTGTATAAAATTCTCCGGCCTTTTTGCCTGTTTCCGATGCAAATTGACCTATCAGATACTCATATGCGTTACCAAGGACATCTCCTTCCGCATGAATAATGTCCACACCATCCAATACCTTGATGACTTCTGCAATCGTAGCACTCTGCTTCTGATCACCCATACCAAGCCGATTGGAATACAAATCCACATCTGCAAATAACCCGTTGAATAATTCATCTGATTCCTCTATTCGGTTAAAAGCCGCCTGCAACTTCTCTCTGTTAAATGAATTATTTTTAGCTGCCTTTAACATACTTATATAAGTCATGTCGGGATCAAGCATATAATGCTTTGATTCCTTTATCTCACTCAACAAATCTTCGGCATCTTCTGATTCCATTGCTTCTTCATACACGCACTGCGCTTCTTCAAGGCTGTCTGGGCTTTCGTCCTTAAGCAAGTCATACACTTTCGCAAGATACGAATCCGATAAATATTTATAAAAAACTAATCCCAAAAGATACGTCTTATATTCATTTGCATCCATCTTACCCCTGAGTACGTCTGCCCCGCTCCATAGTACCTGCAATAAGTCTTTTCCTTCGGCCATTACTGCTTTTCCTCCATTGGTATCTGCTATCTTTTGTTTCTCCATCATTCATTCCATTTTTTAATACTCTTATAAAGTTTTTCAATTTGAACTTCTAAATCTAACATTGGTGATGAATTTTCTTTCGTAATAAAATCCTTTATTTCATTCGCAAAGGGAACTTTCTTTTTTTCAAAATTATTATAATAGAATTTTATATAATCTGGAAACAATTCATACTTTTCACACTTTTTTTTAATCTCTTTTCCAGACATTAATTCAATAGCTTCTTTAGGTATGTAATTTTCTATCTCTTTTCCTTTCGTAACCCAAGAAAACATATCTAATTTATCAAATTCATTAATTATTCTTTTCTTTGTGTCATTCAATGGCGTAGCTTGATTTCTTTTATCGCTATCCATTACGATTGCTGCGTTTCTATTGGTAGTAATTATACTAATCAAATCTGTTTCCTCTTCTGCCGAATATTGTGACAGCAACCTTCCGCCATAATATAAAAACTGATAATGTTTTCCTTCTTCAAATTGATTATTACAAAATACTTCCAGCCATTTCTTGATATATATTCTATCCGAAGGCCCTTCTACCCAAATTATCCCATTTGCCTGCAAGATATCACTAGCCTTTATATCCAAATCATCTAAAATTTCAGTTTTATCAATATATGATTCTATTCTTTTTAAAGAAGCTCCTTTATTTTCTTTAACTACATGATATATACACGCCTTTTCTTTATCAAAAAAAGTATTAATAGCAACATGAGAATGAGTTGTTATAAAAACGTATATATTCTTTTCGACAGCAAATTCATAAATATAATCAAATAATTTTCTTTGCATTGCCGGATGTAAATTATTTTCTAACTCTTCAAATCCATATACTATTTTCTTTCTAGTATTTTGAGATTGCAATGGAACTACAATCAGATTAAGTAAAACTAAAATAATTGTTTTTATTCCACTACCGGACTTAGATAGAGGAACTCGTTCTCTTTCTTTTTCCTTGAGATATATTTCCCAAACATATTCTCCATTTATTTTTGTTTGCTGAATTCGTATACTCTCAAATTCTGCTTCAGGATACATGATTTTATTTAATGCATTAAGTAGCAATCCCTCTATTACACTTTCATCATATTTACTATTATTCAAGAATACTCTAATCAGATTACTAGCTCCCTCTCCTGTACTAGAAAGTTCCAAATCTTTTTCTTTTTCGGGAACTATATTTCTTTCTGCAGATAACCGTCTAAATATATAATTATTCTTTTCCTGCTCAAAAACATATAACCCATTTTGAAAAAAACTATCATTTGCCAAAGGAATGTCGTCTGTGCTTATTACCCTATAACCACTGGAATTTTTCGAATTCTTTGTTCCGCCCAACTCAACCCATACACTTTTTCCTTCTACTTTTTTCCAATAATCTGTTTCATCCCATTTACCAATACTTAAGTACCCTGAAAAGATACGTTGAACCATATGTCTTGTTATCGGTATATTCACTCTTATCGAACCAATTTGCCGGTTTTGTGTATTAAAAGCAGCTTCATCATATGCCATTTCTATAACGTCCAACAAGCTTGATTTTCCACTGTTGTTTTTTCCTATAATTACATTAATGTTAGTTATTTTATCAAATTCTATAGTATTTTCTTCACAAAACAATTTATATCCGCTAAACTGTATTCCTGTGTACATACACGCTTCTCCTAATATTCGTTATTCATATATTAACACTGAGCCACATCGTGTCACTATTTACCGAAACGACAACGATATACTTTATCCCCTGTTTCAGATATTCATTTCATTGAATGTGCCTACTCAATTTCCATTATAACAAAACCACTTTTTAAATTCTACTGTAATTCAAATCATATCTTAACATTCTTTTGCCATCTAATGACTGTTTTAAAATGGTGTAATAGTGAAGTAATAAGCGCCTCTCTTCTCTGTAAAACTATTTATTTTACAGCCCTTTACGGGACTTCTCAAGATTTTGCTACTGCATACAAAAACGCCGCTCGCAGCACTCGTCCGCAAACAGCGTTCCTCCTATTCTGTTACCCATACTACTCTATTTTCAAACCGTTCTATTTTATTACAACTACATGTACCGTACTCTTACTAATCCCAAACTGTTTTGCGGTCTGACGGACGGTAGCATTATGCTCAATAATATAGTTCGCAACGCCTATCGCCCTCTCTTCAATATATTCTTTCACATGAATTCCCCTCAGAAAGCTTTTTTACATTCTATGCAGGTTTTCATGTGTATAGTCCTTAAAAGTCATCCACAATCAGGTAAAATACCAGCGGATTGATTTTCCTCTTTTGCCGGGCTTTGATATCTGATAGCTTTCTTCAATGATTTGTCTAAAAATATCCTCCGAAATTTCCTGGCAATGTCTCAGAGGAATCTCTATCCAGTAAATATCCTCATGCTGAAAGCCTTTTCTGATATGCTCCGACACAGCCTCATAACCGGAAAGGGATTCCTTTTTGCACCGGAATCTCACATAGGCCTCTTTTGTCTTTTCAAAAAACCAGGCAAAGACCTTCCGATTTCCCTTGTGGCTGATCACTAACTGGCTGTGGTCCTGAAAGGGAGTATTCTGATAAGCGTTTTTATAGGTCAAACAATAAGATATGATTTCTTCCCGGTTCACTGGGCTTCCTCCTTTGCATAAAAAAGTGACCTGACAAAAGTTTTTCATCAGGCCACTAAGTTTTATACAACTCTTCTGACGGATAAAATTGTACGATAGGTTGCGTTGGTAATTTTTATTCCCGTTCTTTCCGTGCTGGCATGTACAATCTGACCGTTTCCGATATAAATGGCCACATGTCCCGCATAGCAGATCAGGTCCCCGGGTCTTGCCTCTTCATAAGGCACACCGGTTCCCACAAACCTCTGGCTAGTTGAATCCCTTGGCAGCCTGATGCCGAAATGGGCAAATACCGACTGCGTGAATCCCGAACAGTCCGTTCCGTTTGTCAGACTGGTTCCTCCATATACATAAGGATTTCCGATAAACTGACAACCGTAATCAGCAATCTGCTGTCCCAGCCCTGCATTTCCTCCCGCACCGGAAGTATTATCGGATGCAGGCGCATTGTTTGCAGCAGCGCCGGCATTCAGGTTATCATCATAATATTCTCCGGACGCCCCCGTGCTTCCGCCGTTATTGGCTCCCGGCAAATCGCCGTCGGATGTATCATTTGTGATCTGCCCCGGTATGGTTCCCGAAGCCACTTCTGTTTCTCCTGCTTTGTCCTTATTTGTATTCTTATCTTTTTCCAGCTGTCTTTGTCTTTCCCGTTCTTCCTCTTCCAGCTTCTTTATTTTTTCATTCTGAGCTCTTAACTGTTCCTTATAAGCATTTGCCTCTCTCTGGGCCTGTGCCAGCTGGGTATCAAAGTTGGCAACTGTTGCTCTCTTTTCGGCAATTACACGCTCCAGATAATCCTGCTGTTCCTTCAACTCTCTTTGAGAGCTTAAAAGATCCGCTTCCTCTAATTCCAGCTCTTCCTTAATAGACGCAACTTCCAGCTTTGTGTTTTCATATTCCATCAAAAGCTCTCTGTCATATTCATAAAGGGATTCCACATAGGACGCTTTATTGAGCATATCCGGCAGACTGCTTGCCTCAAGGAAAATCTGGATATAAGCCTGGTCGCCTTTTTCATACATAAACCGGATACGGGTTTTCATGTCCTCATATTGAGCCGCCTCCCGTTCCTTTGCCTCTTCCAATTCTTCCTTTACTATATCGATTTCGTCTTCTTTTGCCGCAATCTCATCCTCACAAATACTGATACTGGTAAGAATGTCAACCAGCTGGGTATCTAAAACGGTAATTTCTCCCTCAACCGCATCCTTCTGGTTTTCCAGTGAATCCATGCGCTCATCCAGTTCATCCAGCTGTTCTTGTGTCTCTTCCTGTTCCTCTCTGACTTCATCAACAGTGGTAGCGCATACCTCCATGCTGTAGCCTATTGTCAATATGCAAATCAGAAGTACACTCAGAATACGTTTTTTCATGGTATTCCCCTTTATCTTTCTCCAGGTTATCAGTATCCGCTTACAAAAATCTTTCGTCCGCTTTTCCTATTGCTGTTCAGCCGCTTCCCTAATGGATACCGGCTCGTTTTCTTTTATGGTAACAAGTTCTCCCAGACGTTCTAACACCTTCTGTCTCATAACATAGGATGAGTAATTCTCCTTACCCGTTGCCTGAATCAGGGCATCGGCAGATTCATAGCCGTAAAACGCATATTCCGCTTCCGCCACTTCCTGCATCATAGCATCATCAACCACAATATTTTCTGCCTTGGCAAGTGCCATATATGCCAGTTCTTTTTTCGCTTCTTCTGTCGCAGCTTCCATATTTTGTACTGCATAAGTCTCCATATCCATACCCTGATTGGAAATGAAGGTTTCCAAATCCATACCGTAATACTGGGCATAGGTTTCATAATATCCATTCAAATCATCATAGAAGGAATTTACCATATATTGAGGCGGGGCACTTATTTCACAGCTACTGTAAAACGCACTCCAGATGCTTTCCTTCCTCATTTCCTCATTGGCTTCATCGCAGGAATTCTGCAAATACTCCCTGACATAATCCTCATACTGCTGATAAGTGGTAATATCTTCGCGGATACCTAAAGTTGTAATCAGCTCATCGGTATATTCCGGCATGTTTCTAATATCAATGGAATTGATGCTGACAGTAAATACCGCATTCTTTCCGGCATAATCCGTATTACTATAATTCTCCGGGAAGGTAAGATTCAAATCCACTGTTTCCCCTACCTGCTTATCCATCAGACCGTCTTCGAAGCCCGGAATAAAGCTGCCGGAACCGATGATCAAATGAGCTCCCTGAGCACTTCCGCCTTCAAATGCAACGCCGTCAATCTTTCCCACATAATCTATATTAACATTGCTGCCCAGGGCAACTGTATTCGCGCTGACATCCACGGTATAATCATATAAGTCCAGATTAAAATAATTTGCCATATAGTCAACATAGTATTGCAGATCATTATCTATGCAGTATTTCACATCATCTTCCGTATAGATGTAATAAGGTACTTCCGCAGATAAATTGCTGTAGTCTCCCAGCTTTACATATTCATCAGGATTGACCTCAATATGATTATCCGAAGAAGAGTCATCCACATTATCCTTTCCGCAGGCACAGAGCATGACTGCCATCATAACCGACAACGCAATAAATTTTATTTTTTTATTCATAATTTTCTCCTCAAAGCATTATTCCATCTGCATTACAGACAACTTAAGTTTAGCATATCAGCCAGTTTATGTAAACCCGAAAATCCCGACCTTTTCTAATATTTTCCTGTAATTCACAAAAAATTCACAAAAGAATTTGAATTTCTTGCACTTTATATGAAAGAATGTTACAATATTTGTTACTTATGAAATTTAATATTCTAGGAGGTCATCCCATGAACACAGGATGGATTGTACTTATTGTTACTCTCGTCATTATAGCTGTTTTTGCCGGCGCACTTTACTTCTTAGGCAAGAAAGCTAAAAAAAGACAGGAAGAACAGCAGCAGCAGATAGATGCCAACAAGCAGACGCTTTCTATGTTGATTATTGATAAAAAGCGGTTAAAGATAAAAGATTCGGGGCTTCCCGCGGCAGTGATCGAACAGACTCCCAAGCTTATGCGGGGTTCCAAGCTGCCCATCGTAAAGGTTAAGGTAGGTCCTCAGGTTATGAACCTGGTCTGTGATGAAAAGATATTCGATTCCGTACCGGTCAAAAAAGAAGTGAAAGCGGTTGTAAGCGGAATCTACATTACGGAAGTCAGAGGCTATCGGAACACAAAGACAAGCGAGCCTCAAAAGAAAAAAGGCTTTTTCGCCCGCACCTGGGAAAAGGCAAAGGAAAAAGCCGGTGTTAATCAAGTCAAATAATTATGAATTTTCTCAACTAATATTAAATTTCCGCCTCCTCGATATGGATTTCCAGTTTTCCATAGGAAGGAGGCATTGTATTTAATCCGATGCGGTAATCCGCCTCTATGAGGCTCTTTTTTTCTTCCAGACTGATCTTCAGCCTGTCGGTAGTAAGCTCCACTTCAAAATTTCCCATAGACGTCATATAAAGGCTGTTATGTACGCTTCCCTCCAGAAATTCCAGTACGCTTTCAACCTCTCCTTTTCTCGTGACGCGAAGCTCCCTGTCTGAAAAACGCAGCACCGTTTTACTGCTGCCGGATGATTCACGGTCCATTTTTTCTTCATAGGAAACATAATAATAGGGCTCTTTGTAGACCATGGTGCCCCGGGCCTTTGTGGTAATCTCTTCCCCCGAAACATTGTCCTGCATTCCCTTTACCCGTATCTCTACTGCTTTTCCCAATTAAAACCATTCCTTCAAGCGTTCTAAGAAAAAGCTTTTATATACTACCTCTTCCTCCTCCGAATCATCGTCATCCGCTTCTGTCCCTTCCCCTGTTTCCTGTTCAATACAGGCGGTAGAAAGTCCGTATCTGGGATACAGGGCGCCAAAGAAGAACAAGGATGCATAAATCATGGAAAGCAATCCGTAAATCACGGCTTCTCCTAAAAGCTTTTTTCTTGTATTTTTTCCTTCTATTTTCATAAGATTTTTCCTTCCTTCTGTTTTTCTTTTAGAAGTCTGGACAAATCTCATTCTGTTTATACATCAATCAGACATTTAAATGTAAATGCTCAATAATGGTGCGTTCCTGGTTATCAATGTGGACCACTACCGCTTCCGCCGCCTTCTCCTTCTCATTGTTCATAATGGCGTCGTAAATGGCCTCGTGCTCCTTTACCAGCCTGTTATGATATGCGGAATCTTTAATATATTCCAGCCTGTAGCGGTACATCTGCTCCGCCAGATTATTGACCAGCTGAATCAGTCTGTCATTGCCTGTGGACTTTAAAATCACATCATGAAAGCGCACATCCGCCTCCGTAATGTCCTTGGTATTGTTATTCTGAATAACGGTGGCAAATTCATCACATGCTTTCCGGAGTTCCTTCTTGGTTTCATCGTCCATCCGGTCGCATGCCAGTTTGACTGCAAGCATATCTAAAGCCCTTCTTACTTCCAGTACGTCCTTTAAATTTTTTTCTGTAATTCTGGCAACCTGCGCGCCCTTCCTGGGAATCATGACCACAAGCCCTTCCAGCTCCAGCTTGCGCATTGCTTCCCTGATAGGCGTTCTGCTGACTCCCAGCCTGTCCGCCAGATGAATTTCCATCAGTCTTTCGCCCGGTTTCAATTCCCCCGTAAGAATTGCCTGTCTCAACGTATTGAATACCACATCCCTTAATGGAAGATATTCATCCATATTCTGCTGCAGCATATCAAGCATCATAAGCATCCCTCCGTTCCTGCAAATCCCGTTACATATACCTCCTGTGAGAGTCCCCTCTCCCGAATCTTTTCCCCGGTGCGCTCCGCATCTTCTTTTTTGTTAAAAACAGCAAATACCGTGGGGCCGCTGCCACTCATCAAGGCATTCATAGCTCCCTCCGCCATGCATATTTCTTTGATTTCCCCGATTACGGGATGGGCCGGAATGGTAACTGTTTCCAGAACATTTTCCATCCTGTCCGTAATTCCTTTTAAATCCCCTCTTTTTAAAGCCTCCGCCATGCCGTCAATATCGGGATGCTTCTTTATCTCCTGAAGCTTCAGATTCCTGTAGACAAAAGCCGTGGAAACATCAATATCCGGCTTGGCCACCAGAAGATGGGCCTTGGGCGGCGGCGTTAATGGGGTCAGTATCTCTCCGATTCCCTCGGAAAGCGCTGTCCCTCCCATAATGCAATAGGGAACATCCGCTCCTACTCTTACGGCAATTTTCATAAGCTGTTCTTTGGTTAAGGGCTGTCCCATCATTTCATTTAAGGCAAGCATAGCGGCTGCGGCATCGGTGCTGCCTCCCGCCATTCCTGCGGCAATAGGAATTCTTTTATTTAAAACAATATCTGCTCCAATGCGTCTGCCTGTTTCTTCAAATAAAACCATTGCTCCTTTATAAATCAGATTGTGCTCGTCACAGGGCAGTTTTTGATTATCTGTATAGATGTGGAGTTCCTCATCCTCTCTTCTTTCGAAGGTCAGAGTGTCGCAGATATCCACCGTCTGCATGATCATTTTTACTTCATGATAGCCGTCTTCCCTTCTTCTGATCACATCCAGACCCAGGTTGATTTTGGCATAGGCATTTTTAACAAGCTTCATAAATTTCTCCGGAATTTTCTTCTTTTCTATGTATTTCTGTTAATTTTGTATTTTTTATGTATTTTGTATAAAAGACGTACTTTGTATACACAATTATAAAGAAACCGCCTGTATTTTGCAAGCGGTAAAAATCCCCGTATTCTGCTTATCCAGACCGCCGGCTGCTTTGCCGCCTCTTTTAGTCCGTACAGCAAAATACAGGGATTGCACTTTATATTTGTTCCGTAGTGTTTTTCATTAAAAGCAGTTTATCGCCGGGCTGAATCTCATCCTTTGTCAGACCGTTCAAGGCTTTAATAGCTTCTACGGAAATGTAGTATTCCTTTCCGATCTGCCACAGGCTGTCGCCTTCCTTTACAATGTAAATAACCATTCCCGGCAGATTTTTCATTTTATCCCCGTCTAATTCATTTACTGCTACTCCGGTAATAACCGGCTCCTTTTTCTCATCAAAGACAGTTGTGGTAACGCCAATAATGCCGGTGCATTCTATCTGGCTGCTGTCCAGTGCGGTAAGCTCCATCTGCTCTACGGAAAGCTGGATGTCATGGGAAATATCCTTTCCTTCCACATTTCCGGTTTCCATGGTATATACAAAGGGCAGATCCTTTTCCATATAGCTGTAGCCCGTGATTTCATCGTTTGTTGTATAGAGACAGCGTACATGTACATTTCCCATAATATTCATTTGGCCGTCTTCCATCTCCACGCCTTCCAGTATTGGGGTTTCCTCGTGGTGTATCAGCGCCATTAAATTAGCACTGTCTAACTCTATGCGTTCTTTGATTCTTGCTTTTCCACTGTCCCTCTGAAGAAGATTTAAAAAGCTGCCTTCTTTGCATTCCGTCTCGATTTCTTTTGTTATGCCGTACATATCCGCCAGTATTTCATAGGTCTTTTCCTCGTATGCTTTAATATCCAGATCAAATACCGCCTCAATGGCAAACACCCTGTCTTCTCCGTCAAAGTCCGCTTTGACTTCAAATTCCACGCTTCCCAGGGAAACGCCTACACAGGGAATCATCATATCATGCATGCCGCTGCAGGGCACTTCTCCCTGCATGGGAACTACGGTTTCGTAAAATCTGGCCGCGCCTTCTTCTCCATCCGGCGTATACAGGAAAAAGAGTTTTACATTTCCCCTTACTAAAAGCTTATCGCTTCCGGCAATGCACTCAAGGGTTCCGGGAAGAACGGAGCCGTATAATACCTCAAATACGTTGGGAAGATGGGTGGGCAGGGTTTCTTCATGGCGGAAGCGGAATATATCCTTTTTGCATACTGCCGTTTCCATAATCTGCAGGGGTTTTTTCCGGTACTCTACTATGAGCTGTGTTTCCACATCTACCGCCGCTGATTCATCAAAGATTTCCCGGACGCAGAGTTCTAAGGTCAGTAGGGCTCTGATGCTGATTTTTCTGGAATTGATGATGCCTACGGACAGGTCCTCCAGTGTGTGGCGCACGTAGACGGAGTCTCCCGCTTCTACGCCTTCCATATGGAATTGCTCTTCGAAGGGCAGGCTGGTTTCTACTTTTCCTAAGGGCTCTTCTTCCTCGTCACTGGTGTAGAGGATGTTGACTGTAAGAGCGCCTCTGACTGTTACCTGGCCGTTTCCGGCTTTTGCTTCTTCGATTTTGATTACCCCTGAATGAAATATGACTTTATCTATATCAGGTCTTAAGTCCGGAATGTTTATGTCGTCTTCTACTGTGAGCTGGTTTCCGGCTTTTGCTTTGATGCAGTCCATATGTATGTTTTTCTTTATAAGGTCTAACATGAAAAAGATAACCTCCTTTGCTGATTAATACATCCTATGTGGAGAGAAAGAAGGTTATGCCTAAAATGTTTGGTGTAAGAACGAGTGGGATAGGAGGGGCGGGGGAAAGCAGTATAAAAGTCTCCGGCAAAAAATA
>CAZDRM010000068.1:0-8387 GCA_964507745.1 uncultured Lachnospiraceae bacterium
TTCTCCATCTCTTACAACCTCATAGTTTTTCTCCTTACAAAGCCCCTTAAACTTCACGATATGGGGCACCGGGTTTCCATGAAGGTCCGTATAAACCACCGACAGACATGCTTCCTTCCCTTCCCTGTCAGCATACTCCCATGCAGTAAAGTCCCGGTTTTCAAAGGGAGAAGCAATCCGATAATAATCTCCGAACTGAAACAGCTTATAATGCTCTTTAAAGGTCTTAACCTGTTCTTTTACCTGCTCCTTCTCCTCTTCTGACATTTCACAGAGGTTCAGTTCATATCCGAAGGTTCCCTGCATAGCGCAGATGCCCCTTGTTTTAAGAGGCGTTACTCTGCCATTTTGTTCATTGGGACAGACGGACACATGGGCGGAAACCGTGGACATGGGATAGCCGAAGGAGGTTCCGTAGTGTATCCTGAGCCTTTCAATGGCGTCGGTATTGTCGCTGCACCAAATCTGCGGCGCATAATAGAGCATGCCCGCATCAAATCTTCCGCCGCCGCCGCTGCAGCCTTCCAGCAGAAGGTCCGGATAACGGGTAAGCAGGGCTTCCATAACCTCATAAAGTCCCAGCACATATCTGTGGCGCAGTTCTCCCTGTCTCTCCCTGGGAAACAGCGTGCTATACGCCAGAGCCAGGGAACGGTTCATATCCCATTTGATATACTGAATACCGGCGCTGTCCACAATGTCAAACAGCCTCTCCTTTAAATATGCCACCACATCTTCCCTGGACATATCCAAAACCAGCTGGTTTCTGCATCTGATGGGCTCCCTTCCCGGCACTACCATTGCCCAATCGGGATGGGTCCTGTACAAATCGCTGTCCTCGGAAATCATTTCCGGTTCAAACCAGAGGCCGAAAGAAAGGCCTAAGTCACGAACCTTGTCCACCAACTCCTTTAAGGAACACCCCAGCTTCTTTTCATTTACAAACCAATCTCCCAGTCCCGAATCATCATTATCTCTTTTGCCAAACCATCCGTCGTCCAACACCAGCATATCCAGACCCATCTGTGCTGCTTCACGGGCAAGATCCAGAAGAATCTTGCTGTTAAAGTTAAAATAAGTCGCCTCCCAGTTGTTTACAAGCACCGGCCGTCTCTTATTCTTCCACGGACTTCTGATCAAGTGCTTATGAAATCCGTCATGAATAGCGTGTGACAGCTTTCCAAATCCGCCGTCGCTGTAGGTCATGCACACCTCAGGCGCCACAAAGCTTTCTCCGGGACATAGGGTCCAGAGGAAATCCGAATCATCCATTCCCATTACCAGCCTTACCTGGTTTATCTGGTCTGTCTCCGCCTGCATATGAAAACCGCCGCTATATAACAAGGAAAGACCGTAGCATTCTCCCGCATCCTCATTGGTATCCTTTCCTGCAGCAATGACAAAGGGATTGTGCTGGTGACTGGAGGTTCCCCTTGTGCTCCTCAGCTCTGCAATGCCGTGAAACAAAGGAATCCGCTCCAGCTGTCTCTCGCCCGTATGCTTTCCGTGAAAATGAAGCAAGTCCAGATCGGCTTCAAAAAAGTCAATGCAGGTTGACATAACTCTTGACAGCTTCACATCCTGATCCGTACCGTTTTCAATGACCACAGCCCTTGTGATCATGTCATAATCTTCAAAAACACCATATAATAAACGGACATACAAATTGTCCTTATAATCCTTTAACAAAATCTCCAGAGTCTCAACCCTGTCCCCTTCTTCTGCAAACATAGCAGGAAGTCCTGTCAGGGAATATTTTCCCTTATAGGTCTTATAGCTGTCATAAAAAAGCAGACAGTCATTGACTCCCGCTCCCAGATCCGCGTTCAGGCAGCTTACCCTGTAATCTCCGCTTCCGCATACCGGAAACTCCTGAGGCAGATAATCCAATGAATAGGTCCTGTCTCCTCTCGCCACAGCGATATTTCCCGAAAATCCTCTGTCGGCAAAAGAAATCAGATAGGAATAATCCGTCTCATCCGTTCTCTTTCCGTAGTAATTGTGCAACAAAATTCCCTTATCATCCACCTTCATCTGATAGGTGCTGCTTTTCGTATGAAGTGTAAATAAAGAACCGTCAACAATAATTCCCATGATACATACACCTTTCCTTTATCTTTCTTGTCTGTACTGTTTCTGCTGTGGCTTGTTACAGCAAAATCCAGCGGAAGATGATTCTTCCGCTGAATTATGATTACACTAACCAGAGATATTCATAAGGTCCTAACTGAATATGATTGTCATAAGAACGAATAGGCCTTCCCGTAAGCAAATCCTTCATTTCCCCCGGCAGTCCGAACCAGTCGAAGGCTTTGGTATCAACCCATTGCTCCCTTTCGGAGAAATTTGCCAGGACCAGCATCTTATCCGCCTTGTGGAAACAGAATACCGCATCGTTTCCCGTATCTACAGGTATGGCTTTATGCTCTGCGCTAAAATACCCGTTGGACTTTCTGATGGAAATCATATTCTTGATTTTTGTAAAAATCTGACCTTCTATTGTACTGAAATCATCTCTTTTTTCCGCCGCCGTCCAATCCATCTTACCTCTGTGAAGCCATCTGGAATCTCCCGCGTACTCGGGAATCTCCTTATAACTCCAATCATTGAGCCGGCCGACTTCGTCTCCGCTGTACAACAGCGGTATTCCTGTATATGATATAATAACTGAATGCAAAAGTAAAATTCTTTTTACCGCAAGCTCCACCTTATACATATGTTTTTCGTTTAACGCCTGTTCCAGACCGCATAAAGAAGCAAGGGTTCCGCAGTTTCTGGCGTCATTGGTAACAGGATTGTATTCATAAAGCTCGCCTGTTGCAAAGCTGCCCTGAAATTTTCCTTCCATATACTGAATCACATACTGCTTATGCATTTCAGGGTCCAGACCCATATCCCTGAGGATTCCTGTTTCAAAGCCCCATCCGATATCATCATGGCACCTTGCATAGTTGATCCAGATTCCGTCCTCAGGTATTCCGTAATCCAGGGAAAGGGAACGCTCCATCAGCCTCACATCCCTTGTTGCAAGGGAATTCCACAACAAAACCATAAAGGATGCGTTGTACATGACGTTGCACTCCTTGGTTTCCCGGTTCCCGAAATACTTTACAATCTCAAAAGGCTCTACAATAGCCTCCCCTAAAAAAATAACGCTTGGACAAACCTGCTTCACAATCTCGTACATCATGGAAAGCAGCTTATGTACATTGGGATGGTTCATACACCTGGTTCCGGGTTCCTTCCACATATAAGGGATAGCGTCTAAGCGGAAAATGTCCACTCCTTTATTGGCAAGAGTAAGGAGCACTTCCACAATCTTATTGAACACCTGCGGATTCCCATAGTTTAAATCCCATTGAAATTCATAAAATCTGGTCATGACATATTTATTCAGTTCCGGGTAATAGGTAAAATTACCCGGCGCCACTCCTGGAAATATTTCCGTCAGGCTTTTCTCGTATTCCTTTGGAAGAGTGTCGTCGTCAAACATAAAGTACATATCCCGGTAATCGGGATTGCCCTTTAAACATTCCTTCGCCCAGATATGCTCCTTTGCCGTATGATTCAATACAAAATCAATACAAGTCCGGATGCCTCTCTTCTTTAGCAGCCCCATTACTTTTTCAAGCTGGTCCATAGTCCCGAATTTATCATCCACCATAAGGTAATCCGCAACCGCATATCCGCCGTCGTTATTGCCCTCTCTGGATTTTAAAAGAGGCATAAAATGCACATAAGTAATACCAAGCTCCGCAAGATAATCTATCCGCTTTTCAAACTCTGACAGGTTTTCACTGAATCTGTCCAGATACAGCATCATACCCACCATCTTTTCCGACCGGTACCAGTCATTGCCCGCCCCGTCAGCCCTTTTCAGGGCTTTGGGACGAGTCTTTTTTGCATTGTCCATAATGTCTGTAAGCTGGTTCCAGCGGTACTCAGTTATCTCATTATTCCCATAAAGTTCATGGTAGCACTGTTTTAAATCCATACGCAATTTCCTCTATTTTACCGCACCGTTTACAACACCGTTGATGATCTGCTTCTGACAAATAATATAGAAAAGCATAATCGGTAAAAGGGCTAACAAATAAGATGCAAATGCCAGGTTATAGTTAGTACCGAACTGCGTCTGGAAATTCAACTGTGCCAAAGGCAGGGTATTCTGGTCTGTACCTGACATAATAACCAAAGGTGTCATAACATCGTTCCATGTGCTCATTGCCGTCAAAACCGCTACTGTGGCATGCATAGGCTTCATATTAGGGAAAATAATCCTCCAGTAGGTCTGCCATGCCGTTGCGCCGTCCACATATGCGGCCTCTTCCAAGGCAATGGGAATGTTTTTCAGATAACTGGTGTATAACATCATATTCATGGGCATGAAGAACACCACATAAAGGACGATAACACCGACACGGTTTGCAATTCCCAGCTGCGCTGTCTGTTTGATCAAGGGCATCATCAATACCGCAAAGGGTACGAACATACCGCTGACAACATAGAAATAGGCCATCTTAAACACACTGTGTTTTTGCATTTTTCTGCCAATTACATAGCCTGCTACGGAATGGAGCAGAATACAGATTACAACCGTTACGCCTGTCAACAGGAAGCTGTTGCCAAGAGAATGCCAGAAATCCGTTACCCTCATGGCTTCCTTGAAGTTGTCAAAGCTCCACTGGGAAGGGAAGGCCAAAGCGCCTGCCACATCATTGGTCATTTCCGTAGGCTGTTTAAAAGCAATGATAACCGTCATATATAAAGGGAATAAAACAGTCAGACAGCCCAGAATCAAAAGCAGGTTGATAATGCGGTTAGCCGCTTTGCCGCCTATAAGGCTCTTGTGCAGCTTGTAATCATTCACTGTCGGCTCCTTCTTCTTTTCCGCCGGCTTTTCTTCCGCCTTCGTCTCGGTGTTAAGAACAACTTCTTCCGTTACGTCAGCAGCTACATTTTGATTTTTATCTTTTTCATTATTTGCCATTATAACTGCTCCTCCTTACCACCTAAGAATTTCATTTGCAGGAACGAAATCACTACAATCATAACAAAGAACAAGAATGCATTGGCACTCTGGAATCCGAACTGTCCGCCGCTCATACCGTTGCTATAGATCAGGTAAGAAATGGACTCCGTACTCTGGGAAGGACCGCCCTTCGTCAACGCCATAATCTGGTCAAACACCATCAGGGCGTTTTTCATACAAAGCACCAGATTAATGGTAAAGAAAGGCATGATCAAAGGGAAAGTCAGTTTGCAGAACTTGGTCCAGCCTGTTGCCCCGTCAAGCATTCCCGCTTCATATACATCCACCGGCACTGTCTGCAGACCGGATATATAAATAATGGTGTTCATGGCGATTCCCTGCCATGCGCCTACAATTACGATGGCAATCCACGCTGTCTTGGTGCTTGCCAGCATACTGTTCTGTAAAAATCCGATTCCTGTGGCATTGCCGATTGCAGGAAGGATATAAGTGAAAACAAAACTGAAAATGTAACCTACTACCAGTCCGCCTAAAATATTGGGAACAAAGTAAACGCCCCTTAATGCGCTTTTTCCTTTGATTTCCCGGTTTAATCCCAGGGCAAGGATCAGGCTGATGACATTTACCGCGAGTGTCATAACAATCGCGTATTTGAATGTAAACAAATAGGACTTGCCTACACGGAGATCCGTAAAGATATCCTTGAAATTCCTTAAGCCTACAAATTCATAACTGCCATAGCCCTTAAAGTTTGTAAGACCGTAGTAAAAACCTTTTATTAAGGGCAGCGTATTAAAGCAGAAAAACAGGGCCAGTACAGGAATCAGTATTCCCAAGAAAATCTTATCATTTTTAGTCCATGACTTATCTTCATAAATATTCTCTTTTTTCTTCTTTCCCATCATCTATTCCCCCTTCTCCTGATATTTTTGAACCTTGGCAATAATATCCCTGTTGTATCTGACCCACTCGGTATCAAATCTCTTTAAGAATGTATCCAGGGCATCGTCGCTGTCATCCAACAGATAGGTCTGAATCATGGCATCCACTGCCATCTCAGTGGGATAATGATGATCCTGATAATCGGCAACAATACCATTATTGATATACTCGCTCATATCCTCTAACTCATAAACAATGGGGAAGTCTCCCTTCTTGCAAGGTACGGCGCTCTGGTCATCAAGATAAATCTGCACGTTTTCATCCTCTAACAAAAACCGCAGCACTTCATAAGCCGCCTCTTTGTTTTCACAGTCCTCCATAACGCAGAACATCAGATCGTTACCGGAATTTAACACGTTCTCATCAGGATTGCTGCTTGCCGGGAACACAAAGGAACCGATGTTCATATCCGGATTTACAGATTTAATCTGGGGAATGGCATAATTACCGATTACGTACATTGCCGATTGATTTCTGGCAAAAGCCGTACATGCATCATTATAGCTGTATGCCACAGGAGTGGGCTGTGCATAATCAAGCAGCGCTTTTGTCTTAACAGCGATTTCCCTATATGCTTCCGCATATGTAGCGTTTCCGCTGTTTACCTGATATGCAATGTCGCTTTCGCAAAGGTCTACTGCAATGGCATTCCAGGGTGCAAGACAGGTCCATGTATCCTTATATCCGAAATACAGAGGCTGTACTCCCTCATCCTGAATGGTTTCACAAAGGGCAATAAATTCCTCCCAGGTTGTGGGAATCGTCCATCCGTGCTCTTCAAACATATCCTTGTTATAAAGAACGCCGGCAGCATTCGCCATGTAAGGCACCGCATATACCCCGTCTAAAGGTACATACTCCAGATCCTTATTGGTCTCCAGATAATTTTCCTTAATATCTGCAAGTCCGTCAAAATCGGAAATGTCCATCAACATTTCCGCATCCAGGAAATTGGAATAATTAATATCCCCGCCAATCCCGATAATATCCGGATTGTCTTCTCTTATGAATCTCGTTTTCAAAATGGTCATGGCATCATTGGGAGAGTCAATTACCAGTTCAATGTCGTCATGTTCCGCATTGAACTTTGCCTCTAACTCCTCAAATGCATCCACCGCTTCAGGTTTGTACTGAACCAGTTCAATCACAACTTTTCCTTCGGCGTTTTCTCCGTTACCGCAGCCACCAAGTAAAAGGCTCAAAGTAAGGGCCGTAACCAGAAACAATGCCGTCAGCTTTTTCTTTTTAGCCATCTTCTACCTCCTTGTCTCTTTGACCAGATTCATTGCTGATTTTCAGTTTCATACTAGGAATACTATTTAGTTATGTTTTGTTTTGCAATATATTATGTACATAACTAATTTTTTAGACATAATTCCTTGTTTACTTTTGTATAAATTGCACAAAATTAAAAAACGCTCCAAAAGATTTCTCCGCAGCTATCTCTTTTCTGCCTCTTTATCTTTTGAAACGCTTTCAATTTACTTAAATAATGTAATTAAAAAATATTTTTAACGCTTCCTCTTACAATTAACTCCACCGGAAGCTTAAAGGACTTTGCAATTACCTCCTGTCCCCTTATGCGGTTCATAAGAAGCGTGACCGCCTCTTTCCCCTTTTCCTCCACAGACTGCCTGATGGTCGTCAACATGGGGCGGCTCAGTCTGGCATAAATATTGTCATCAAAGCCCGCCACGGATATATCCTCCGGAACCCTTAAGCCTTCCTCAAAGAAAACATTAATGGCTTCATTTGCCAACATATCCGATACCACAAACACAGCCGTGTACCCTTTTTTCTTTGCCGTCAAGGCAAAGTTCCGCAGAGTCTCCCTCCTTAAATTCCTTTCATCAGGGAGATAGTAATAATCCTCATTGCTGTGAGAAATTCCGACGTTCTCCAAAGCATCACAATATCCCCGGAACCTTTCAAAATTGCTGGATACCGGGCTTTTCCTATCACAGAAAAATGCGATTTTCCTATGACCCTGCTGCAGCATAAATTCGGTTATTTCCTTTCCTCCGCCGTAATCATCAATGCCTACATTGTCGTAATTTCCTTCCCCGCAGTCAACAAAGACCACTGGCTTTCCAAGCTTCTCGGCAACCCCTTCACATTCCCATGGGTTAAATCCGACTACAATGCCGCCTTCAATATTACGGGCCTGCAGCCTGCGATAAATATCCTCCTGATTCTTAGGCGTTCCGATTACAGGATACCTGTCATACTCCTGTAATTTTTTGCAGATCACATCCATCAATTCAGAACAGAAGGGGTCCATAAAAACCTTCTCTTTGTTCCGCAGATAGAAATCAACTGTTACAAGCTTCAGTGCTTTGCTATAGTCTTCCTCATGTTGTACTTTATTAAAATTATACTCAACCAGCGCATCCTCAATTCTCTTTCTGGTAGCCGCAGACATTTTTTCCGTATGGCCGTTGACAACATTGGA
>CAZDRM010000068.1:8487-11227 GCA_964507745.1 uncultured Lachnospiraceae bacterium
AGTCACACCGGAATCATTTGAGATTTTCAACCCTTGTTACCAGTACTATTATTCACAAGAATATACAACGGCTTCATAGGGTCTCAGCAGGAAACCTGCCGCTTCTTCGTAATTGCCGATGATACGTTTCCCATTTTGAAAAAGCTGCGGGCATACAACTTCTTCTTTTGTAAAATTGCACAATACATACAGGCTCTTTCCCTTATAACATCTCTTATAGGCAAAGACCTCTTCACTGTCCTCCATAAGCATTTCAAAAGTGCCATAAACAATAATATCCATCTCATGGCGGAGCCTGATCAATTCCTTATAATATGTATAAACAGAATCCCTATCGCCCACTTCTTTTGCAGCGTTGATTTCCTTATAATTGACGTTTACCTCAATCCAAGGCGTTCCCTCTGTAAAGCCTCCGTTAGGGGAATCATCCCACTGCATGGGCGTTCTGGCGTTATCCCTGCCGATAAGCTTTAAATATTTCAACATTTCATCATGGGAGGCTCTGCCGCTCTCTACATACTCATGATAAGCATTGATGGATTCCAAATCCCGGTACTGCTCCAGTGTTTCAAACCTGGCATTGGTCATGCCCAGCTCTTCTCCCTGATATACATAGGGCGTTCCTCTCATCATATGCAGGCAGGTGCCGAGCATCTTGGCCGACAGCACCCTGTATTCCGGCGAATCGTCTCCAAACCTTGACACGGCACGGGGCTGGTCATGGTTGCTCCAGAAAAGCGTGTTCCATCCGATGCCGTCCATTCCTTCATCCCACTTTTTGAATACCCGCTTTAAATCGGGCAAGGAAATCTTCTTGTCCGTCCATTTGCCCAGAGGTCCATTTACCCCCTCCACATGCTCGAATTGAAATACCGTATTCAGTTCATGTCTGTCATATCCCGCATACTTCTTTGCTTCCTCCAAAGTAACGCAGGCAGCTTCCCCCACAGTCATAATGTCATATTTTGAGAGAACCCGTTCATTCATTTCCCGCAAATATTCGTGGACATGGGGACCATGGGCGCAAAAAGGAGTCAAATCCCCATACGGCCCTTCTCCCTTTTCCCCGTCAGGAAATCCCGGAACCTTGGAAATCAGGCTGATCACATCCATTCTAAATCCGTCTATACCCTTATCCAGCCACCAGGTCATCATGTCAAAGACCGCCGTTCTCACATTTTCATTATCCCAGTTTAAATCGGGCTGCTTTTTGGAAAAAAGGTGTAGATAATACATATCCGTCTTTTCATCATATTCCCATGCCGGACCGCCGAAGAAGGACCCCCAGTTATTGGGCTCCTTTCCGTCTTTTCCTTCAGACCAGATATAAAAATCCCTGTAAGGGTTATCCTTGCTTTTCCGGCTTTCCACAAACCATTTGTGCTCGTCGGAGGTGTGATTTACCACAAGGTCCATAATAATCTTAAGTCCCTTTTCATGGGCTTTTTGAAGCAGCTCGTCAAAATCCTCCATGGCTCCGAATTCATCCATGATTGCCTGATAGTCGCTGATGTCGTAACCGTTATCATCATTGGGAGACTGATAAACCGGAGATAACCAGATAATGTCAATTCCCAAATTTCTTATATAGTCCAGCTTTGAAATTATTCCCTGTATATCCCCGATTCCGTCCCCGTTGCTGTCGCAAAAGCTTCTGGGATAAATCTGATATACTACTGATTCCTTCCACCATGCCTTTTCCATTTGGCTTCTCCTCTACTCTTCCCCATATCCATTGGGATTCATTTTCTGCCAGTTCCAGGAATCCGCACACATTTCCTCTATGCCGTATTCCGCTTCCCAGCCCAGTTCCTTTTTGGCAAGGCTTGCATCGGAATAGCAGGTTGCAATATCCCCGGGCCTTCTTTCCTTAATAACATAGGGAATTTCATGTCCGCATGCCTTACCGAATGCCTTTACGATATCCAGAACGCTGTAGCCTTTTCCCGTACCCAGGTTATAAATCTTTACTCCGGGATTTTCCTTGATTTTATCGATTGCCTTTACATGCCCTTTGGCAAGGTCTACCACATGAATATAATCCCTTACGCCGGTTCCGTCAGGGGTATCATAGTCGTTTCCGAATACGCCCAGACATTCCAGTTTGCCAATGGCAACCTGTGCCACATAAGGAAGAAGGTTGTTGGGAATTCCTTTAGGGTCTTCTCCGATTTTTCCGCTCTTATGGGCGCCGATAGGATTAAAATAACGAAGAAGAATCACATTCCAGTCCGAATCTGCAGTATGGAAATCCATCAGAATCTGCTCGATCATGCTCTTTGTCCAGCCGTAAGGATTGGTAGGGCTTCCCTTGGGGCATTCCTCTGTAATGGGAATAAAAGCCGGGTCTCCGTAAACCGTTGCGGAAGATGAGAAAATAATGTTCTTTACATTATGCTTCCTCATAACCTCACAGAGAATCAGCGTTCCCGTAATATTATTCTTGTAATATTCCAAAGGCTTTGCAACGGATTCCCCTACTGCCTTTAATCCTGCGAAATGAATAACGCCGTCTACCTTTTCCTTATCAAATATTTTATCGAGAGCTTCTTCATCCAGAATATCCGCCTGATAGAATGTCAAATCTTTTCCCGTGATTTCTTTTACCCTCTCAATGGACTTTTGGCTGGCGTTGTAAAGATTATCCACAACTACCACATCATAGCCCGCCTCTAAAAGCTCCACACATGTGTGGCTCCCGATATAGCCTGCTCCGCCTGTTACTAAAATTTTCATGTTT
>CAZDRM010000069.1:0-11097 GCA_964507745.1 uncultured Lachnospiraceae bacterium
CATTCTGTGTTAAATTCATAGTGAAACCTCCGTTTGATTAAAGTGTTTTTCATCCTGCCAAGATGACACCTCAATCTTACTCCGAGGTTTCTTTTTATTCAATTGGCATTATTTCTGAATTACAGGAATGCTCCTATTTGGTCATATGTTGTATAAGACTACAATCCCAAATATAATACAAGCCACCATATCAGTAGATACATCTATATTTCTGGTTGTAACTATGTTCTTCTTCAACAGCATAAGCTGACTCTGATAAAATACGTTCACTTATTTCCTTGGCAAATTTACTATCTATACAGCATTGCTTTTATCTCATCAGATAATTTCAGGATAATCAGCCATTTCTCTGATGTCTTTACAGATTGAGTATTCCATATCTGTCGTTGTTTAAGTTTAATATCAAGAAATAAACTTATATTAAGATTCGACATTTATCTTTTATTTCGTTATTAATCCATTCTTTCTTAATGCCTCCTCTATCTTTTCCCGTTTTTGGACACAATCTAAACATTCCCAACTTTCATGAGTTACAACCGGAACCTCAACATCTATAAATTCTGTTGGTTTAATCATAATCGATTCAAATTGACATGAATTACAATAATTACATCTTTCTTGCTCTCCAAAACTTATCGGGAAATTTGATATTGGGTCACATGCAATTGAAAACAACTCTTGCATTGGTATATTTTTCGTGATTTTTTTACCGTTTGCTGCCATGATTTCATTAACTAATGTAATAAATTCATTGTATACACTATCTTCAAGGAAATTAATATATGCATATTTTCTTCCTTTTCCATATACAAATAAGCTTTCGCCATAAGCAAAGTCAGATATAAAAAGAAACTCTTTAGCTTTTCTACATTTTGAACATAGCACAGTTTCTTTTCCTACTCTAAGTTTTATCTTTTTCACATTTGCTTCTGAACACTCGACAAAATCAAGTCTATCTCCGGGCACCTCTATTTGCCTCATTGTAATCCACTAACCTTTCTCCAAATACAATATTTCCCCTATTTCTTCTACACTCCCGCTTAATACTGATCCTGCAAATTTTTTATAGTCTTCTACTTTTCGATAATATGCCATTACTACTGTTTCAATTGAATTATGCGAAAACCAAAATAAAATCAGTTAGGAAGCCGCATAATAAAAGCTTTTAGTGCTTTATTACCCTCGGATGTCTTCAATAACTCTATTGCACTTTTTCCATTAAATTTATGAAGCGGCTTATGTAACCAGTTATATCCATCCTCACTGCCCAGAATAGTTAATACAGAATTTACAATATCCTGGGGTATTCCTTCAATACGAATATTCAAGTCCTCAAAACAATTTGCAAATACATTCCACCCATCTTCATTATACTCATTTGCCAAAAAGTCAATCATATCCATAATTATTTTATCTCCTTCGTGTTAAAAAGAACAATATTTACTCCTCCATCTGCCCTTGCTGAGGGTAATCGGGTAATATTTTAGCTAATAAAAATTGTCTAATATTTAATTATATCTTCATACAGTTCTTTTCAATGAGTTATTAATTGAGGTGCCAGAAAAATAATCTTCACGAAAATCCATTTCAACAACCATTTTCCCATCCTCATAGTATTTTAAACATTCCCCAGTTTATATAGAAAACACATTTCTCTACTGAACAGTATAAATTTGCTCTTTCGGAAGTAATTGACTTATATCTAATCCTATACTCTTTTTTTCATACAACTCCTTTACAAAATTAGTAATATCAGTAATATTTACAATCCATTCTGTAACATACTTCTTTATTGCATCTCCTCTCAAACCGAGTTGTATTGAACGATATCCTAAAGGATTTCCAGACAAATCCCTTTCAGGGTCCCACTGACATCTAATATCAGACTTTTTTATTTGCTCCTTCCATTCTGTATAATTCATGCCCATACCATTATCATACTTTGAAATCACAGCATTTCGCACAATAAAATCGAATGCCTCCCGCTTTATATCAATTGCAAGAATATATTCTTGATTTTCTTTTGTCCCCCAGTTACTTCTATACATCATCCATAAAAATGATGGTTTTATCCAAGTCATCCTGTCTAACTTAAAACCACTTCCAAATGTGCCCTTTTTAACTGCCTCATCAGCAATTCTTTTATTATACGCTTGATAAACTCTTATAGTGTCTTCAGTGTAAAACGCTCTTATTTCTTTCTCCATAATTTATCTACCTTATTATAAATCTAATTTACTGTATTAGTATCTACAGTTAGTCTCTAATTAAATTTTTGCCGTTCTCATCAATCCAATATCGCTCCTTTTGTGGTAGCATTTCTTCAAAATTTTGGTATTTCCCTTCCCAGCCGTTTGGGACAAAATGTTCAAAAGATTCCGGTTCTGCATAGTTGGATATAAAAACTTTATTCTGGAAATCTATTAAAATCGATGGATTATACGCTAATTTTTCATCATAGTTTGATTCATTTATTAACATTTCCCTTAATTCATTTACTGAAATTTTATACTTTTTTATATTATCTAAAAAAAGTACTTGTGTCGATTCATCAACAACTCTTATCCCAAATCTGAATAAGTCATCAACTACAACCTCATATCCTTTTTTTCGATATGCCGTCTCCACTTTATTATAATCTAGAAAACAAAATTCTTTATCTAGAATATACCACTCCACGCACTCGTCATATTTAATTGCTACCATAATATTCTCCGCATATATAGGTTTCATAATAATCCTCATACTCCAATTGTCCTTTACAAAACAATTGGATTTACCTTTCCTAATTTTTTATTATATAAAAGTGTTCATATTCTCTTATAAATTATGAATTTGTTTCTATATCTCTAAAATTTTGACTAGTAAAAGAAATTCGGATTACAACTTTTCTTCTCCTTTATCAATTTACTATTCTTGCATTTTTCCCATATTCTTCAAGCCACTCTATCCATGGTGCAGGAAGCTCATAACAATTCCCCGAAGTTGTAATATCTGTAATCTTAGGTGCTGTACCTCCTTGATTTAATGGATTCATTTTATAGTTAGTCTGCGGAATTGCATTCTCTTGTAAGAAATCATCAAACCATTTGGGAACTTCTACTTCTACAATTTGTGCATCGCCACCTCGCTTATTTAAAAAATATTCTGCATGCTCTCCATTATCAATACTTATGCTCAGATTAGCATCTTTATTTGATATACCGATAGTTCCATCTGCATTAACTTTTATTCTAACTTGACTTGCATTGTTTCCATTACCACCTTGTACTCGTCTATAAATAACAGTGTCCGTGCTATCTTCTAGAACTTCTTTACCTAATTTCCTCTGAATCCACTTCCAAGCATCATCCAGTTTCCCACCGGCATTTCTTATCAGCCTTCCACCATTCTCTGCCAGTTCCGGTGCATACTTCTTCGTAAACTTTGCCAACCCTTCGGCTGCATTTCCGCCCAATTTAAAAGCATATTTAAACGGCAGCCCTATTATCGAACCCACACATGGCAAAAGAAAAATTACACTCCATATTGCATCTCCGTAATTGCCTTCCGCTACATAGAGACCGGCATTAATTAAATCTGCAACATCAAATACAATTCCCAGAACATCCAGTGTCGTATGCAAAGCCCGTCGAAGTTCTATCTTTAATATTTCTTCTTCCGTCGGGCACAATCCAAACGGGTCTGTCAGACTGACCGGATTTCCCTGTACATAGCAGTAGCGGTTTAAACTCTGGCTGTTGGTTATATCCCCACTTAAAACATCCCTGTTGATAAACCGCTTAATATCCTGATTATAGTAACGTGCCCTCATATAATACAAGCTGTTACTATCCGTGGTTACTCCATACCTGCCATTGTATAAATATTCTATACCTGCCGCATCAGCCAACTCTGCAAGTGTGTATTCACTTGCTTCTTCTGCCGTTTTTAGGCTGACCTTATTACCATTCTGAACATCACTTAACTCCCCATAGGTATCATAAACAAACCGGTATACAACATTTCCGCCCTTGTCACTGACCGCCATGGTAGAGCCCAAATGATTATAGTGGTAATAAAACTCTTCCCCTCCATTTCTCCTTTCGCTGACCAGACCTGTCCCATATGTGTAGACCGTCTGGGCTTTCTGTTCTGTGTAAAGTCCGAATGCATTCTTCTCATATTCTTTCTTTACCAATACCTGACTATACGTACTTTCCCTGTCAGTCGTATACTCTGTGCGGACTCCGCCCGCCACCTTGGCTGTTCTGACATTCTCTGCATCGTACTCATAGGTTGTAACCGTTCCATCCGCTTCTTTTACCTTAACCAGCCTGTTACGGCAGTCATAGGTAAACTCCGCCATACCGCCATTTAACGGACCTTTTGTCATGTTGCCCTCGGCATCATATTCCACAGCCTGTCCGTTATAGGTTAAGAGACGGTTATCCGCATCATAAGTCATGGACACAGATACAGCCTTCATGCCATCCGAAGCCATACCACCGGATTCTGATGCTACCTCTCCTGTGGCACTCTCTCCTACTGACGTTCCGCCATCCATCCCTGTTTCAAGTCAATATTTCAAACGAGCTTGGTGAGTTTCGCAATTACCTAAAATTTATAAACTCTATCATATGCATCTAAAAATTTATCCGGGAGTTGTTTTGTACAATAATGATCTATCTTTCTCAAACTACGCCTTATACTTCTTTCATCGCTATTCAATGAACAGTGCTCGCCCAAAAAATCTGTTATTGAATATAAATTACCTTCAATTCCGGCACCAAATCTTCCATATTGATCATTTATATCGCATTCAAGAAAAAAAGAATCATATAACAATCCTGCTACAGATTTTTTTTCAACATCTATGCTCATATTTTTTATTTTATAACCATAAAAATCTTTGATTATTCGATATAAATCTGTTACTTCCATAATTTTATCGCAAAACATAATTTCTACCTTTCATCAAATTTTTTCACTCCCAATTTTTTCATTACCTCTATATTATCCCATGCATAAATCAGGGCATATTCTTTGAGGAATTTGTCAGGGAGTCTTAATCTGCAGTAATCATCTATTATCAATAAGCTTTTTTTAATCGAATCCTCATCACACTCTAATAAACATTTTTTGCCTAAAAAATCCCGTATAACATACTTAGAATCATTAAAACATATTCCCGCATCAAACTTGTTCATTTGAACATCAATACTGCATTCTAGAAAAAATGAATCATATAATATTCCGACCACCACATTAGTAGCAGCATTTTTATATAACATTCTAATCTTATAATCATAAAATTCTTCAACCAAACTATATAATTGTTCTAAATTCATAACTTTCCCTCTCCTTATTTACTTTGGACTCATTGTCATTGCCTCTGGATTCCATTCATAGTTATTTTCATACAAATATTTGTACTCCTTCCCCAATGCTCCCCTATCTCCTATAGGATTATGAGAAAATTGAAAAATTTTCCCCTCATTAATACCGTCGTCCAAGAATGACTCATTAAACAGCTTAAACATATCATCATCAGTAAAACCATACTTATCCTCAATAGCATTCCAGTTATCTATACTAAAATATCTATAATCTGTCCCTGCTTTTATAATATAACTTGTAGAACCACCTCCATCATATTTTCCAAGCATTATCTTTTCCGCATTAGGATTATGAATACTACTCTGATAAATATTATTATAATCTGTATATGAAATTGTCTTGCCAAAATCCTCAGTAGCACTTCTCCCCAGCTTCTTCTGAATCCACCTCCAGGCATCATCAACCTTTCCACCGGCCCAATTAAAGAACCTGCTCCCGTTCTCCATCAAATCAGGCAGATACTTCTTCCCAAGCTTTATCAACGCTTCTCCTGCATTGTCTCCCAACTTCAGCGTAAGCCGTACCGGAACCGCCAGGAAATTCCCCATTGCCGGAATCAGACACAAAAGGGTTATAGCCGCTTCCGTATCCCGTCCTTCGAAATGGTAAAGAAGTATATTTGCGAAGTCAAATCCGTCCCAGAAAAAGCCTCCAAAATCCAGTGCAGTATGCAGCCACTTCAATGCCCTGTTCTTATATACCTCCGCCCGTGTAGGACACAGCCCAAAGGGATCTGTTAAACTTACCGGATTCCCCTGCACATAGCAGTAGCGGTTTAAGCTCTGGCTGTTTCCTATATTACCGCTCAGAATATCACGGTTGATAAACCTCTTTATGTCCTGATTATAATATCGGGCCCTCATATAGTACAAGCCGTTCCCGCCTGTAGATACGCCAAACTGCCCGTTATAAAGGTATTCCAATCCCATGGCACAAGCCACTTCCGACACTGTACATTCTTCCGCTGTTTCCGCCGTCAGAAGGCTTACGCCTCCGGCATTCCTGATATCCTCCAGTTCTCCGTATGTGCCGTAAACAACGCGGAATACAACTTCCCCATTCCTGTTCGTTACCGCTATAGCAGAACCCAGATGATTATAATGGTAAATGTATTCTTTCCCGTCATCTCTCCTTTCACTGATTAAACCTGCGCCATAGGTATAGGCTGTCCTGTCTCTCTCTTCATTGTAAGCGCCAAATACATTCTTTTCATAGGAGGTCTTTACCAGCACCCGGCTGTATACCGCTTCCCTGTCCGTAATGTATTCAGTCCTGATGCCTCCCGTAATCTGTGCCGTTCTGATATCTTCTGCATCATATTCATAGACAGTAGTTCTTCCGTTCTCTTCCTTTACCTTTATCAGACGGTTGCGGCAGTCATAGGTAAACTCCGCCATGCCGCCGTTTAAGGGACCTTTGATCATGTTCCCGCAGGCGTCATATTCCACGCTCTGACCGTTATAGGTCAGGAGGCGGTTGTCCGCATCATAGGTCATAGCAATTGAAACAGGCAGTACAGATGCAGCTTCCTCTGATTCTGTCATTCCCGCTTCCGCACCGGACATGGAACCCGCCTCTATCCCGCTGATTCCTACAATATTCCCCCGTCCGTCATATTCATAGGCAAGGTCACTGATGATTTCCCCGGCTTTTGTCTCATCCTTCAGCGTTTTAAGCTGTCCCAACCCGTCATATGTCCTTGTTTCCCGGCTGCCGTCTGCCCGCTCCGTCAGAACCGGCCTGCCGTTTTTATCATAAGTATAATGGGTTATGCCGCCCTGTGCATCCGTAACCGTCAGAAGATTCCCGGCTTTATCATAGCTGTAGCGCACCTTCTCCCCACCGGGATAGGTTATACTTATTCTGTTGCCCAGCTCGTCATAGCCGTAAGAAATGGTGTTACCCTGATAATCGGTTACGTCCGTTACACGATTTAAGCAGTCATAGGTACGGCTGATGGTTCCTTTTTTGTCTGTAACCGTCAGCACATTTCCGTTTTCATCATAGGTATAGCGGATGGTTCCTTCCTTATCCTTCCGGCTGGTAATCCTCCCCGCCCCGTCATAAGTATAAGTTGTTTTCTCCCCTTTACCGTTCCTGCTTTCCGCAAGCAGTCCTTCTGCATTATAGGTATAGGTGTCTTTAACCCCGATTGCATTGACAACCTCCGTTACCCGGTTCATGGAATCATAACTGTAGGTATTGATTCCACCCATAGGGTCGGTAACTGAAATCACATTTCCCTTTGTATCATAGGCCTGCGCCGTCCTGCCTCCCTCTTCATCCACGCAGGCAAGAAGTCTTCCGTCTTCGTCATAGTCATAGCTTTTTGCTGTCTGTGACTCACTGTTTAAACATTCCACGATTTCCGTTAAGTTTCCTGCACGGTCATAGCTATAGGCTGTGATATTTCCAAGGGCATCCGCAGACGAAACCAGTTGTCCCCGACTGTCATAGGTGTTGTTTTGCAGCTGATTTCCTTCTGCATCCGTAAGGCTCGTAAGGTTTCCGAAGCTGTCATAGGCGGCATGAACTGTATTGCCTTCCCCGTCGATAACGGCAGTAACCCGTCCGGCTTTGTCATAGGTAAAGGAAATGGTGTTTTCTCCTTCCGAAGTCTTTATACCGGTTTTTATCAGGCGGTTCAAGGCATCATAGGTCATTTCCGTTACCGTTCCTGCCGCATTTGTCTGCCTGATGCAGTTGCCGTTGCCGTCATAGGCATAGGCTGTACTGTTTCCTTTAGGATCAGTTATCTTTACGCACCTGCCATAAATATCATAGACATAGCTTGTCTTGTTTCCCAAGGGGTCAGTGGCTGAAGTCAAGTTGGAGGCAGCATCATAGGTATAAAGATAACTGTTCCCCCTTCCGTCCGTCTCCGTCAGGCAGTTTCCCTTTTTATCATAAGTATATACTATTTCTTTTCCTGTAGGTTGTATTATTTTACGAATTCTCCCCTCCCCGTCATATTCGTAAGATGTCAAAGAGTCCCCTGTTTTTTCCGCTATTTTATTTCCAAGGGAATCATAGGTGTATTCTGTGGTCATTCCCGATGCCGTTACTGCTTTTATCAGGTTGGAAGTTCTGTCATAGACAAAAATATCCCTGCTTCCGTCAGGATATGTAATGGATGTAGTATTTCCTTCTCCATCATAGGTATAGGCTGTAGTTCCCGCTTCATTTGTCATATCCACAACCCTTCCCATTCCGTCATAGCTGTACCGGACGGTTCTGGTTTTGCCATCCTCTCCTGTAATCTTTTCCTCTATTTTCTGCCCCTTTGCATCATAAGTATAGGCAGTAACCGTCCCGTCAAAGCCTTTCTCCAAAAGTATCTTTCCTGTTTCATCATAAACAGCTTCCATTGTGTTTCCCAATGCATTCGTCTGAAGACACCTGTTGCCCCACTTATCATATCCGAAAGAAGTCAAGCTTCCGTTATAATCGGTTATACCTGTAAGCAAGCCGCCTTCATAGGTCATAGTCATAGTACCCAGCCCGTCAACCACCTGTCTGACTGCATTTCCGTTTTCATCATAAGCATAACGGGTTACTGAACCTAAAGGACTTATCTCCCGCAAAAGGGAGCCTGTCTCATCATAGGTAAAGCGGGTGCCGGTTCCGTCCTCTTCCATAACACCGGCAATATAGTTGTTTGCATCATAGGAAAGGCCGGTAGTCTCTCCCGCCTTGTTGGTATAGGAAATGAGCTTTCCTTCTTCATCATAAGTATAATTTACCACATTTCCTTCGTTATCCTTTTCAGCCAGCAGATTTCCCACATCATCATAGGCATATTCGGTTATTGCTCCTGCCTCATTGATTTCTCTGATTTTTTCTCCTCTGCTGTTTGTGGTAACCGACATGCTTTCCCCATTATGATTACGGACATGGACAGTCAGTCCTCCATCTTCTGTTTCCTCATAAGAAAGCATTGCTTCCGTTCCGCTTCCGCCCTCCTTCTGAGTCAGAATGCGTCCCATTTCATCATAGGTATTTTCCACATAGGTAATGCCCTTTGCATCCACCCCGTAAATCAGATGATGGCTTCCGTCATAAACAAACTCTGTCCTCTGTCCGTCTGCATTGGTAAAGGAAACCAGATCATCCCCGTTATAAGTTATAACCGCTTCTCTTCCGCTGTCATCGGCAATTCTTTCTATCAGTCCCTCTTCATTATAAAAAATATGCAGATGCTTACCCGAGACATCATCTTTTAAAATCATCTGCTCCTCTGTGCAACGGATGCTGATGCTTTTTCCTCCCTGGGATTTAATGCCCGACAGCCTGCCTTCTTTGTCAAAGAAATAAACATCATTTTCCTTTGATGTCACTTCATATCCCTCTTCGGTTCTAATAAGACTCCAGCCTTCCAGGGCTTTGGAGGAAGGATAAAAAGTATCCTCGTATACTGCTTCCGGGTCAATGTAGACCATATCATTTAATACTTTTCCATACACCACGTGTTCTTCTGCTTCCCTGCTGACAAAGGTCGTCCATGCATAGGGTCCGAAATACAGATTCATAAAAGAACCGTGGTCTTCAATATTCTGTTCATAATCATGGCTCCAGCCATATCCGCATTCTCCCTTATAGGATGCCATAGTGGAATTATAATGTATTCCCAATAAGAGACTGGTGCTTCCTTCTACCGAAAAACTGGAAACATCCTGCAAAAATGCCCCTGTGGTAATGTCAATGGGATCTCCGTAAAGGGTTTTTGTCTTCTGATCCATATACAGAAGATACTTTTCAACATGACTTTCGATACTGCATATGGAAACCCGAACGCCCAGATTTTCTCCTGTAAGCCCCTTTACAAATCCGTCCACATAACGATAGTACTTTTCCTCATCTCCGTCTGCCTTAATGCAGTAAGTGCCGTATAGCCGTCCGCCGGGCGGTAAAATCCCGCATTCCAGTCTTTCTCCGCCTGTTAAGACAGGAACACTTTTTTGGTTAATATCCGTAATGTGATAATCCAGTCCTTCGTATCTTTCGTACTCAATGATTTCCTTTGTATTCCAATCCTTGATAATCCATTCAAATACAGGTACCGCCTGTTCAAACTGTCCGAAGGAAGTTTTTACATTATAAAAAGGTTTTCCCGATTTGTTAATAACTTCAAACTGAATATAGTATTTCTCCCCCGGATAAAATGCATCCTCAGGATAGACAATAATTTCAAGTCCCTCTCCCGTCTGTACATCACATTCCAGAGTAGATGTAAATCTTGCGGATATATTTACCCCAAAGGGACTCATAACCCCATGGAAACGAGCCGCTAACTGATAAGTACCCGATGCATCTCCACGCACGATCCAAGATGCCTTTTCGCTGTCCTTCCCGGCAATGTTGTTCATTTTGTATATTACCCCTTCTCCTGACGCTGTTCTTGCCAGAGAAAGTCCTGTTGGAAGCTCCAGTGCCGCTGAAGCATCATGAATGGTAAAACCATTGTCCGCATTGTTAATAACGCCCAGGCTTACTTCATACATATCCTTCATCCAGCTTATGCTTTGGGTCGTTTCCAGATAAACCAGAGCCGTCTCGATTTCTTCTCCCGAATCCTCCCATTCCGTTGCTGTGGGTGTCTTTTTATATGGGAAGATTCCTGCCTGTACACGCTGCAGGCCATTCCCGAAATGTCCCAAATATTTTACCTCTCCATCCATAACTGCCGTTGTTGTAATTGGAACCGCATAAGGACTTTCC
>CAZDRM010000070.1:0-11058 GCA_964507745.1 uncultured Lachnospiraceae bacterium
AGTTTTGTTCACAGTTGTCTGCATTAATTGTAGCATTCCCCTCATTCTATAGGATAGCAATCTGACGAAACATCCCGTTTTTGCGATGAATGACAAATTAATTTATATTACGTTCATACCGTGACCACAAAAAAGCTGGCAGCTTTCGCTGCCAGCTTTTACTGCCTTTCATTGGCGACAAATTGATATTCATTTCCCTGCTTTTTCAATGTGACCATACAGACGATGTTATCGCCCGTATATTCCAAAATGGGATTTTCATACAGAATATAATACATACCGTCGTCCGTTTTCATTCCTTCAATGACCGAGACCTCCATATAATTCGTATCTCCCGCTTCCATACAATAAACTTTTTCTTCCTTTAGATAGTGCCACGGAAGAGGATTGCGCATATCGGAAAGCCCGTAACCGGTTTTTCTCTTAAGCAGCGCATCGATATCCGCTTCCCTTAATGCAGTAAAGTCCGTATCAAACTCCGATTTCCCGACGGCTTTTAAATAACTCTTCTTCACATTCTCCGAATTTACCCTGTCCAAACCTGCGCCAACGTAAAACACTTCTCCCAGTTCCACATCCCGCACATCCTGATAAAAGCTATACAAAAATCCATAAGAATCCACTGCTCTCAAAAATCCTGACATTTCTGCTAACTCCGACGCCGTCAAAGCCGTTCCGCCTTCTATATCCATATCTGACTCCAACGGGATTTCTCCTGTCCCCGGCGCGGTTTTTTCCACTTCCGCAATCAACTCAATATTTGCGCGTTCCACATCGGAAAGAATGGTATCATCCACATTTTCGCCGGCTGCATACCACGCCTTCCTCTCAAAATAATCCGCAAGTTCTTCACTTTCAAAACGCCAGCCATATCTTGCATAAATTTCATTACGCGCAATGCGGAGTTCCACCTTTGTCATTCCCGAAAGCTCCTGCGCCTCCAGGATGCGGCTATTGCTTTCCGGGAAAAAGAATTCTTCTTCCATGGTCCCTGCATTGACCTGTCTGATTTCGGCAGCGGGCGCACAGCTTAGGAGCCCTGTTTCATTATTATTGACAATACTAATCTTAAGAAGCGGTTTCACGCCTTCATCCGCCGCATATAAATGAAATACATCTCTGTCATAGATTGCCGCAGCCGTTTTATCAAATCCCATACTGCGCAGCTGCTCAACCAGCTCTGTCTCGCTTTTTCCTACATCATAATAGTCTGAACCCAGAAAACCAAACTCCGCCATCTCTACAAACTTTGTGCCGTCATAATAGCAGACTGATAATGTAATGTCCACGCCATCCGCTGATATAAATGTGCTCTGCCAGCTATCCATGCAAATGTATTTGTCATCCTTTATCATGAAACGGATTTCCCCGCCATCACAGTTAAGACCTATTGCATTATTGAGAAAGTTCCATTCAGCCGATTCGACAACCTGCCCGCCCTGATATTCATATACAACTGCCTGAATCCGGTATGCCTCGCTGCCCTCCTGCAGATAAAACACCAGAAGTTCTTCTTCTCCATCCTCATCGAAATCCCCGATTACCGTATCAAGACATCCTTCTTTTTTCTCAGAAAGTCCTTTTAAACCCTGGGTCCTGAAATATATATGATCACTGTCATCCTCTATTTTCCACTCTTCATAAACAAGCTGTGTCCCTGTTAAATCGCAGAGCTCAAGCCCTGCCGCATATTGTGAGAGAGCCTCTGTTGTGCTGAGTTCATTTATCTCGGCATGCTCCGCCTCATTCTGCAGCTCTTCTTCCGGCTTGTCCGACACATCCCCATTTTCTGTGGCAACGTCCCCTATTCCGCCTTCTCTGCCGCATGCCATGGTCACAAGCGCCATAGAAACCACCGCCAATAAAACCATGGTCTCTTTCCTTAGTTTCCTGATGCCTCTCCTTTTCATGCCCTTACTCCTTTCACACATCAATGACTTTCATTCAGATGCTTGTATACATTATAAAGATGACCAGCTATTCTTCCGAACAGCCGGTCTCTCATTTGTTACAATATTCTACTTAGTCCTGTACATAAGGCATCAGCGCAATATGACGCGCGCGCTTGATAGCCACTGTCAAAGCTCTCTGATGTTTTGCACAGTTTCCTGTGATTCTTCTGGGAAGGATTTTTCCTCTTTCAGATACGTATCTTTTTAATTTAGCAGTATCTTTGTAATCGATTACGTTATCTTTTCCACAGAATACACATACTTTTTTTCTTCTACGGATTCCGCCTCTTCTCTTCATAGGAGAATCGGATTTCTCTGTCTTATTAAAAGCCATGTCATTGCCTCCATTCTTAATCGGTTTCTAATTGAACGGCAATTCTTCGATTCCATCGGGAATATTCATAAAGCCTTCGCCTGCCGCAACGGGAGCCGCGCTCTGCATCGGCACATAACCGCCGTTATCGCCGCCCTGCTGGCTGGCTTTGCTCTCCGCAAATTCCTGTTCTTCTACAACCACTTCCGTTGTGTAAACCTTTACGCCATCCTTGTTGGTATAGCTGCCGGTCTGGATGCGGCCTGTAAGAGCAATCTTAATACCCTTATGGAAATATTTCTCAGCAAATTCGCCCTGTCTGCCAAAGGCAACGCAGTTGATAAAATCTGCTGTCTGTCCATCGGGGTTGTTGCGGTTCTGTCTGCGGTCAACCGCCAGGGAATATCTTGCAATGGCAAGAGGTGTCTCGCCCTGTGAATATCTTACTTCCGGATCTCTTGTTAAACGTCCCATTAGAATTACTTTATTCATCTTTATTTCCTACTTTCTATTATGCCTCGTCTTGTCTTACGCATAAATATCTGATGACATTTTCCATGATACGAACTCTGTTTTCGACTTCGTAAGGAACAGATGCCTCAGCATCGAACTGGATGAAGTAGTAGAAAGCTTCTTTCATTTTCTGAATGTCATAAGCAAGTCTCTTCTTGCCCCATTCGTCAACGTTTGTAACTGTTCCACCGAATCTTTCGATATAAGCTTTTACTTTTTCAATAGTAGCAGCTCTTTCATCATCTTCGATTTTCGCACTAACAACAACGGCTAATTCATATTTGTTCATGCTTCGTTACCTCCTTTTGGTCTCTGGCCCCTTATCTATGTAAGGAGCAAGGATAAAATATATCACAGAAGGATATGATAGCATGATTTTCCACATTTTTCAAGCTTTTTTCTGTATTTCTTTTGTGTTTTTCTCCACAAGCTTCCTTGCAATCATAATCTGGTGCCCACAGCCGCAGCACTTTAAGCGGAAATCTGCACCCACCCGCAGAATCTCCCATTGCCTGCTGCCGCAGGGATGGGGTTTTTTCAACACTACAAGGTCGCCTACCTCATAATCCATCTGAAAGCTCCTTTCTGTTTTGCTCTTTACTCTCACGAGTCTAATCACGAACTTTTATCTGCGAAAGAATTTCCCCGATAGCTCCGCTGATAACCAGATCCGCCATAGAATCCCTGGATGTAGGCGCTTTGTTTATGAGAACCAGCCTGGAACCGCTGTAATAATCAATGAGGCCTGCCGCCGGATAAACCACCAGGGAGGTCCCGCCGATAATCAGCATATCCGCCTGACTGATTGCCTTAATTGCACCGCTTAAAATCTGATTATCCAAACCTTCTTCGTACAAAACCACGTCCGGCTTAATGGAACCGCCGCAGCTGCATTTGGGAACTCCCTCCGAGGCCAGAATATACTCCGCGCCATAAAAGCTCCCGCATTCCTCACAATAATTCCTTAAAACGCTGCCGTGAAGCTCATATACGCATTTACTCCCTGCCGCCTGATGCAGCCCGTCTATATTCTGGGTAATGACGGCTTTCAGCTTCCCCGCCGCTTCCAGCTCGGCAAGCTTCAAATGGGCGGCATTGGGCTTCGCATCAAGACAAAGCATTTTATCCCTGTAGAACTTATAAAATTCTTCGGGTCTGGTCCGGTAAAACGTATGGCTTAAAATCGTCTCCGGCGGATAATCATATTTTTGATGATATAATCCATCCACACTTCTGAAATCCGGAATGCCGCTTTCCGTAGATACGCCCGCTCCCCCGAAAAACACAATGGAGCTGCTTTCATCAATCATCTTCTGAAGCTTTTCAATATCACTCATAAACATCCTCCTTTACCTTATAAGAGAAATTATATTTACAAATATTTTTACCATAAGGGAAACAAAGTCATATTGCCACAGGCAAAATCCTTTACCACGCCGAAAAATTCCCTGACCAGATTGGCAGGCAGCGTTCTGATATCGTCTCTTGCCGCCAGAGCCTGAGGTTCTTCAAATCCCTCATACGCAGCCAGATGTACGGCCCTGAAAATATGAAAATCATTGCTTACCACCGCTATGCGTTTTCCCTCTCCTATAAGTTCTCTGGAAAAAGCCAGATTTTCCTTTGTACTTGTAGACTTATCCTCCAAAAGGATTCTTTCCTCGTCAAGTCCCTTATCCTTTAAATAAGCCGCCATGGCAAATGCCTCCGTGGTTGTCTCATCGCTGCCTTTTCCTCCCGACACAATTACCGTTACATTTTCGTGGGATTCCGCGTAGTCATATGCCGCATCCAGCCTTTTTGCCAGCACCCTGCTGGGTCTGCCGTTCCTTACATGAGCCCCCAGCACTATGACATAATCCACTTCCTTAGAGGGCGTTCTGTAAAATCCCGACAGAAT
The DNA here is from genome assembly GCA_964507745.1 of uncultured Lachnospiraceae bacterium. Lineage (GTDB taxonomy): Bacteria > Bacillota > Clostridia > Lachnospirales > Lachnospiraceae > UBA2882. The sequence continues at coordinate 4,679 of CAZDRM010000070.1, forward strand.
AAAACCTTCAATGGTAATAAAAATACCAAGCCCTATGCAGATTAAAATTACCGACACCACTTTAAGCCACCCCGGTATAAACCGCCTGACAAAATGTGTTTTTGCCATCCATGCAAAAATAAAGAAAAAAATCCCGCCTATAAACCAGATCAGATAAAATGCGTTAGCCAGTCCCGCATAGGCAACCAGCCCCGTAAAATATACAAGACAGATAATTCCCAGCAATATCCAGATTTTGTATAAAACGCCGGATTTCTTTTTCTCTTCTTTATTTTTTATGTTCTTCTTTTCCCTTTTAATCATCTCATTATCCCGATTCTAAAATTCAGGCCCGGGCCAGCCGGTCCGGACCTGTAAAGTTTACTTCAGTATTTTGTTTCTCTTGTGCTTCTTCTGTAAATACAAATCCACATCAGCCCGAACCATGGCATCGTCTAAAACCGCTCCCTCTTCATTAATAAAAGAGCTCATGCCTACGCTCATACTGATATAGTAGGGCTTGTCATTACTGTCATTAAGCAAAACCGTGGCATCAGAAATTTTATCTCTTATAATCTTTTCATAATTTTTATCCTCTGTAAAGAGGAATGCCGCAAATTCGTCTCCGCCAAACCGGGCAATAATCTGTTCTTCTCCTAACGCATCCTTTAAAATCTGCGCAATTCCTCTTAATGCATAATCGCCGTCCTCGTGACCGAATTTATCATTAATCAGCTTCAGATTATCCATATCAGCATAGATAACGACAGCACATTTTTTTTGATTTTCAGACGCTTTCATGGTCTTGCGGGCTGTGGCAAGAAATCCCCTTCTGTTGTATATATGAGTCAGTTCATCGGACTTGGATACCTCATCTAAAAATGCATTGGTTTCTTTTAACTGCTCTAAACTTTCCTCTAACTGGGCGCTGACCGCTTCCTTGCTCCTGATTAGACGGATAGTCTGGATTGCCGAGGAAATCTGGAAAGAAACAGGTTCTAAGGCAATCAGGTTTTCCTTTGTCGGCTCCATGATATACATCCCATATTGTTCATCCTTGGAAAACAGGAATGACACTGCGTAGGTTTTCCGCTTGCCATCCTCCAAAAAGGGATTGTTGAATATTTCATCAACGGATAATTCCTGTTCTTTATCGGAAGGAATACAGCTTGTCCTTCCCTTTTGATAGGCTTTGATGAGAAGCTTGTCCGGTCTTTCCCATTTATCGCTCTTTTTGCATTTGATGACCTCCGGGAACATTAAAAGATAACTTTTTGCAATATGCAGCTGGTGCATTCTTGCTAACAATGCATCATAATTTTCAGTATTATCCTCGCTGATCATATCTCTTGTAATGGACATAGAAACCTGATTCAGCATATCCCGTTCCCTGGAATTCTGGTTTTTGTACCTTTCATTTAACACCAGCATATTTTTGTAACACTCTGCCAGCGCCACATAGAGCCTGATCCTGCCTTTATCATCTGCCACCGATTTTGCAAACAGCAGCATTAAATATTCTCCCACTTCGTACACGCGGTCAATATTATCTGTCTTTGCAAAAATCTCTTCATTGAGTCTGAAAAAATGATCGGAAATCTCTCCATACAGACTATCGCTGATACTCTTGCCGTAAACATTTTCAAGCATCCACGCCGTAAATTTCTCCAATTCTCTTTCGACCATGGATACCGTATTTTCTTCCGCATGGGCATCAAACAACACCTCGCTGATTTGCTGTACTAAAACATTTATATCATCCTTGTCAGGATCAAAATTAAACTTTTTCTCAATCTCCGAAACAGAATCTCTATCTTTACCGCCACAGGACTCCCTTATGATAAAAGCTGTTTCAACACGCAAGTCCTTATTCACTCCGCTTTTTATCTTGCATGCCTCTAAAATAGCGCGATATCCCAGCTCTGTGGACTCGGCTCTTGTAGTGGTAAGGCTTGGCTCCATCAGGGCGGAAAAAGGAGAGTCATCAAAACCTACTACCGAAATATCCTTTCCTATGGCTATCCCGTGCTTTTTCAATACGCGATAACCTCCGATTGCCATATAGTCATTGGAAAATACAATGGCATCCAAATCCGAATCGTTATTGGCAAGAAGCTCCTCAACCACATCATCGCTGAATTCGGTATAATTTCCGTAAACAATTTTCTTTTCTTCTATTTCTATACCGTTTTTTTGCAGGACTTCCTTGTAAGCAGAAAGCCTTTCTATAGAGTCCTCATTGGTTGCCGGTCCGCAGACAATTCCTATTTTACGCCTGCCCAGACAGCGAATCAGATATTCCACCTCTTTGGCAAAACCTGTCTTATTATCAAAAGATATATTGGAATATCCTTCTACTTTATTTGCAATGGTAATAACCGGGATACCCGTATATTTCTCAAGAAAACTCTTTTGAATGCTCTCATCCACATTGCTGGCAATGGTCCCCAGCAATATTACCAGTACGTCAATATTTTTCTCTGTCACAAAATCGAATATATAATTATTCTGGTATTCATATTTACTCTTATCATACTCCATATAGGGTGCATCAAAGTAACTGCCGGCTAATATAAACAGATTTACATCCTCTTCCTCAGCCGCATACATTGCCCCGTTGCAAACCTCTCTGGCAAAAACATCACGATATTCACTTATTAACAAACCTATATTCAGTCTTTTTTCGCTCATTTCCACACCTCGCCGTAGGAAATTGGTACCGTTTTTCTTAAAAATATTCAAAAACCCCTATTATGTTATATTATATATGACCACCTTTTTCTTTGCAAGTATTACCGAATTATTTGACCCCTCCCGTTCTTTTTCAAAACTTTTTCCCGGACAGTGTTTTACAGCGCAAAAAGAGCGGTTTCCCATGGGGAAGTACCGCTCTCTTCTGTCTTTTTTATAGTCAGATTATATGCAAATTATTACTTTGCTTCTTTTGCTTTTTTTGCCTCCAAAGCTTTATCCGTAGGCTTTACCATCAGGAAGCATACAAGCAGTGCAACAATATAAAGCACAATGGTGGCATACAGAACATATTGATAACCTGTAGGATTTACCGTAAGAGTCTCCACCGTACCATCGGCAAGGGCATGCTCAATATCAACAGGCGTACCAAATGTATTTACAATCCATGTTGCCATCTGGTTTCCGGTCAGACCCGCAAATGCCCATGCGGATAATGTAAGTCCATGGATCGCGCTGATATTGCCCATACCGTAATGGTCGGATAGCAGCGTAGGCACATTGGAAAATCCTCCGCCATATCCCGCATTGACAATAAAGATCAATCCTAATACAAGGATAATCAACATTGTGTTTCCTTCTCCGTTTTTGATTCCGCTTGTTAAGAGTACAATTCCCGTAAATACGATAGACAGAATAAATATCAGTTTATAGATTGTATTTCTGTCCTTCATGGTGTCCGCCCATGCGGAAAAACCGAGACGTCCGCCTGCATTAAAAATTGCCGATACGGTAGAAATAATTCCGACAACTCCTGCAAGGCCGATACATTTTACAATCATCTTTTCCTGTGAAATCAAAGCAAGACCACATGTAATATTGATATAGAACATCAGCCAGATACCAATATAATTGGTAATAGGTTTGGACTTGATGACCGCCATCATGCTCTGGCCTTTTTCTTTCTTTTGAGGCTCATGCCAGCCTTCCGGCTTCTTTAACAATAAATGGCCAACAAACATCATAACAAAGTAAACAGCTGCCAGAATCAGGAACATCTTATAAATGCCGCCTTCTCCCAGATTGCTCAGCATAGACTGCATAATCGGGCTTGCAATAGCCTTTGCAGCACCAAAGCCTGCAACAGCAAGACCTGTAGCAAGACCTTTTCTGTCTTCGAACCAGAGCATTAATGTCTTAACGGGGGACAAATATCCTGTACCCAGTCCGATACCCATAATAAATCCGTAGCACAGATAGATACCGACCAACGCCAGCGCGCTTCCTTTATGCAGACCGCCGTAATAAATAAACAATCCCGTTCCGGCCATACCTGCTGCAAAACAGATTGAGGCAATCAGAGAGGACTTATGTATATCCTTCTCAACTACGTTTCCCAGGAATGCTGCCGACATACCCAGGAAAAAGATTGCAAAACTGAATGCCCATTCAGTTGCACCCTTTGAAAATCCTATGTAGTCCGCAATCTCCTGACTGAAAATCGACCAGCAATACACTGTTCCGATACTACAATGTAACAATAATGCGGGAATCGCCGCCCGAACCCATTTATTCGCGCGCCATCCACCTGTTTTTTTTGCATTCTCTCCCATAAACCCATACTTCCTTCGTGCTAAATTTTTTTAATATATCAAGGATTGCTTTCGATGATTTCTGTTCAATTTTCCGAAAGCTAAACATGAATATTATACACCTTTCTTCTTTTTGTTTCAAGCTAAAGCAAAAAAGAAACTATAGGTATGGTAATCACGCTTAAAATAGTGCTCAAAATGCTTCCCTTGATACAACAGGTCTCATCCGCTCCCCGGTCAGCTGCCAGCAGCACCACAATACTTCCCACGGGCATGGCCAGCATCAAAATAAATGTCCCTGCTATCTGGGCATCCAAAGCAAATTGCCTGATAACTAAAGCCGCTCCAACAGGTATGACTAACAGTCGGATAAATAAAAACAAATACATCTTAATATCTGTAAACAATCGTTTCAGATTCTGCTGCGCCATAGATGCCCCTATTAAAATCATGGATAAAGGCACCGCAGGCTCTCCCAGATAGGAAACAAAAGCTTCCACCGGCTCAGGCACCCTGATACCCGTTGCAAAAATAAGGATTGCAACAAGACAGGCAATAACCCCTGAATTGATTATCTTTTTATATGCTTTTTCCTTTTCCTTCTTCTCTTCATTTCCATCCACACTGATTTCTACCAGATGCAAGCCGTAGGTGTATAAAAGAATGTTGTAGCCCAAAATATAAAATGCAATATATAATACTGCGCCATCGTAAACGCTGCTTATTACCGGAATCCCAATAAATCCCACATTGGAAAAAATAAGCATAAGCCGGTAAAGACTTTCCAAAGGTTTCCGGATTTTTAAAACCTTTACAACGAGAAAGCTCAACACAATCAGAACGGTAAAATAGATGCACATAAGAGCAAGATTTACCAGTATTTTCCGATAATCGTTCCCTGTATCCTTGTTCAGGACCCCGTTAATAATCAACATGGGATTCATCACATTCACAACAATTTTGGAAAGCCTGCCGTATGCATTTTTATCCAGCCAGGATGTTTTGTAGCAGAAGTATCCCACTACCATCAGAGCAAACAGCACCAGCATTTGCTGAATGACTATAAAGGTATTCATATTTTCACTCCCTAATGTACATGAAAAAAGCACCAGAAAACCCATTCCAATGCCCTCTCAGAAAGCCTCTTGCAGCTTATTACGGATTGATTATATCATTGCGGTGTGCGGAATGCAACCGCTTCTTTATATCTGTAAGTCCAGATTTCCGCCGATTGCCGGTTTTTCCTTTTTATCTTCTTTATCCCGGTTACCGTTTTTTATGGCTTCGAGAAATGTCTGCATATCTTCGTGGTCCATATAAATGATACCATCCTTGGATTCGGAGGCTTCTTTTCTTTTTTCCTCTAACATTTCCTCTATTTTTTCTCTTTTTTCAGCCGCTTTTTCCTTGGTTTTCTCAATCAGCTCTTCTTCATTTTCCCGCCTTTCTTCCCTGAGCTCGTCGCTCATATTCAGCATAAAATCATTTCTGAGATATGCAATAGAAGAATATTTTCCATTTTCGTCTATATAACAATGTTTATATACAACAGTCCATCCACTGGCAGCATTAATACTGCTCATCAGCCTTGTCATTGTCTCAACGCCTTTGATCAGTTCTTTCATTTCTTTTTCTTTCTCGGGGTCATTCTGCATTTTCTCCAAAAGCTTTGGATTTACGGTCAAAGTTTTTCCTCTTCCAGCGGACGAGAAAGCATTTCCTACCTTAAATTCCACACTTGGGACAAGCTTTGCCAGCTTTCCTGCATAGTCTGCCGTACTTTCTGATCTTTCGTTTCTTTGATTTGTTACTTTTTGAGTATCCCTTATCCCCTGCGCCCCATAGCTGCCATAGTTCCCGTTAATCTCCATTGCCATAATTTTGTCCTCCTTGATAAAAATTTATTTGAAATCCATTTCCGTTTATATTTATAGCATTTTAACCAGCTTTATCCGCCAGTCATCCATTGGGTTTTCATAAGGAATTACAACAATCTCTTCCTTTGAATTGGGTACATAATAACAGGAACACCCGGTGCCTCCAACTCCGGGAAGTTTATAAAGACCTCCAAAAACAATAAAAATGTCCCCCGCCGCATTATTTTCCTGCAGGTAATTC
>CAZDRM010000071.1:0-10882 GCA_964507745.1 uncultured Lachnospiraceae bacterium
ATTTAAATATTCTGATTTTTGATGTTCTTTTAGGTATGATTATTGTATTGATGGCAAAGTCCGGCGGCTCCGGAGCATACGGACGATGGGCGGGAACAAAAATCAAATCAAAGAAAAGCGCCCTTCTGGCAACAACGGGCTTAGGCGTTTTAATCTTTGTGGATGATTATTTTAACTGTCTGACTGTAGGCTCTGTTATGCGTCCTGTAACAGACCGTTTTAAGGTATCAAGGGCAAAGTTAGCCTATATCATTGATGCCACGGCAGCGCCGGTCTGCATCATCGCTCCCATTTCCAGCTGGGCGGCGGCAGTTAATTCTTATGTGCCGGAGGATGCGGGCATTACGGGATTCCAGTTGTTTTTAAGGACGATTCCCTACAATCTGTACGCACTTTTGACCATTGCCATGGTGTTATACATTATTATAACGGGATTTGATTTCGGCTTGATGAAAAAGCATGAGGCTAATGCGGCAAGAGGCGATTTGTTTACTAGCGGAAAAGAGGAATTTGACCAGGTTAAGCAGGAAGATAATGGGGCAAACGGACATGTTATGGATCTGGTTCTTCCGGTAGCGGTGTTGATCGTTACGGCGGTGGGCGCCATGATTTATACAGGATTTTTAGACGGGGCAACGGACATTATCACGGCATTTGCGGGATGTGATGCGGAGACAAGTCTGATTTTCTCCACATTGATTACCGTAATCTTTATGTTTATCTTATATCTGCCCAGAAAGGTCATTACCTTTAAGGGATTTATGGACAGTCTGGCGGAGGGCTTTAAATTAATGGTTCCCGCTGTTACGATTCTGATTTTTGCATGGTCCTTAAAGGGAATCGGCGACGCTTTGGGAATTGCATCCTTTGTTGAAGGTGTGGTAGGGAATAATGCTTCCGCAAGCGTTATCATACCGGCAATCATGTTTGCCATTGGAATTTTCCTTGCTTTCTCGACAGGAACCAGCTGGGGAACCTTTGCAATCCTCGTACCCATTGTAGTGGCGATGTTCTCTTCGGCAGACAATCTGGAGATGATGATTATTTCCGTATCGGCGGTTTTGGCAGGAGCTGTCTGCGGCGACCATGTATCCCCGATTTCCGATACCACGGTTATGTCTTCGGCAGGGGCACAGAGCAACCATATCAATCACGTATCCACACAGATGCAGTATGCGGCGGTTGTTGCAGCGGTATGTTTCGTGGGATACATTTTTGCCGGTCTCATAAAAATCTGGTGGATTGTTCTTTTGATCAGCCTTGCAATGCTTTTGGGCGTACTTACTTTTATGCGTCAGCTCAGCAAAGGAAAAGAAGAGAAGGCGAAAAGCAATGGTTAAGTTAGAGGTGCCTTATATCGACCAGAGTGTGAAATATCCCACGGGCTGTGAAAGCGTCAGTACGGTCATGCTCCTGCAGTATCTGGGGTATTCCCTTACGGTGGATGAATTTATAGAAAAGTATCTGGAACGAAAAGATTTTGAGGAGAGGGACGGTCAGTTGTACGGTCCCTCTCCTAATGAATATTTCTGCGGCAGTCCCTATGATGAAGATTCCTTCGGCTGTTATGCGCCCGTTATCTGCAGGGCATTGGAAAAGGCGGCAGGGGATAAATATCAGATTCTGAATGAAACGGGGACCCCCATGGGAACCCTTCTTAAAGATTATATTGATAAAGGAATGCCTGTCATTTTCTGGGCATGTATTAATATGAGAGAGCCTGTTACGGGGCCGGAATGGAAGCTTTTAGAGACCGGAGATACCTTTACATGGATATCCAATGAGCACTGTATGCTGCTTGTAGGGTATGATGAGGAAGGCTATTATTTTAATGATCCTTATGAAAATAACGGGGTTATCCGGTATGCTAAAGAGCTGGTGGAGGATCGGCACAGGGCACAGAGAAGTATGGCTGTGGGTGTGAAGAAAAAATAGAGAATGATTTTGCGTGACTATAGGAGAAAAGCAGATGGCTGAATCGAGTGAAGAGTTTTTAAATTGGGTAAATCGCAACCGCTATGGAAATTATAACGGAATAGCCATTACGCCTCAGACGAAACTGGTATCGTATACGTATGTTATCAGCGTGGGGGTAATGACTTTCAGACGCAGTACCAGATATTATTTCAGAGATGTGGAAAGAAAAGAAGCAACCGGTGCCATGCTTGCGTGTATTCTGTGTAATCTGACATTGGGCTGGTGGGGAATTCCGTGGGGACCTATCTGGACTATTAAGGAAACCATATGCGACCTGGCAGACTCCCATACCAGGTGTTGGGGAGAAATTGCCGGCGGCACCCCGGGAGAACCTATATCCATAAGGGAAGATAAAGCCTGCACGCTTCCTCATATCTGAGGCAGCGGTGCAGGCTTTATCTTATTCTTCTCTTATGTTATAGAAGCTTTATTTCATGATTTCTTTTCAGCTTTATTATCAGATTTTTCTTCTTTCTTTTCTTCAGATTTTTCTTCTTTCTTGTCTTCAACAGGTGCTGCAGGAGTCTTTCCCGCCGAGTTGGTCATGGTACATCTGCCGTCAAAGAAAGCGCCTTCATCAATAACAAGAGAACTTGCGGTAATATCTCCGGCAACTTTTCCGGTAGATAAGAGCTCAAGCTTGCCGGTAACGGAAATATTTCCGTCTGCCGTACCGGCAATCATAACGCTTGTAGCGGAAATGTTTCCCTTGATATGTCCCTGGGGTCCCAGAATCAGCTGCTTTTTACAGGTACAGTTTCCGTTTATCACACCGTCTACACGGATGGCTTCAGGTGCGGTAAAATCGCCGTCAAATACGGTGCCGTCCCCGATTAAAGTGCAGATTTTGGCTTTTGCGCTGTCTTCATAACTTACATTTTTGTTTTTTCCAAACATTATATTATCCTCCTTTTATCCTTCCGCATCAATAACAGTAAGCGGGTCTATGGGCTGGTCATCAAGAATAATCTGATAATCCAGTCCCGTATCGTTGGTATTAATCGTAATTAAAACGTCTCCGGTCTGAACTGCAGCACCTTCTTCAACTTTCTTTTCGGCATCCCGAAGACACATATAACGGGTACGGTAGCCGTTTCCATGGTCAACTTCAATAATGAGCGGATAGGTATTATCTGAGCCTATAGAAATAACGGTACCGTCGCCTGCCGCAATAATATCGGCTTCTGCCTGAGTGTTAATGGAAAGATAAGGATGCTCCTCAGAATATGTAGTTGTTAAAATGCCGGTTCCGGAACAGGGGTAGCGGGTAGGAATAGATGAATCCGCTTCCTCCGGAGAGGCTTCAGTTTCTTTGGTTTCTGCTTCCGCATTTATCTGTGCTGCCTGCCGTAAAGCGTTGTTTTCGGCCGTAAGCGAAAGATTTTCATTGGTTAATGTTTCCTTTTCCTCTTCCAAATGCATAATGAGCTGCGATTGAGAAAGTGTCTGGTCCAAAAGAGCAGTCCGGTTATCGTTTTCCGAAAAGAACCAGTAAATCAGTCCTCCCAAGGCAACACAGATGATTAAAAGCAGGAAAATAAGCAGACGGAACAAAAAAAGTGAAACATGAAATTGTCTGCTGCTCTGTCCTGTGTTGGAAATCAGAAGAATAGAAAAGGATTCCTTATGCTTGTGTTGTTTACGTTTCATAGGAATCTCCGTTCTGCCGCCGGCGTCTGCGACACAATAATATAGTAAACGCCTGTGGTAAATGCAGGCCCTTCTTAAGCCTTCTAAGATTTTATCATAAATCGGATAAAAGTCAAATAGGAGGAAGGTCGTATTAAATTTACAAAAATTTTAGAATTTGTAAACCCGGTTAAATCAAAGGTTTGCAAAAATTGTCAGAAAAAATTAGCACTCAACACTTGCGAGTGCTAACAACTTGTGCTATAACATGATTAGCAGTAAAAAATCATGCCGCCATAATTGTTAAAGCTGCACAGAAAGGGGTGCTTTCATTATGAATATTTCAAAATTTACACAAAAGTCAATTGAAGCCATTAACGGCTGTGAAAAGCTGGCTTATGAGTATGGCAATCAGGAGATAGAACAGGAGCATCTGTTGGTATCCCTTCTTTCCATAGAAGACAGTCTGATTTTGAAGCTGATTGAAAAGATGGAGATTCAGACGGAGCATTTTGTGGGTTATGCCAAGGAGATGCTGAATAAGAGGGTCAAGGTTCAGGGCGGACAGGTCTATATGGGGCAGGCGCTGAATAAGGTCTTAGTTTCCGCAGAGGATGAGGCAAAGGCCATGGGGGATGAATATGTTTCCGTGGAGCATTTGTTTTTATCCTTATTAAAATACCCCAATGCCGCCATGAAGGAAATGATGAAGGAGTACGGTATAACAAGAGAGCGTTTTTTGCAGGCTCTTTCCACTGTAAGGGGCAACCAGAGAGTGACCAGCGACAACCCGGAGGCAACCTATGATACCCTGGAGAAATACGGACAGGATCTGGTGGAAAAGGCGAAAAACCAGAAGCTGGACCCGGTTATCGGACGGGACGGGGAAATCCGCAATGTCATCAGGATTCTTTCCAGAAAAACAAAGAATAATCCGGTATTGATCGGCGAGCCGGGCGTAGGTAAGACAGCGGTAGTGGAAGGACTTGCCCAGCGTATTGTCAGAGGGGATGTGCCTCAGAGCCTGAAGGACAAAATGATTTTCTCTCTGGATATGGGAGCTTTAGTGGCTGGAGCCAAATACAGAGGCGAATTTGAGGAGCGTCTAAAAGCTGTTTTGGATGATGTCAAAAACAGCGACGGACAGATTATCCTGTTTATAGATGAGCTGCATACCATTGTAGGCGCAGGCAAGACCGACGGGGCTTTAGATGCGGGCAATATGTTAAAGCCCATGCTTGCAAGGGGCGAGCTGCATTGTATCGGCGCCACCACTTTGGATGAATACAGGCAGTATATTGAAAAGGACCAGGCCCTTGAGAGGCGTTTCCAGCCTGTTATGGTGGATGAGCCCACAGTAGAGGACACCATTTCCATTCTAAGAGGATTGAAGGAGCGTTACGAGGTATTCCACGGAGTAAAGATTCTGGACAATGCCTTAGTCAGTGCGGCGGTGCTGTCCAATCGCTATATTACAGACCGTTTTCTGCCGGATAAGGCAATTGACCTGGTTGACGAGGCATGTGCCCTGATCAAGACGGAACTGGATTCCATGCCTACGGAGATGGATGAATTAAACAGACGTATTATGCAGATGGAAATAGAAGAGGCGGCGTTAAAAAAAGAGGATGACCGCATTTCCGGAGAACGTCTGGAGAATCTGCAAAAGGAACTGGCGGAGTTAAAGGAAACCTTTGCGGGACAGAAGGCGACATGGGAAAATGAAAAGAACAGCGTGGAGAAGCTTCAAAAGCTCCGTGAGGACATTGAGAGCATTCATAATGAAATCCAGATAGCCACAAGGGAAGGAAATCTGGAAAAGGCGGCGGAATTAAGCTACGGCAGGCTGCCTTCCATGAAAAAAGAGTTAGAGCTTGAAGAGCAGAAGGTAAAGGAAGAGGACCGGAGTCTGGTTCACGAAAGTGTGGATGAGGATGAAATTGCAAAGATTATTTCCAGATGGACGGGAATTCCCGTTGCCAAGCTCACAGAAAGCGAGAGAAACAAAACCCTTCATTTAGAGGACGAACTTCACAAGCGTGTAATCGGTCAGGAAGAAGGAGTGACAAAGGTGTCAGAAGCCATTATGCGCTCCAAGGCGGGCATTAAAGACCCAAGCAAGCCCATCGGTTCTTTCCTGTTTCTGGGACCTACAGGCGTAGGAAAGACGGAGCTGGCGAAGACTTTGGCTCAGGCTTTGTTTGACGATGAATCCAATATGGTCCGCATAGATATGAGCGAGTATATGGAGAAATACTCTGTATCCAGACTGATCGGAGCGCCTCCCGGATATGTGGGATATGAAGAGGGCGGACAGTTGACTGAGGCGGTCAGAAGAAAGCCCTACTCCGTCGTGCTCTTTGACGAGGTGGAAAAAGCCCATCCTGATGTATTTAATGTGCTGCTGCAGGTTTTAGACGACGGACGTATTACCGACTCTCTTGGAAGGACAGTGGATTTCAAAAATACCATTCTGATCATGACATCCAATATCGGCGCTCATTATCTGCTGGAAGGTATTGATAAAAAGGGAGAGATTGCTCCTGATGTAGAGGATGCGGTTTTAAATGAGCTTCGCGCTCATTTCAGACCGGAGTTTTTAAACAGGCTGGATGAGACGATTCTCTTTAAGCCGCTGACAAAGGGAAATATCGGTGGTATTATTGACTTAATTATGGAGGATTTGAACAAACGTCTGGGAGATAAGGAGCTTTGTATCAAGTGTACCGATGAGGCAAAAGCTTATATTGTGGAAAACGGTTATGACCCCGTTTACGGTGCAAGGCCCTTAAAACGCTATATCCAGAAATATGTGGAGACCGCTGCGGCGAAGCTGATATTGGCCGATGCGGTGGGAACAGGGGACGAAATCCTCATTGATGTAGAAAATGACAAGCTTGTCGCAAAAAATGTGAAGAGTGTATAGCACGTAACTGCTGTGAAAAGCACAGGGCATATCATTGTCCAATGGAAAATACAGTATTTATCAAAGGAGAGGTCATGAAAGTAACTTATATTTATCACAGCGGCTTTCTGGTAGAGACAGAGCCGGCAGTATTCCTGTTTGATTATTACAAGGGAGAGCTGCCGGCTTTTCCGGCAGATAAGCCATTGATCGTTTTTGCCAGCCATAAGCATCCGGATCATTTCGATTTTAAAATATTTGATTTATATAATCATCCCGGCGGAGTGACATATGTATTCGGAAATGATATTAAGCTCAATGAAAAATATCTTGAGAGGCGTGGTATAAATCCGGCAGTCAGGGAAAGGATTCACAGAATGTCTCCTCATACTGTATTGAGTATTCCGGTCAATGGAGAGGAAAAAATTACCATTCATACCCTGAAATCTACTGACGCAGGTGTTGCTTTTTATGTAGAAGCGGGAGATATGCGGATATATCATGGCGGAGATTTAAACTGGTGGCATTGGGAAGGCGAAACGGAGAGTTTTAATAAAGGGCAGGAGACTTTATATAAGGCAGAAATCAATTATTTAAAAGAACTGCTGGAAAAAGAAAAAAAGAAAGAAAAGGAGGAAGGGAAAGAGAGAAAAGGTAAAGCAGACGAGGAGAATAAATTGGATGCAGCTTTTATTCCTTTAGACCCTCGATTAAATAAGGCATACAGCTATGGTATGGATTATTTTCTTTCACAGATTCCCGTAAAAGAGGTTTTTCCCATGCACATGTGGAATGACTATGGGATTATTGACCGGTATCTGGAGAGCCCCACGGGAAAGGAATACACAAAACACATTTTTTTCACAAAACCATCATAATTCTATAACAAATTTTTTCTATTCTAACAGCAGAAAGAAAAGAAAGAGAGGTTTTGGTTATGTACGAAGAAAATCAAAATGTTTCAAGGGAATTTCACAGTTCGGCCGATTATTACGGTGCAGCTCCTGATATAAATCCTGCAGAAAGTGACGGTGGAGCGAAAAAGATAAAAAGGAAAAAATCTCATCCCTTTTTGAAAAAAAGCTGTTCGGTTCTTGCCGGCGGCGTGGCATTCGGGTTGGCGGCTTCTTTGGTCTTTATCGGAGTGGTAAAGGCAAGCGGCATAGACCGGACGCTGGAAAATGTGTCCGGTATTTTGGCACAGGAGGAAAGCAGCAGCGTGTCTGATGTTGCCGATGAAGCAAATCAGGGCATAGACGTAACAGAGAGCAAGGATATCATAAGACCTGCCGTTCCCGCAGCTAATATGTCCCAGTCTTCCGATAATCTGTATACAATTGCCCAGATAGCCGAAGCGGCGAAGCCCTCGGTTGTATCCATTACCAATACCAGTGTGGAAGAATTGACCAGCATGTTCGGAAAAAGGGAATACGAGGCCACCAGTGCGGGAAGCGGCATTATTATCGGGCAGAATGAAGAGGAGCTTTTGATTGCCACCAATAATCATGTGATAAGCGGTTCCAGCCAATTGTCCGTGTGCTTCGGGGACGATGAGGAAAAGGTGGCAAGCGCCAGAGTAAAAGGAACTGATGAAGGCAATGATCTGGCAATTATTGCTGTAAGGCTTGATGATTTGAGTGAAGATACGAAGGCTTATATAAGGATTGCAAAGCTGGGAGATTCTGACAGTGCTAGTGTGGGAGACCAGGTTGTGGCAATCGGAAATGCCCTTGGATACGGGCAGAGTGTGACCACGGGAATTATCAGCGCTAAGGACAGGAAGGTTACCATTGAGAATATTACGGCAAATCTGATTCAGACAGATGCCGCCATCAATCCCGGCAACAGCGGAGGCGCGCTTTTTAATATGAAGGGCGAGGTAATCGGCATCAATTCCTCCAAATTTGCCAGCACAAAGGTGGAGGGTATGGGATATGCCATTCCTATTTCCACGGCGGTTCCCATTCTGGAAGAATTGATGACAAGGCAGACCAGGGATGTGGTTGATGAAGGAGAAAGAGGATTTCTGGGAATTTCCTGTCAGAATGTTTCCTCGGAGATTTCCCAGATGTACAATATTCCCCAGGGAGTTTATATTTTAGGAACAGAGACAGGAGGTCCCGGGGATAAGGCAGGCTTGCAGAAGGGAGATATCATTACTGCCTTTGACGGCATTTCCGTTACGGATTATAATGTACTGGTAAGAACCCTGCAGTACTATAAGGCGGGAGAAACCATAGACCTGACGATTCAGAGAGCAGGAGAAAACGGCGGCTATGAGGAGAAAACCGTCAGCATTACCTTAGGCGTTAATGAAAATGCCGCTTCCGGTCAAGGGCAGGACAACAGTTATAATAGCGGGGGAAGCGGCAGAGAGGATGGCAGAGGAAGCTCAGGATGGGGATCTTATTACAGCGACCCGGATTCCTTTTTCGGAGGACTTTTCGGCTATTAACGGAATGAGAGGCGAAATATGATACCTAATGACCCGGTTATGCTTTTAAGTTATGTAAACTTAAAACTGAGAGACTATTACAAAAATCTGGATGATTTATGCGAAAATGAAGATGTGGATAAACAGGCTCTGCTTGATAAACTTTCCGGAATCGGTTATGTTTATAAGGAAGAAAATAACCAGTTCTTATAAATGTAAGGATAGTGAAAGATGTCTCATTTTCAGTTGATCGTCAGAAGAGAAAATACGGATTTGGAAAGTAAGCTTTCTTTTACAAGAGGAGAGAGCTTACTTTTGCTATGCCAAAAAGCGGGAATTTCTCCGGAAGCCCCCTGTGGCGGAAAAGGAATCTGCGGGAAGTGCAGGGTAAAATTCTTAAAAAACCCGCCCCTTCCCCAGCCGGCAGAGCGAAAAAACCTGACCCCGGAGGAATTGAGGCAGGGCATCAGGCTTTTGTGTGTGACAAAGCCCTCGGAGGATTGTGAAGTTTTGCTCTTTGGAGAAAAGAAGCCGGATGTAATCGGAGGGAAATATGATATTTGCTGGGAGAATATTTCACGGAAAGAGAAATGTGCCAGTGACAAGTTGGGCGGTAATCAATCAGCCGGAAATGATACAGATGAATGTGCTTCAGAGGGCGGTAATATTGCAGAAGGATATTTTATTGCCGCAGATATAGGGACAACTACCCTTGTTATGGAGAAAAGAAGGATATGCGACGGAAAAGCAGAGGGTGTCTATAAGGAAGTAAATGCCCAGAGAATCTTTGGGGCGGATGTATTAACCAGAATGGAAGCTTCCATTTCGGGCAAAGGCGAAGAACTTTCGCAAAAAATGACAGAGCAGTTGGAGAAAGGCATCACACAGCTTTGTGCTGACGGAAAAAAAGCCGACTTTATGGTAATTGCCGCCAATACCACCATGGTTCATCTTCTTATGAATTATTCTGTGGAGAATCTTGGCCGTGCACCTTTTATACCGGAAACTCTGAATGAAATCCTTACAGAAATCGGAGGAATAAAGACTTATATCATGCCGGGCTTTTCAGCCTTTGTAGGAGGAGACATAGGCGCCGGGCTTTATATGCTGGAATTTTTGCAAGAAAAAATCCAGAAAGAAATAAAGAATGAATTGAAAGATAAATCTACTGCGGGTCAGAGCGGAGATATCAATAGAAGTGAAAAGGAGAGCAGAGAGAAACAAGGTGAATGGAAATTATTTATAGACCTTGGGACTAATGCGGAGCTGGTACTATTTCGTGAGGATAGGGGCATCTGCTGTGCCACGGCAGCAGGACCGGCATTTGACGGAGACGCGGGAACAGGATTTTTTGGCAGCGATATGATTGCCGTTTTAGCAGAGCTTTTAGAAAAAGGAATTGTAGATGAAACGGGAACTCTGGATGACGCCCACTTTGAAACAGGCGTTTCCGTTCCCGTAAAAGACAGCATTATGCAGATTTTCCAGAAACAGATTCGCAATCTCCAGCTGGCCAAAGCCGCAGTCAGAAGCGGTATAGAAATATTGCTTATGAAAGCGGGCATTGAAAAGAGTGAAATTGAACAGGTGTTTCTGGCGGGAGGTTTTGGCTATTATCTGGATGTGCACGGCGCGGTAACAATCGGACTTCTGCCCCCGGAACTGGAAGAGAAAACAACTGCCTGTGGAAATGCTGCACTTTTAGGCGCCGCCGCTTATGGTTATAAAATCATATCAGAAGAAAGCAGAGGTCTGCCCCTGCAAATGAAAGCAATTAATCTTGCAGAAGAGGAAGAGTTTGCGGACAGTTATATAAACTATATTGATTTAAAGAGGAATTAGTACGAGGGAAGATGTCAACAAAAAGTTCCCCATATTTGCCGAATTTACCCGGCAGAGGGAAGAAACAGGGAGGGCCCGGGACAGGGATACTTTCT
>CAZDRM010000072.1:0-10266 GCA_964507745.1 uncultured Lachnospiraceae bacterium
ATCTTATATCAGATTTTGAGTTTACACAAAACTTGAAACGGTCTCCTATAGTATAACGGCTACACCCTCTTCATTTTGTCTAATTCTCGCAATCTATAATATGTTAATATATTATTTTTTGCTTCTTCCATAGCTCCAATCATTTCCGCCAATCAACCAGAAAAAACGATGGAACTCCCAAGTCCGAAGAAAAGACCAATTTTACACAATACAGTATATCGAATCACCATCAATAGAATCCTGCAAATCTCTAATACCAAGTCTGTACCCTTTTGTAACTACATAGATGACTCTGTCCTCTATCTCATTTTCCCTAATCGTTATAAGAACCAATCCCCTATTTCTTTCATCCTTCTCCCATACATCTTTCGTTACAATATACGAATCACAGGTCTCATACACTCCCTCGTCAAGCTTCTTGCACCTGTGCCCGTCAATCGTTAACTCGTCCGCTTTATAAACAATATAATCATTCAACATAAAATCTCCCGTTCATCAGACCTTTACAAATTCTTCACTCTAATATGACCTTGGAAATTATATTCCAAAAATGCTGAAAGCAAAAAGTTTTCAGCATTTTTTAGTAGAAAATGATATCTCAAAATTTATTATTGCATATTAACCACTATACAATTTATTCCTTAATACATCTTTCAAAAACCAGAATTGTTTGATCTATAGTCGCATTAGTGCCTGTTCCAAATCCTCCAATAGAAGCAGCTGTTGAAGACTTTCCAATTTCATTTGTAAAAATAGTATGCAGTCTCCACCCTTTTTCTGACCATTCACTTAGTACTTTTTGAATACTGCCTTGGTCAGCTTGCCCGGTTGACAAATCATCTACAGTAATCACTTGGTACTCAAAAAGAGGATTTTTCGCTAATTGTATTCCTTTCTGCTCTTCTCTTAATTTGGCTTCTTCAATTAGCTTATTCTGTTGCTTAATCCGTTCTTCACGTCGGTCAGCAGCTTCAGTACTTGTAATCACTCTTTTATATTTAAAATCATACCTGCATTTGAAGCAAACATTTATAGAGTCACCTAATATTTCTCCGCATTCCGGACAAGTTTTCATATTTTATCTCCTTTTACTTTTTTTTAAATTTTTATTTAAATTCATTTCTGCAATATACTTTATCATAATATGTCATAATTTGAAATACATTTTTAGTAATTCGTTTAATTTTACATTGCATTTAATAATATATGTTCCGATTTAAAAATATATTTAGATTGCCCTACAAACAAAAAAGCCCAAACTCCTTGATTTACAAGGTTTCTGGACTTTTCTAAAGTAGCGAGAGGGGGATTCGAACCCTCGACACTACGGGTATGAACCGTATGCTCTAGCCAACTGAGCTATCTCGCCATATAAATGGGACCTATAGGGCTCGAACCTATGACCCTCTGCTTGTAAGGCAGATGCTCTCCCAGCTGAGCTAAGATCCCATTTTTGGGGGTTGCTTCCGCAACCCGCTTTGCTAGTATATAATGATTCGGGTGGGCTTGTCAAGTTTTTTCTCACAAAATATTTTAAAAAATCCTGTTAGGAATTCCTCTATTAAGGTATAATAAAAAATGTCAAAACGAAACAGAAAGACGAGGAACTTCACACTATGAGAATCGGAATGGGATATGATGTCCATAAATTAGTTGAAAACAGAGATTTGATCATAGGAGGCGTAACTATCCCCTATGAAAAAGGACTGTTGGGTCACTCGGATGCGGATGTGCTTCTCCACGCAATTATGGATGCCCTTTTAGGGGCCGCTGCATTAGGAGACATCGGTAAACACTTTCCCGATACAGATCCCCAGTATAAAGGCATTTCCAGTATAAAACTGCTTCAAAAGGTGGGCAGTCTTTTAGAAGAACACTGCTTCCTTATCGAAAACATTGATGCCACCATTATCGCCCAGGCTCCCAAAATGCGTCCCTATATTGACGATATGCGGAAAAATATCGCAGATGCCCTTGGTATCGAAACGGGACAGGTCAATGTAAAAGCAACTACAGAGGAAGGGCTGGGCTTTACCGGACAGGGGGAAGGCATTTCCTCCCAGGCAATCTGTATGTTGGCCACACCCTCCAGCCTGATGGATATGCAGGTTGACATAACACAAGATAACCTTTCCGGACAATGCGGCGCCTGTCAGGGCTGCCCCAAACAGAATTCATAACAGAGGCGGTATCTATGGAATTTTCTACAGACATGGTAATAAATAAGGGCTCTGATTCTTATGGGATAGAATGTCTGCAGGGCGAAAGCGTGCTTGACACACGTCCTCTCTGGGAGGAAGTGTTTTCCGAAGACAGCAAGGCATTTACAGACTACTATTTTGCCAACAAGGCTTCTTCCAACACTGTTTTTATCTGCCGGCATTTGCCCGGGGGAGAAATTGTTTCCATGGTGCATCTCACGCCCTATGAAATAACCGTTCAAAAAACAGTTGTTCCCACCTATTATATTGTAGGAGTTGCCACCAGGGAATCCCATCGGCACAAAGGACTTATGTCAACCTTGTTGAATAAATCCTTTGAATATGCGGCCCGCCTTTTGTGCCCTTTTGTCTTTTTAATGCCTGCAAATCCTGCTATTTATGAGCCTTTCGGCTTTTCCTATATCTATTCAAGACCTCAATACAGCATCCCTGAAATCATAAGGAGCAAAAAGGTTTACATAAATCAATTCCCTGTTGCCGGCATTCAAATACAGTGTCTTGAAAAAGAAACTTCTTCGCAAATGCTGGCTGTTCTTTCGGATTTTGCCGAAAAGACGCTGTCTGCCCAATACGATTACTATCTGACCAGAACGCCTTCTTACTATCGTACCCTGCTTTTAGAGCTGTATGCCCAAAAGGGCTGCATCTATACTTTTTACCTTCACAACTGTCTGGAAGGTTACTTTTTGTATACTGAGGAAGAAGGCCGTCCTTTTATTCAGGAACTGCTTTTTTCTGATAAGCTTCATTCCTATATAAATTCTATGGATTATGTAAACCACACCGACAATGTGCTTTCTGCCGCTTCTATAGACTTTTCTTCTAATAAGTCAGGTAATATTTGTAATGTTATGTCAACTCTTTTCCCCACACCTCTTCCTGATGCTAAGCCGATTATCATGGCTAAAAACCTTAAAGATTATGTAAACCGCTTATCCACCCTTAAAGGTTTTATTAACGAAATTGTCTGATTTCCACATTCTCCTGTATATATTATCCATACAAGCCGGGAATTTATGTCCGTTATGTCCAATCGTAATGCCCAACCAAAAAAGGACAGATCCCGAAATCCGTCCCTTATGCTGCTAAAACTTATTCAATTCCAAATCGTCATCTTCCGTATTCTCAATGCTCTTTATTATCACATCATAGCTGACCTTTTCATTAACCGTCACTGTAACCCGTTCTCCCGCTTTATGCCCTAACAGCGCCTTTCCCATGGGAGACTCGTTGCTGATTAAGCCCTTTAAGGAATTTCCCCTTACCGTAGTCACAATGCGATAGACCTCTTCCGAATGGTCATCGGGAAACTCTACCGTTACCGTATTGTTGATTCCCACCTCATCCTCTGCGGACTCATCGGAAACCACCACCGCCGTTTTAATCATTCTCTCCAGAAAACGGATACGGCTTTCATTTTTATTTTTCTCTCTTTTAGCTGCATGATATTCGAAGTTTTCGCTTAAATCCCCATGGGCGCGTGCTTCCTTCACATGCTCCAGAAGTTCCTTTCGCACCGTTACCTTGCGGTACTCAATTTCTTCCTTCATTTTATCAATGTCTTTTTGGGTTAATTCATTATGCACAAAGCACACTCCCTTACTGCTTTCCGGATTTCATTTTCTGGATTGCGTTTCGTTTGATCACACATTCACAATGCTCTTTAATAAAATGAATATGCTCTTCTTTCTCGGAAACAAAATGTCCATACTCATAAGCGGTCAGATAAACGCCCGCCAGAGTCTCCACAGACACCTGGCGTCTTTCCACAATCAGATAATAGGTTCCATGGTCCTGATCTTTATAAAGACTGCTGCCCACATCTCCCGGCATCTCCACAACCTCGGCATAGCGCAGCACATCCGTTACATTGTCAAAGGCAAAAATCTTCCGCTCCAGATTGCTGGGCGTCTGCAGAGAATTAAGAATATCCTTTTCCCTTCCTTTTCCCTTATAAAGTTCCTTTGCGCCTTCTGCCTTCGGCTCCACGGAATTGCCCCGGGCCATATTCTTCTCCACTTCTTTATGTACATTCTCCATAAATCTGCCAAAGAATTCCGCCTGCTCCTTGGGAGTGCTCTGTTCTATCTTATCCATGATGTCGTCGGGAATTTCAATTCCCGCTCCCTTTTTCAGACTTTGCAAAATCGTCTTTAAATCAATCTGCGGCTTTTCTGTCAGAAAGATTGCAATGCCCTTATCGGGAATGGGCGCAATCTGAAGAGAGGTCAGAGGACCTTCCGGTCTGTAATCCACTTCCTGTTCCGCCTGTTTTACAATTTCATGCAGAAACTCCATGGCATTCTCTGATCTTGAAAAAAAGTCTTCAATTGATATGTCATATTGATCCATGTCCGCTTCGCTAATCAGGCACTTGATCATATGATCGTTTACTCTAATAAATTCCATATTCCATCACATCCGCTCCGGTGCTGCAAATCCCAAAACATCAATACATGTTTCCAGAATTTCCTTTGTCAGTTTCAATAACGCTATATATCCCGCCTGCTTTTCTTCGTCCTCTTCCTGTAAAATCTTTATTTCGTGGTAAAAGTGATTAAAAGCATTGGCAAGATCATAGACATAGGCACACACTTTATGAGGCGCCATTTCTTCCCATGCAGTCTGCATCATGGAAATAAAGCCTGCCAGAGACAACATCAGTTCCTTTTCCGATTGTCCTTCCGGCTTTTTGATAGCGGTATCCTCTATCCTTTTTCCCGATGCCGCATATTTGTTCAGGATAGACTTAATGCGTACAATGGTATAAAGAATGTAAGGCCCTGTATCCCCTTCAAAAGAGGTAAACCTTTCTACATCAAAGATATAGTCTTTACCCGCCTGATTGCTCAGGTCTCCGTATTTTATAGCGGCAAGGGCAACCATTGGTGCGGTTTTTCTCGCTTCTTCTTCCGGTACTTCATGGTTGCTGACGATTTTGGTATACATCTGTTCATCGATATCATTCAACAGATTCTCCAATCTCATCACTCCGCCCTGGCGGGTCTTAAAAGGTTTGCCATCCTTCCCATTCATAGTACCAAATCCCACAAAGGTAAGTCCAGTGTTAGGTTTTACCAATTTTGTCTTTCTGGCACACCGGAATACCTGGGTAAAGTAAAGCTCCTGCCTTTTATCCACTACATAAATGATATGGTCAGGATTTATCTTTTCCATTCTTTCCTTTATAGTGGCAAGATCCGTGGTATTGTAAAGGGAGGCTCCGTCACTCTTTAAAATCATACACGGGGGAATTTCTTTAGTATCGGACTCTTCCTTCACATCTACGACCAAAGCTCCCTCGGATTCGTGTGCATACCCTTCCTTTTTCATATATTCAACCATGGAAGGAATGATGTCATGAACATCGGATTCTCCTTTCCATAAATCAAATTCCACATTTAAATTTTCATAATTTTTCTTTAAATCGGAAACGGAAACAGCAATAATGTGATTCCATAAAGCCCGGTATCCTCTCACGCCGTTCTGCAGCTTAAAAGTAGCCTCCATGGCTTTTTCCTTATAAGCTTCATCCTCTTTGGACTTAGCGCTGGCTGTAGGATAAATTTCCTCCAGTTCAGAAATAGTAAAGGGGGCTTCCTCGGGATATTCTCCCATAAAATCATCATCAAAATAGGGAAGCTCCGGTTTTCTTTCCTTTAACTCCGTAATGATCAACCCCATCTGAAGGCCCCAGTCTCCCAGATGAATGTCTCCGATTACCTCATGTCCGTTATATCGGGCAATCCTTTTAATGCTTTCCCCGATAACCGCTGAACGGAGGTGCCCCACATGAAGAGGCTTCGCCACATTGGGTCCGCCGTAATCAATGACAATTTTTAAGGGCTTCTCCGGTTTCGGAAGGCCGAATTTGTCCTCTTTTTCCATTTCCTTCAGATAATTCCTCAGAAACTCCTCATTCAATTTCAGATTTAAAAATCCGGGATTTACCGCCTCGACACTGGAAAAAACCCGGCTTCCTTCACATGCCTTAGCCACATCTGCCGCAATCATAATAGGCGCCTTATGATAGGTTTTGGCTCCTGCCATAGCGCCGTTACACTGATATTCACAAAGATCCGGTCTGTTGGATATGGTTACCTTTCCCAACTCCCGGCCATATCCTGCTGCTTCAAAGGCCTGCATCATTTCCTCTGAAATGACATCCAGTAATTTTTTCATGTTACACCTCATTTCGGCTGAAAATACAGCCGCAGTAATTTTGTCTATACAAATCATATTCCTTAGAAAGCTCTATGGAACGCTTATATCCGTTTTTCTTTTTAAAATCCGACGGAAGAAATGCCACGCCTGCAGCTTTTCCCGCAGCTTCGCCAATTGCATTCAGCCGCTCTGCGTCCTTTAAGGGACTGATGGTAAGGGTTGTGGTAAAATAGTCATATCCGCCCTTTGCTGCTAAAAGCGCCGCCTCCTTTAAGCGGATGCCAAAACAGATGCTGCACCGTTCTCCCCCTTCCGGGTCGGCCTCATGCCCTTTGACAGCCTCTAAAAACAACTCCGGCTCATACCGGCCTTCTTCAAAGGTAACGGGATATTGACATTTGCCGGATGCATTAAAAGCATCCACCAGACGCTTCTGCTCGGCAGTCCTTTTCCGGTATTCTTCCGATTCCGTAATATTGGGATTATAATAAAACACCGTAATTGTAAAATACTGACTTAAATATTCCAGCACATAACTGCTGCATGGCGCACAACAGCAATGAAGAAACAGCGTCTTCCCTCTGTTTTCCGGTTCTTTCAATATTTGCTCCAGCTGCAGCTGATAATTCTGTTTCATCTTTTATGCGCTCTCCCTGCAATACTGTTCCACAAAGCGCTCCACAGGGATAGGTTTGGAATAGTAATAACCCTGTACATAACGACAGCCTATCCTTCGCAGCATTTCAATCTGCTCCTTGGTTTCCACACCTTCACAGATCACTCTGATGCCAAGTCCTTCCGCCATTTCGATGATCATGCGTAAAATCCATACGGAAGACTCGGAAGTCGTTGCCTCACTGAAAAATTCCTTATCAATTTTTAACACATCAAAAGGGAAGTCCTTTAACAGATTCAGGGATGAATAGCCGGAGCCGAAATCATCCATGGAAAGCTGCAGTTCCATTTCTTTCAATTCATTCAAAATCGAAATCATCTTATCACGCTCGGAAAACAGCATGGACTCTGTTATTTCCAATTCAATGTATCCTTTGGGAACCTGGTATTTATCCAGCATTTCCGTAATCCTGTTGATATAATCCGGATCATTTAAAAGCATCCTTGACTGGTTGACGGAAATAGGGTATATCGGCTGTCCGCTGTCTAACTGTTCCCTGATCAATTTGCATGCGGATTCCAGCATAAAGATATCCAGCTGTTCGATAAATCCGTTTTTCTCAAATACAGGAACAAAGTCGGAAGGATAGATCATGTTGCCGTCGTCCTTCATCCATCTGACTAACGCCTCTCCTCCGTAGAGACGATCCTCTTTAATATCCCATTTGGGCTGCACATACATTTTAAACTCTCTGTTAAAGAGCGCGGTTTCCATTTCCGATTCAATTTTATCTGTTTTCTTCAGATCGTCCGCAAGACGGTCGGAATAATAGGACACGCTTTCCTTTTCTTCTGCTATTAACATTTTTCTTGCCATATTGGCTTTGTCAATCATAAGGGAAATATCCTCTTCCCTGTTTCGCACCTGATAAACTCCTCTTTTGAATTTTATAGGATACCGGATTCCAATATCCAAAGCCCTGGCATTCACTTTATCGGAAAACACAAAAAATCTATCTTCCAGATCTTGGGTATTTCTTGTGAATAATGCAAATTGGTCTGCATTCATACGAATACACAATTCCTTGCTGTAAAAAATGGCATCGGCCTCTTCAATGATGGTTTTCAGCAGTTTATCCGCTCTTATATGACCATATGCCTCATTGATATACCTGAAATTGGAAATATCAAATCTATGGATCACAAACGGCATACCCTGATATTTCTCCATAGTGTCCCTTACAAACTCCCTGAAATAATTCAGATTTTTCCCGCCGGTAACCTCATCCTCATAAGCAAGCCTGCTAATCAGCTTATTAGCGGAAGAATTATGCCTGTACGCCACGAATACCAGAAATGCCATAGAAAACATCATAATAAGACAGGTAGCAATACTTCCTACAACAACTGTATCTTCCATATCGGAATATATATTATCCGTGTACATGCACACAATCCTTAAGTTCAGGAAACCATCTGTGGTATAAAAGGAATAAAAATACCTGTCTCCGTTACTGTTTGTACAGGGAAAGGCTGCTTCCGTTGTGCTTTTATCAATAACCTTTTCCTTGAAACGCCTGATCTTCTGACCATCTATCCGCCAATATCTTTCCATGCAGTCATAGACGGTTTCGTACCTTTCACTCTGGTCGCTTATGTTGATAAAATTACAGTCTAAAATTGCTCCTTCTTCATTGATTACCATCACATCTCCCATTTGTTTCAAATAGGAAAATGTATCGGAATCCAGAATATTTTTGCAATCCTTGAGACCGATTATAAATCCTTTTCTTTCTTCGTTTACATGTACGGGGGCAATAAATAAAAGCTGCCAATCCTTGCCTTTCTTCCAAAAATCGTCTATCACATAAATCCGGCTTTCATTAATATCCTCCAGTCCTTCCCGGATAAGATCAGAAGAATCTATGTTCCTGCCGTCATCAAAATAAAGGCTGTTTTCTTCTGTGAGATACATAACCCGCTGGAAATTATCAATGGATTTATAATGATTCAGTATCCGGTAAATATGAGTCTCGGTAATGTATTGCTCTCTCTTTGTACCCATTTCATCCGCTGCTGCCGCAATAATGCCTTCGGTGCCCTCTAAATTAGCTTCCAGCACCTCTCCTGCGACCTCCAGCTGTGCAATAAGCTGCTGGTTAACCTCTTCCTCAAGACTGCTTCTGATAGAAGAAATATGGAAAACACATGTAACCGCACAGATAATAAACACAAAGATACCTAAAAGTATAATGGGCTTTATGAGATTGTTCTTATTCTGACTGACTTTAAATTTGATTTTCATACCTTCATCCCCGTAAAATCATCCTGTTTATTTCTACTCTTGACTAGCTCTGCGTTTTTAATACGTATCCCGTTTAAATTTCAGCTATATCCACAAGATTTAATCTTTCTTTTTTGCCGTTTTCCAAGCTTGTTAAAAGCGCGCTTGCCGTATCCAGACTGGTCAGGCAGTTAACCCCCGTTTCAATTGCCGTCCTCCGGATTAAGAAACCGTCTCTGGATTTATCTCTTCCCTGGGTAGGCGTGTCAATTACCAGGTCGATCTTATGCCCTAACAAAAGGTCCATGACCGTAGGAGATTCCTGTTGGATCTTATTAATCTTTCTGGCTTTCACGCCGGATTCCTTTAAGGCGCTTGCCGTAGAACGTGTGGCATAAATCGTGTAACCCAATTTTTCAAACCGTCGTCCGATCTCGATAGCTTCCCCTTTGTCGGCATCCTTAACGGTAATGATAATCTGCTTATGCCTGGGCAAATCGATTCCCGCCCCTAAGAAAGCCTTATATAAAGCCTCGTCAAAGGTCTCAGCGATTCCCAGACATTCTCCCGTAGACTTCATTTCCGGCCCTAAGCTGATTTCCGCTCCTCTGATTTTCTCAAAGGAGAATACGGGCATCTTAATGGCGAAATAATCCGCTTCCGGCTGAAGCCCCGGCTCATAACCCAAATCCCGGATTTTCTTGCCGATGATAACTTCCGTAGCCAGGTCCACAATGGGAATGCCTGTTACCTTGCTGATATAAGGAACGGTCCTGGAAGAACGGGGGTTTACTTCAATCACATAAACCTCGTCTCCTACCGCAATAAACTGAATGTTGATCAGCCCCACCACATGAAGGGCTTTCGCCAGCCTTCTGGAATACTCCGCTATGGTCTCGCGGACCTTATCGCTGATTGTAGGCGCCGGATAAACGGAAATACTGTCGCCGGAATGAACGCCGGTTCTCTCGATATGCTCCA
>CAZDRM010000073.1:0-10175 GCA_964507745.1 uncultured Lachnospiraceae bacterium
ATCTTATTGTTATCAAAAGTATATTCCGTATCGATCAATTTCATTTCCAGATTATGTTTTTTTATCTTTTCCAGACAAATCTGAAAGGCTTCTTTTTCCTTTATTTTATTATCCGCCTGCTGCTTGTCGTCTCTTTCCTTGGCAATTCTGATAACCGGTTTTAAGGGCTGGGTAATTTTCTCCTCCTCCAACTCCCTGATATCTCCTACCGCCGTTCCGTACTCGATTCCCCTTGCGGTTTCCACAATCACATGGTCTCCCTTTTTGATATCAAAATCCAAAGGATCAAAGTAGTATACCTTTCCCGCAGTACGGAAACGGATTCCTATAATTTTTCGCATCTTAATTCTCCTTTATGGTCAGCAGCAAAAGCTCCATGGTCATGTCAAAATTCACATTGGCCTTTAACCTGGCTTTTGCCTTCTCCAAAGCATCCAGAATTGTCTCGATTCCTTCATAAGCGCTTCGGTCCGCCGTTTTCTTAATATATTGTGTCTCATCTTTAAAAATCAGATGGTTTACATCATTGGTTGCCTTAAACAGAAGCACATCTCTGTACCAGACAGATAAAATGTCCAGATAATCGTTGATATCAAACTTGTACTCTGCAATTTTTTTGATTGCCACCACAATCTCATTGATCTCCATATCACGGATATACTTCAATAAGGTTACAGCATCCGACTTGATATTGTCAAATTCCTCGCTGGAAGCCAATGCCTTTGCCTTTCCCACGTTCCCCCGTGCAAAGGCTACGCAGACATCCGCCTTATATTCCGGAATCATCAGATTCTCCATAAGAAATTTCTTGACCGCCTCATCCTTGGCCGGCTTCATGGTCAAAACCACACAGCGGCTTTGAATTGTGGGAAGCAACGCGTCCACATTGGTTGTCAAAAGCAATATGACCGCATATTCCGGGGGCTCTTCCAAGGTCTTTAAAAGAGCGTTCTGGGCCTGCACCGTCATTTTCTCCGCTTCATTTATAATATAAATTTTTTTCTCACTGCTATAAGGCTTAATGGCGATATCCCCTGTGACCTTCCTGATATCTTCCACGCCGATGGTATTGGGCTTTTCATGTGTCACACGGATGATATCCGGCTGATTCCCGTTTGCCGCCTGCTTACAGGAACGGCATTCGCCGCAAGGGTCTCCCCCCTGCTTTTCGCACTGCAGCGCCATGGCAAATACCTTTGCAATAAATTCCTTGCCCGAGCTTCTCTCCCCCTGCAAAATATATGCATGGGACACCTTCTTCATCTTTACAGCAGCCTTTAAATGCTCTACAATCTGCTCCTGTCCTACTACATCCTTAAATGTTGCCATTTTGCCACCCTCTTTCCGTTCGGTACATTACATTTCATTGTAACACGATTTTGCTTCTTTTCAAAATGTTTAAGTAAAAATATCCAGAAGAAGTCCTCTGATTTCTCCTATTTTTCCCAAAATGGACAAATGGTCCTTCTCATCCTTCATCAATTCCTGTGCCAGTTCGTCCAGAGTATCGTCCACCTGCCTGATAATACCGTATACCCTGTGCCGCCCTTTTTTATCCAGAAAGTTCTCTCTGGAAAACTTATGGCTTCGGTTTACCACCTCATTCATAAAATCCTTGATCAACCCCCGGTAGCGTTTCATATCCCGCACATCCATCTTTTTGGAAAGCTTATCCCCCTGTCTGGTAATTTCCTCCATCATGGAGCTTAAGCGCGTCTGCAGCTCTTCCTCCGCAATATTGCTGGCCAATATAAACTTAAATGCACCATCCGATACCTGATTTGCTTCTCCCTGCTGTACCTGCGTTACGGGAGCCGCCTGATTTACCTTAATGTCCATAATTCCACCTCACTTTCCGAAAGAAAGTATATACGACTCAATTTCATCCAAACAACGCTCTAAATCCTCGTTGCAAAACTCCTGCATGATTCCCGCCGCCTCTTTATTTTCCGACGAAAAATCCGCCGCATCCGCCAAAAATCTCCTGCACATCTCTTCATAGCGCGGGCTGCCTTCACTTCTTTCCCGATCCAAAGCCCTCTGTAAGCGGACGCCGTCATCCAGCTCTATCATAACAGGAATTACCTTTTCTTCGCCAAAATAGGCCCTGGTCTTCACATAGGATTCAATGGTTCCGATAATCAGGTAATCATGAGCTTCCAGACAAATCTGTCCGTCATCCACGGTAAAATACTTCCATAAGCCGTGGAAGGTATGATATTCCCTCATTTCAATAACCTTCCCCGCCTCTTCAAAAGCCTTCCATGCCTCCTCATCCACAAAATGATACTGCACGCCGTCTTTTTCCCCTGCGCGGACAGGTCTTGTGGTATATAATACGATTTTTTGAAGCCTCAATTCTTCTTTTTTGAGAAGCTCTTTATAAATCGTATCTTTTCCTGATGAACTTTTCCCCATGAGATAAAAAATCCTGCCCATACTTCCTTTGGAACCCGTGCTCTCCGGTTCCTCTCCCGACTTCATTCTTTTGGCATTTATATTTCTATAACGCGAATCATATTGGTGGTTCCTGTCATTCCCAAAGGAACGCCTGCCGTCAGTACCACAATATCGCCTTTTTTCACATATCCCGCTTTCTCTGCCGCCCTGGATGCCTCTTCAAATAAATCATCGGCAGTTTCTTCCTTTTCGATTAGCAAAGGAGCAACGCCCCAGGAAAGATTCAGCTGGCGGCACACCTTGGGATTTACGCTGCATCCGATAATAGGACACGCCGGCTTGTATCTGGAAATCATGCCTGCCGTAAAGCCGGACATGGTAACGGTAATAATTGCCGCCGCATTTAAATCCATGGCTGTTGTACAGGTGGCATGGGAAATAGCCGTTGTAATGTCAACTCCGCCTGCTACGGAATCGTTCTTCTTCATTCTTCCGCCATAGTCGATATCCTTTTCCGCTCTCTCGGCAATTTTCGCCATGGTTGCAACAGCTTCCACAGGGTATTTCCCCGCCGCACTTTCCCCTGAAAGCATAATGGCCGTAGTGCCGTCATAGATAGCATTTGCCACATCCGCCGTTTCCGCCCTGGTAGGTCTGGGATTGCTGATCATGGACTCCAACATCTGTGTAGCGGTAATCACATGCTTTCCTTTTGCAACTGCTTTCTTAATCATAGCTTTCTGAATAACGGGAACTTCCTCCAAAGGAATCTCTACGCCCATATCTCCTCTGGCAACCATAATGCCGTCGGAAACATCCAGAATTTCATCCAGATTTTCAATGCCCTGCATATTTTCAATTTTGGCAATGATCTTTGCCGTGCTGTTATTTTCATCTAAAATTTTACGGACCTCTAAAATATCCTCTTTTGTTCTGGCAAAGGATGCCGCCAGAAAATCATATCCCATTTGGGCGCAGAATCTGATGTCTTCATAATCCACATCGCTGACATAAGGCATGGACAAAACCGCTCCCGGCACATTGATTCCCTTATGGTTGGAAACTGCGCCTCCGTTCACAACATGGCAGACAATATCCGTATCGGTAATCTTTTCAATGGTCATCTCAATTTTGCCGTCGTCAATCAGAATGGTCATGCCCGGCTTTACATCGCTTTTCAGGTTCTTATAGGTAATGGATGCCCGGTCCTTTGTGCCCATGATTTCCTCTGTTGTCAGCGCAAAGGTCTGACCTGCTAAAAGCTCTGCCCTGCCGTTTTCAAAATCCCTGAGTCTGATTTCCGGCCCTTTTGTATCCAGTAAAGTGGCTACGGGAAGCCCCAGCTCGTTGCTGACCTTTAAAACGCTGGTCAGCTTTTTCTTCTGCTCCTCGTGAGTGCCGTGTGAAAAGTTAAATCTGGCAACATTCATGCCCGCAAGCATTAATTTCTTCAAAACCTCTTCGCTTTCCGAAGCCGGTCCTATGGTACAGATAATTTTTGTTTTCCTCATGTCATTCCCTTTCTGTCCCTATTATCCTTATTCTTTTATTCATTTATTTTCTTTTCTTCTTTTTTAATTCCGCCGTTTTCTTCTTATCCGTTTGTTCTTTCAGAAGATTTATCCCGTATACAAAAGACTTTTTTATGCTCATAATCCCGAAGCCCCTGAACAGACAATCCCATCCTTTCCGCTTCTTCCAGATATATAAGCAGCTCTTGGCTGATCCTCTCTCCCGGCGCTATGACCGGAATACCCGGCGGATACAGGTAAATAAATTCTCCACTGACCTGTCCGGCGCACTTTTCAAAATCCACAGGCGCCGATTCTTTTGATAATGCCTCTCTGATGGAATATACGGCTTCTGTCTGCGCCATCTTTTCTTCTGTGAAATATGCCGCCTTGAGTTCTTTCTTTTCCGGCAGCTTTTCGTCTTTCATAGCAGATTTCCGTCCCGGGGATTGTAAATCAATTTCCTTCAGAGCGCAAATCAGCCTTTCAAAGCCTTCCTCCGTATCCATGACGCTGGTCATGGCAAGTACATAATCCACAGCCGCCATTTCCGGCTGCAGATGATATTCTTCTCTTAAAATATCATATAGTTCTTTTCCGTTAAAACCGCTTTCTCCCACTCCGATCAGAATCTTGCCCGGGTCGGCTTCTACCTTTATTCTTCCCCCGGAATACTGATTTATCAATGAAGGGGTAATGATTTTCAAGTAAGTAAGCTCTTTTGTTCTTTCATAAAAATCCTGAAGCCGTCTTTTATAATCCTTTAAAAGTTTTTCTTCATTTTCTTTGCAAAAATGAACGCAGGAGCTGATGCTCTCCATAAAAACGTAGGACGGGCTGCTGGACTGGAACATGGATAGATATAATTTCAGCTTTTCCCTGTCTATCAGTTTGCCCTGCACGTGCAGAATTGCCGTCTGGGTCATGGCAGGAAGGGTCTTGTGAAGGCTTTCGATCACAATATCCGCTCCCTGGGAGAGAGCTCCTTCGGGAAAATAACCGTCTCCGCCCCAAAGTCCCAAATGCGCCCCGTGGGCCTCGTCTACAATGACAGGAATATTTTTTTTATGCGCTGTTTCGCAAATTTTTCTCACATCGCTGACAACGCCTTCATAGGTGGGCGACGTCAGGAAAACCGCGCTGTATAATGTATCTCCGTTGGCTGCTTCAAGTATATCTTCCGGGCTGACCGCTCCGGGGAAAGAAACGCCCGGTATTGTTTGGGGATACAGATAATCTGCCCGCGCGTTTGCAAAATATAACCCGTTGTATGCGGATTTGTGCCCGTTTCTTCCCATTAAAATCTTTTTGTCCGAATCCGCCGAGGCTGCGGCAATTGCCGCCAATACCCCACAGCTGCTTCCGTTTACCAGAAAAAAAGATTCTTCCGCCCCAAAGGCCTTTGCAGCAAATTCCTGCTCCGCTTTGATGATTCCTTCGGGATGATGAAGATTGTCAAAGCCGTCAATTTCCGTAATGTCTTCCGAAAAGGGTTGATAACACAAATCTTCTTCTGTTCTTCTTTTGTGCCCCGGCATGTGAAAGGGGTAATAATCGCTTTTTCCTAATTCTGTTAAAGCCTCTCTCAGTCTATTCACGTAAATCCCCTTTCATGAAATGAAGGGTCTCCATTAAAGAGCAGTATTTATCCGCCAGCGTCACAACCCATGCCTCACGGCACATGGGCATTTTCCTGATTGTCAGAGGCCACATATGCTTGCTGATGATTTCATTTTCCAGCTTTCCGATGTGAAAATCCCTTCTGGCGTTTTTGGCTGCCACCCCCGGGTGCGTAAAGCCGTGCATTTTGTAGAATTCCCGGATTTGTTTCAGTCCGACTCTTTTTTTGTGCCAGTCATATAAAAAGTAATCATGGAGCAGGGCGCCTCTTACCAGCTCTCTTTCATGAAAGCGGATGGGGAGCGCGCGGCTGAGGCGAAGACTGGTTTCGGCTACGTTTAGGCTGTGTCTGAATACCGAAAAATTTCCGTGCTGGACATAGGTTTTGCTTTTTTTGTAGTTTTCGGAGTTTAGAATGTCTTGGCCGTATTTGGTTAGGGATTTGTAAATGGGGGGGGTCATTGTTATTGGTCTCCTGAAAGATATAATTGCGGGGAAACGTGGACTGCGGAGCAGCCACGGGGGAGTGGCGGGAAGTTGGGGGTATAGCCAGTCGAAACTTAGGGGGAATCCAACCGAAGCCACGGGCAGAGCTCCGAAAAACCTGCGGTTTTCCGGAGTCGCTTCGCTCGTCAAATGTTCAGAGAAACAGCGGCTCAAGCAAGCTTGGCAGCTGTTTTTCTGAACACTTGACTCTGCCCTTTTCGAACATTATAACACAAAACCCTCCCCCACTGAATAGTTTTGAGTAAAATCAGAAATCTAAAAAAATTCAATTTTTTTGTCTGTAAAACTTGCATATTTGAAAAAAGGCTTTATACTTAACTTAATAGAATGTAATACGGACTGAAAGGGGTCGATAATAATGAAAAAATTCAGAAATGTTTTATGGGGAATGGTGTTAGTTGTATCCATGCTCTTTTTACAGGGCTGTTCTTATTCAGAATTAACAACGCCGGTAACCAGTCATTCTGTAACCGTTGAGGAAACTACCGTGAACACCTGGGCTATGCGCGTGGAACTGAATGCCGATTTATCACAGAATTATGCATGGTATGTTTACGCCAACAAGGATATTGATGAGGCCGAAAACAAAGTACACAAAGGTCTTTTAAATAATACCCTTACCAATAAATACAAATATATTGTCAGAGATGACGGCGAATTTGATTTTTATCTGATTCTGGTAAAAGATTCCAATCTGGATACGGCCAGAATTTATCCTTATAAAATGAAAGTCACAACGGCGGACGGCCTGACTTTTGAAGAAATGGATGCATATAACCTTAGCACAGACAAAAAGTTGATGAAAACATTAAGCGAGACATTGGACTTGACACAGCAACAGTAAAATAATCAAAGGCTTTAAAAGGGATATCCTTGAAAAGAGGATATCCCTTTTTCATTTTATAACAAAAATAAAAGCAAAATTTTGAAAAGATATCCAAAGGATATATAATGGATATAATATTTCGGTATAGTGACATCATACCCGGAGGGTGGTGTACATTTGGAGGTAACATGATGAACAAAACGGTTCGCATACTATTGGTGGAAGACGATGCACAGATTCGGGAGGTAGTGACCGATTATTTTATGGCAAAGGGTAAGGGATGGCTTATACTGGATTGTGCCAAGGATGGCATAGAAGGCGAATTTCTGACGGAACAGAGAGACTACGACCTGGTACTTTTGGATATTATGCTTCCCGGCATGAACGGCTTTTCGCTTTGCAAAAGCATTCGCAGACACAGTATTGTACCCATTATTTTTCTGACGGCCCGCGGCCAGGAGGAAGACAGGTTATACGGTTATAGTCTGGGATGTGACGATTATGTGGTAAAACCCTTTTACATTGCGGAATTATTTGCCAAAACCCAGGCATTGCTGAACCGTTCCAAGGGAATTTGGGGAACCGGCGTATTACAGGCTGCTGCCATTGAATTGAATCCCGTAACATTCAAGGTCACGGTAAAAGAAAACGGCGAAAACAGAACTGTGGAATTAGCGCCCAAAGAATATGCATTATTAAAGTATTTTATGGAGAATAAAGGGATCGTATTGTCCAGGGATATGTTGTTGAACCGGGTCTGGGGATATGACTATATGGGAAATGACCGGATTGTTGATAATCATGTCAAAAAGCTTCGAAAAGCACTGGGAACTGCCGGAATGCAGATTAAAACGGTAGTAACACAAGGATATCGATTGGAGGAATGACAATGAAAAATAAAGAATCAGGCAGTAAGTCTTTTTATAGGATTTGGTTCTCATGCTGGTGGCCGGTACTGCTGATAGTGGTGCTGTTTTTAACAGCCGGCACTTTGATCGTGCATCAGATTCAATCTATGTTGAGAGAAGAACATCTGGCTTCCCTGGTGGATATGCACCAAAACGAGTTTGTTCAGATTCAGGCAGACTATGACCGGGAAGCACCGAACAATCCCGAGGCAGCTTATGAGAGCGCCGTGACGGCGCTTAAGTGGCATGCGAATTCAGGCTTTGCTTCGGAAGATATCATGGGAGTATACCTGTGCAACAGCCGGGGAGAGGTTGTGGCAAAACGGGAGAATGCCCTGTATCTCATCCATAACGAAATGTATGACAATAACAATTCCATTACCCGTTATTATCAATGCGCGGATAAGGAACTGGAACAACGGGTGCTGGATGCCTATGAAGCATGGGTAAATAAGGCGGACCCGGCAGCTCCCAAGCCGTTACTCCGGATAGACGAGGCCTATATAGCAGGAAATAAATGCTATCCGGTCCGGACCAATATCTATTCCGCAGATAAAGCGGAATCACAGGACGACCCCGGCGTTTACTTTCATTTACAGGAAACAATAACGGCAGAAAAAAGTCCTGAGGCGGAGAACGGATTACATCTGACCGGTCTGGATATTGTAAATGACGGGGACGGCGTTGGAGAGATAGGAGCAAAGCTCTCCCAGGCAATAGAGTCCGAAAGCTATTATGCCACCAATATAAACCTCTGGGATAGCGAAATCCCGGAACTTTCAGAGGATATGAAAAAAGCAATTTTTTATAATAACTCTACAGATAATGCAGCTGCCTCCGATGCTGTCATAACCTATAGAGCTGTTTCCGCCTCGAGTATGAAACTGAAAGGAACGGACGGAAAAACCTATGACGGAGCTGTCATACCGGTTTGTATCGGCAGTGATATATATTATTTTGTTTTGTTAGGCAAGGAGCATAGAGGAATTACTACAGGCTTATATATGGCATGGGGACTGGGAATTTTATTTTCGGCTTTCATCGCTCTGGTAATAGCCAAAGGCTTTGCCCGCATCATAAGAAAAGAACAGGAATTGGTATGCCGTCAACGGGATTATACCAATGCGCTGGCTCATGACTTAAAAACCCCCTTAATGGCAATATCCGGATATACAGAGAATCTGCAGGCTAATGTGAACCCGGCCAATCAGAAGCATTATTACGAAGCCATTTTTTCAAACATTGACTACATGAACCGGTTAATCATGGATATGCTGAGCCTTGCCCGCTTACAAAAAACGGAAGGGAACCTTTGCAAAGAACGGATAGATTTACGAAATCTGACAGAAACAGTAGTTACCTGCTTTGAACAAAAACTGGCGGAAAAAAATATGGACTTGAAGCTTGAAGGAAGCGGATTTGTAGATGCAGACCCCCGGTTATTGGAACGGGCATTCAAAAATCTGGTGGAAAATGCGGTTAAATATTCTCCGGAAGGCGAATCAATCCGAATCCTTTTGTCAGACAGCTTCTTTCAGATAACGAATACCGGCATTATTCTTCCCGACGAAAAACGAAATGCGGTATTTCAGCCCTATGTAAAAGGAGATGAGGTAAGGGAACGGGAATCCGGAATCGGATTGGGACTGGCAATTGTAAAGGATATTGCAGAACTCCACGGCTTCAGATGCAGACTGGAATGCACAGGACAGGCAACTACAGTAACAATGGAATTCAGCTCCTCTGAATCATAGCAGCCGTTTTTCATAAATGCAGAAAATACCGACAGTTTATACACTGCCGGTATTTTTGCAACATGCACTTAAATTACGGCTATTTCGTTTTCTAATAAATTAAATGGGTACGCAATCTCATAATCCTCATGTCAGGGTTCCGTTCTGGTATGCTTCCACTGCCCTTCCCGTAGCTTCCCATGTCCCTTGTGCCGCCATTCCAAAGGTCAGTGAGTGTCCGATTATCTTTAAGGCCATTCCTGCTGATCCACCTACCAGTGACCCTACAAAGGGCAGAGCACAGATGGCACTGACTGTCGCCATGGCATAGTTGCCTTCCAGACCGTAAGTATAAGTTGTACTGCTTACCGGCTCTGTATAAGACCCAAAGACATTCTTTTCATACTCATTCTTTACAAGTGTCTGGCTGTAGATGCTTTCACGGTCTGTGGTGTACTCCGGGCGGATGCCGTTTGTAACGGAAGCTGTACGGATATTCTCCACATCATACTCATAGACATATTCATTGATAATCTCTCCGGCAACACTTTCATCCCTGATTCCTAAAAGATGTTCTGCCGTGTCATAGGTTCTTCTTTCCCGGCTTCTATCTCTCCTTTCTGTCTCCGTCAGTCTTCCGTTTTCATCATAGGTATAATAAGTGACATTC
>CAZDRM010000074.1:0-10145 GCA_964507745.1 uncultured Lachnospiraceae bacterium
TGTACAGAAATCCTTATCCGACAGTTCGCAGCCACATTGAAAGCATTTCATGGCAATCTCCTATCCGTTTCTGTACTAATTCTCGGCATCTTTCGCTTCCTTTATCATATTTACAAGTAAATCCGCCATATCTGTTAAGTCCTGATTGTAAATAGCGTCTTCCGCTTCCTCTATTTCCAAGCTGGGATGAAAATTCTTCAGCTCTTCTTCAAAATTAATCATGGTGTTTCCTCCTTAACACCGACTTTACCAAGCCGGTCAAATATAAAGACCCCACAATACACACTATGTCATCCGGCCCCTTTTCAGCCATGCAGCTTTTTAAAGCCGGAGAAACGCCTTTGACATATTGAACCTTCCACTGCTCATATTGTGAGAAACACTTCCTCAATTCCTCCAGACGGACGCCTCTCTCATCTTCCATTTCCACTGCCACAACAGTCTGAAAAGCTCCCGACTCATACAGCATGGAAATCATACGCCCGTATGCTTTGTCCTCTACGGCAGAAAAGCATAATATTCTTTTGCCTTTTATATTCATTGCCTCTATGGAATCCAGAAAAGCCCTGATTCCGTCTTCGTTGTGCGCCCCGTCAAAATATACCCCGGGAAGCACCTCTTCCATCCGCCCTTCCCAAAAAGAACCGGCAACCGCCCTGTTCATTTTGTCCGCCGGCATTTCTGTCAGCTGTTTCCTGCCTAAAAAAGCTTCAAAAGCACGAAGAGCCAATGCGCTATTTTCCACCTGATATAACGCATTTGTGGATATACTGAGATTAATATAATTATAATATAGGGATTTATAAGAAAAATCAATGCTTTTATGTTTTATTTTTTCTACAGAATATGCATCCTCTTCTAAAAGACAGGGAAAAGCGCCTCTTTCTTTTATGGTTTTTTCAAAAATCTCTCTCAGGGAAGGCTCCTGATCCATAAAAATGACACTTGCGTCTTTTTTTATGATTCCCGCCTTTTCTCCTGCGATTTCCTCTTTTGTATCTCCTAAATAGCTGCAATGGTCCAGACCGATGCGGGTAATGACGCAAACCTCCGTATCCGGAAAAATGTTGGTGGCATCCAGCCTCCCTCCGAGACCGGTTTCCAGCACCAGCACTCCCACCCTTTCTTCTTCGAAAATGTACATTCCCATAAGAAACAGGAATTCAAAAAATGTAGGATAGGGAATCCCTTCATGAAAAGCCTCATCTGCCACACTTTTCACAGAAAAAAAGGCCTCCATAAAAAGCGCATCCGGCACAGGAAGCCGATTTATCAGAAAACGCTCATGCATTGTCACTAAATGAGGGGATATAAATCCTCCCGTTTTGTATCCGTATTCTCCTAAAAGGCTTTGCAGATAGGCACAGACGCTTCCCTTTCCGTTGGTTCCCGCCACATGAAGCTTGGGGATTCCCCATCCGGGGTTTCCCATTCTCTGCAGCAATTCCCTTGTGTGGGACAAATCGTTTTTTGCCGTAAACTTAGGAAGGGCATAAAGAAATCCTTCCGCCTCTTCATAAACTGCTATATGCCGTTCTGTCATTTCATAAAACTCGTCCATTTTGCCCTTCTGCCTTTTTTATCAGTCCGTACCTATACCAGTGCATTTCCACCTATCATTCCCGAAATATTCCGGTACTCCATATACATGGTATTGTCGGTAACAGGCATTTTACACTGGTCGATACAGATAATGCTGCCTTTATGCAAATTTCCTTCCACCCTTACCGTAGCGCCTTTTGCCTTATCAATGTAGGCATTGACCGCCGCAAGAACCGTTTTGCATTCAGCAATTCTTTTATCCAGATTTGCTTTTCTTTCTTTTAAAGAATTCAGCTGCATGGTCAAAAGCGGCGTCTTTTCTCCTGTACTTTTTATTTTACTTTCAACATCCATAAAGCCTGCAAGGATTTCTTCCATATTCAGCTTTAAATCCTCTTCTTCCTTCAAAAGCTTCCTCTGCTTTATCATAACCTCGGGCAGACATCCCACATGGACAATGGTTTTTACTTCCGCATCGTTTCCAAGCTCCTTGCAGCTAATTCCCTTGGTTCCATGAACATTGCCGCCGATCAGGGTGCCTTTCTTTCCTGTCAGCACAACCTTTCCGTCCGCCTCTATATGAGAATTCAAAATGATGTTAGCCTCTACATTGCCTCTTGCCTGCACTGTGGTATGCTCAATAAAATCGGCATAGACATCTCCCGCACAGACGATTTTGGCCTTCTGGTTTCCCTGAATACCGCGCTTTAAGATAATATCTCCGCCGGCTGACAGTT
This sequence comes from uncultured Lachnospiraceae bacterium, assembly GCA_964507745.1. Classification (GTDB taxonomy): domain Bacteria; phylum Bacillota; class Clostridia; order Lachnospirales; family Lachnospiraceae; genus UBA2882. Next base: position 2,280 of record CAZDRM010000074.1, read on the forward strand.
CTGCCGCTTCCACCGTGCCTTCTATAGTAAGGCTCTTTCCCACGCGGATGGTAGTGCCCGCTTCTACATTACCGGCAATCAGCACATCCCCGTAAAACTCGATTTTACCAATCAACTGATCTACATCGCCTGTGACCTTGTGCACGTTATTCAGGAAAATCTTCCCGTCCCGGTATTCCACCTTTCCCTCTTGCTCCGCTAAATATACGTTTTCGTCATCAGAAGCCGTGGTAATTCCTTTTCCCCTTAAAACGGGCAGGTTCTTTACCGGTTTCACAGGAAGTTCACCCCCTCTGACATCTACTCCCGGCACACCTTCCACCGCAGGATGGTATTTTGCCAGAACATCCCCCTCCTGCACGCTGTTAACCATATTCATGCTCTGGTAGTCCACCGAACCGTCTTCCCTGATCAAAGGTTTTTTCCGGCCTCTGTTAATATCAAAAAAGTATTCATAGAAACCGTCAGTTCCCTCTTTGGGCGCAATATATTCCGCCACCTTGATTTCTCTTTCATAGACCTTTTTCTTTACCATGGCAATGAGAATATCCTCATTAATTCCCGCTATCACATCGTTTTCCGCTAAAAGCTCTATAAGTTCATTTTTGGTATAGGAACTTCCATCGGCCTTGGGACAAAGATACAGCCACGCCTGCCGGTCGTTTTCCGTAATCCTCACATAGGTCCCGGACTTATCATGCATATCAAATAGGAAATCTCCGACATCTACTCCCTGAAAATCTCTTGTCCTGTTTTTATCGTCTGTCATAGGAATTCCCCCGTCTCAATTCTGTTTCAAAAATGTTATTGAAGCGTTTTCAGCCTTTCCTGTACCTGCTCAAGCATCTGAGTGTATTTTGCCAGCTTGCCCTTTTCTTCCTCTACCTTTGCTGCAGGCGCCTTGCTCGTAAACTTCTCATTATTCAACATGCCGTTGCTGCGGGCAATCTCACCCTGAAGGCGTTTTTCTTCCTTCTTTAACCGCTCGATTTCCTGTCCGATATCCACAAGCTCCGCAAAAGGCATATAGACCGTGGCATTTTCAATAACAACGCTGACTGCATCATCTGCGATTCCCGTCTTGTCCCCCTGTACCAATACCTCGGAAGCATAAGCCAGAGTTGCAAAAAACAGCTTTCCTTCCTCAAACACGGAAGCCACATCGGGTTTTTCGGTTACCACATAAACCTGTGCCTTTTTACTGGGAGGCACATTCAAGCCTGTACGGGCATTTCTGATGCCGCGGACCGCTTCCTTTAAAATCTCTATTTCATTCTCTTCTTTATCAAAAGCCCGGCTCTTATCCGCTACAGGCCAGGAAGAAATCATAATGGATTCTTCTTCTGACTGAAGGGTACAGAAAATCTCCTCCGTAACAAAAGGCATATAAGGATGCAAAAGCTTTAAAGCATCGATCAATACCGTCTTTAAGGTATAAAGAGCCGCATTCTGACTGTCCCTGTTGTCGCTGTTATAAAGTCTGGGCTTAACCATCTCAATATACCAGTCGCAGAATTCATCCCAGATGAAGTCATAAACCTTCTGTACCGCAATACCCAGCTCGTATTTTTCCATGTTGTCCGTTACTTCTTTTATCAGATGGTTTAGCTTGCTGATAATCCATTTATCCGCAGGCTCCAGATATTCCCCAGCATTCTGGGGAATCTCCTTGCCTTCCATATTCATCATAATGAAACGGGAGGCATTCCACACCTTGTTGGCAAAATTTCTGGCCGCTTCCACCCTCTCATAGTAGAAACGCATATCATTTCCCGGCGCATTTCCCGTAATCAGGGTAAGGCGCAGTGCATCCGCTCCATACTGGTCTATAATTTCCAGAGGATCAATGCCGTTTCCTAAGGATTTGCTCATTTTCCTTCCCTGGGAATCCCTGACAAGGCCGTGGAATAAAACAGTCTTAAAGGGCTTTTCCTTCATCTGCTCATAGCCCGAGAAAATCATGCGGATAACCCAGAAGAAAATAATGTCATAGCCCGTTACCAGCACATCTGTGGGATAGAAATATTTCAAATCCTCTGTCTTCTCCGGCCATCCCAGGGTAGAGAAGGGCCATAAAGCGGAAGAAAACCATGTGTCCAGCGTATCCGGATCCTGAGTAAAATGAGCGCTGCCGCATTTGGGACACACTGAAGGCGCTTCCTTTGCCACTACCACTTCCTTACATTCATCGCAATAATAAGCGGGAATCCTGTGTCCCCACCAGAGCTGTCTGGAAATACACCAGTCGCGGATATTGTCGGTCCAGTTAAAGTAGGTCTTCTGCATACGCTCGGGAACCAGCTTAATCTCTCCTTCTTTAACTGCCTTTACTGCAGGTTTGATCAACTCATCCATCTTTACAAACCACTGCTCTTTTACCATAGGCTCTACAGTGGTATTACACCTGTCATGGGTTCCTACATTGTGGCTGTAGTCCTCTATTTCAACCAGTAAGCCCTGCTTATCCAGTTCCTCCACAATGGCCTTTCTGGCTTCATATCGGTCCATGCCCTCATAAACGCCGCCGTTTTGGTTAATGGTGGCATCATCATTTAATATGTTGACGATTTCCAGATTATGACGTTTTCCGACCTCAAAGTCGTTGGGGTCGTGGCCAGGCGTAATCTTAACAACACCAGTACCAAATTCCATATCAACGTAGGTATCCTCCACTACGGGAATGGCTTTATTCACAATAGGAAGCCACACCTGTCTGCCATGGAGATAGGTATATCTCTCATCATCAGGATGTACGGCAACAGCCGTATCTCCCAGCATGGTTTCCGGCCTTGTGGTGGCAAATTCCAGAAATTCCGTAGTGCTGGGCTTGCCGTTTTCATCCACTAAAGGATATTTAATATGCCAGAAATGGCCTGCCTGATCCTCATACTCAACCTCTGCATCGGAAATAGAGGTGTTGCAGACCGGACACCAGTTGATGATGCGGGCACCTTTATAAATCCAGCCCTTTTCATGCATCTTGCAGAAAACCTCGGTTACCGCCTGATTGCAGCCCTCATCCATGGTAAAGCGCTCCCTGTCCCAATCACAGGAGGAGCCTAACTTCTTTAACTGCCCGATAATCCGTCCGCCGTATTCCTTTTTCCATTCCCAGGCACGCTCTAAAAAGCCGTCCCTGCCCAGGTCGTGCTTGTCAATGCCTTCTTCTTTTAATTTTTCTATGATCTTAACTTCAGTGGCAATGGAAGCATGGTCCGTTCCCGGCTGCCATAATGCGTTATAGCCCTGCATTCTCTTAAAACGGATTAAAATATCCTGCATGGTATTATCAAGTGCATGTCCCATATGGAGCTGTCCCGTAATATTGGGCGGGGGAATTACTATGGTAAAAGGTTTTTTATCGTAGTCAACCTCCGCATGAAAATATTTTTTCTCCATCCATTTTTGGTAAATGCGGTCCTCCATTCCATGGGGATTGTAGGTTTTTTCCAGTTCTTTGCTCATTTTATCTAAACACTCCTTAAAATATTATTTTTCACATTTTGTTACCAGAATTTCTGAAATTTTAAAACAAAAAATGATATACACAGCCAGTATATCACAAACAATATGCCATTGCAAAACCCATTGCCAAAAAACAGTCCGGCGACGGGTTTTGCATCCGGCAAATTTATTCATTTATTGAAAAGTATCCGCTCTCCTTATTTTGCTACTCCTCTTCAACCTTAAATATCTTATGGATGACAGTGATCAGAATCGTTCCAAGCACCAGAGTGATTACTGCTCCGACACCCAGACGTATGAACTGGACCAGCATACTGTGTCCTTCATTCCATTTATCGTTAATGCAGTAAAGTACGTTTTCCGTATCCACATCATATTCCCGGCAAATGTCTTCGATTCTGGAAATTACCTTCCGGTTGGAAGAGACTTTTCTTCCTATGGGAAGCGCAAGCTTTGCTCCCGCTTTCAGCTTTCTGGCAGTATCCCTCGGCATCTGAGCCAGGATATAAGACTCATCCGGAAGCTGAATCAGATAATACTCTCCATATTCCCCCAGAATATCAAGGGCCATATTGGTAACATCGGCACGCTTTCTGGGACCGCCCCGCCTGCCTGTATTGGTATAAGCGGAAATCCATGAGTATCTGGCACCGATTCCCGTGGATACGATATCAGCAGGTTCCACCGTCACATAACTGGTCTGCCACGTGTCTTCCCACATCTGTGCATCCTCAATGCGGGGAATGTCATCCGCCGCAGGCATTCCGATATAATCCTCCGGAAGCCCGCCTTCCGTCATTGCCAGCGTTACGGCTTCTTCCTTTCCCCGAAGCAGGGATTCCACGCCGATGTTCATAGCCACTAAAGCCGCAATTACCAAAGCTGCAATAACAGCTGCAAATTCCAGAACCTTTATCATTGTTTTCTTCATAATGCCTATTCCTCTTTTCTTATAACCGTTCTTTTTGTTCCCATGCTTCTAACAGCGGTCGAAAGGGTTCATAAGCAAATTCATAGGTGCCTTTTATATAATCCTCTCCCCGAACCTGAAGAAAGTCCTTTACTACCACATGCTTCTTATCACACCGGGAACAATTGTAAACCTCCACATAGCAGGCACGCATTCCCGTAGGAATCTTCTCTTTCCCGGCTATGGGCTTCATATGGGAAAGCAGGTATTTTTCCGCATTCTCATAGGTCTCTCCAAAGGAAACCGGTATGAGGAAAAGATATGTATACGGGGAAATTTTAGCGGCAGCCGCCTTACAATAGATACAGGTGCTTTCTCCTTTTTTCGTCCTGCCCAGGTCTCTTACAAAGAAAATCCCCCAGATTAACGCTACTGCCAGAGCAATTACAAAAATGATTTCCGGCAGATAGTAGGCGGGATTCATGCCTGCATGCCTCCTTCTGCACGGCTTTTAGCCGCCTTTAAAAGCTCTACGAAGGTATCAGCCTTGGATATGGCTTCCACACCCATGCTTGACTTTAAGTTAACTGCCCTGTTGCTCAATAAGGTATACATGGTTATTTTCTTTCCGTCCAGATAGAAAACAAAACGCACGCCTGTCATTGTGGAAGCGATGGTCTCTATTCTGTCAATACGTGATGCGTTAAAAATCTGGATTTCGAAAGGATTATATGCTGAAATAAATCCAATCATTCCGCCCTCTACATCAATAAGAAGTCTTCCGTTTCTGCCCTGGAAGGAACTGTTAAACCGATAGGGAAGGGAATCAATGCGCTTATAGGCGCTCTTTGTAATAAGATTGGTCATGGTTCCCCATCCGAGCATCATAAGCAGCATCATCCATGCTATAAAGGAAAAAACAAGACCCAGAGGCAGGAAAACATCCCACCGGAAGCCTCCCTTGGATGTAAGTGTCATAATCAAAGAAATCAAAAAAGGGATTCCAAACCCCACTCCCAATAAACTCAAGAAAAAGGATGAACCGAATTTCTTAAATTTTTCTGTTTCCATTTCTTTCATACTTTCGTATAACTCCTCTCTGCATTTTTGTTCTTGTGTTTATAAGCCATGTTCATATTATATATTGTCTCTGGCCTTTCCGCACATTATATCATTTTTGTATAGGAGAGACAATCGGGTTATTAGATAAAATCGCATACAAAACCCATCAGACATCTTGATGTTCTGATGGGTTTCATATAGCTTATACCGGTTTAACGGCGCTATTTTGCGTTTTCATCTGCATTGGGGCTAAAAGTTAATTTCCACCTGCCCCATTCCGCAGTCTACATTGATTAATTTATCGCTGTTATTATCAATAGTCCTTCTTACCCCGATGCCTCCGAAATTTATATATCCGATTTCCACGTTGCCTGCCGCGCAGTTTACATCATAATTGTAATCATCATAATAGGACATTCCTTCAAACTCAAGCTGAATCTGTCCCATTCCACATGAAATATTCATATCGCATTCTGCATTACCGTTAAATTTCAGTTGTCCCATGCCCACAGATGCGGAAAGTTCTTCCTCGGCTTTTACATTTTCCATGGAGACCTCTCCCGCACCTACGCTGATATACATTTTCTGAGCCTGAACATCTTCTATATCCGCCGCTCCTGCTCCGATGCTCAATATTACCGAATTCCATTCCATGTCCCGCGGAATATAAACAGTTATCTCCCCGTTAGAGGAAAACCACTCATCCTTGGATTTAACCACAAGTATTCCGTCCTCTGCACCGCACTGCGTATCAATTCCGATGCCGCTTACCTCTACCCTTACCGCATCCTCTCTTCCGTCTTCACGGCTTTGAATATTCAGTTCCACTCCGTCCACATCTACATAGAGGGAACGAATATCATGGTCGGAAAGGTCGAATTCCTCATCTCCCGTAAAAACAACAAAATCATCAAAGTCATGGTCATTCCAGGACCAATAAGCATCATGATGGTTATTATGGATATAAAATGTGTATCTGGTGGCAATTGTCCGAAACATACCGAACCCTCCGATACAGCCCGTTATGAGCATAATCATGCCTCCGGCCAAAAGGCAGGTCAGTCCGCCGAATACAAAAAATTTCGTTCCTTTCTTCATACCGTTACCCCCTCTTTTCTATGGAAAATAGAGTTCCAGATATAAACTATCCCCTTCCAGATTGCCGGAATCAGCACTGTAATGCTCTTCCAGCTGGCAATCATGCAAAGCATTGCAATACCCGCCAGAAAAACAGAAAGCCCTATTAAAAACAGAGACGCCAGAGGCGATATGGCAAATTTTACAATTGCTAAGATCAATACGAAAACCGATGCAATGGCAAGACCCACGGACGCCGCCATCAGACCCAAAATAATGCCGAAACATCCTGCAATTACCCCGAAACATGCGCCAAGCGCTCCTACGATCACTCCGCCATACACCGGAAACAATACTACCGCTCCCACAATGATCAAAGCGATCTGCCAGCCCTCCAGCTGCTTTTTCTCCCCATCCTTTGCCTTTTCCTCTGTGCCGGTCGTATCGTTATGAAAGTTTTCCTCTTCTGAAGATGCATCTATAACTTCCACGACTTCAGACAATTCCTTTCCGGCAAGTTCTTCCCTGATATTGTGGGCCACCTCTTCCGGCGAACCTAAAGTCCTGATGACTTCCTCGTCATCCTTTTCCGCATCCTCAAAATATTCTGTATAATAGTCCAGCGCTTCTCTTCTTTCCGTATAGGGAATATCCAATAACAGCCTTTCTAAGCGCTCCAAAAACTCTATTCTATTCATGTACGACACCTCCCTCGAAAATTCCTGTTATCTTTTGAGAATATTCTTTCCAATCACCTTTATAATGATTCAGCTGGGTTATACCCGCCGCCGTAATCCGGTAATACCGTCTGTTCCGTCCTCCGCATTCCCTGTCGTAAACATCCAGGAATCCATATTTCTGCAATCTGCGCAAAACGGGGTACAGGGTAGATTCCGACAATTCAATAACATTTCTGACTTCCTGGGTAATCTTATAGCCGTATGTCCCCACATCCTCATGGGACACAACTGCCAGTACTACAGCATCCAGCAAAGCCGCACCCGTATTAAAAACCATAGGCTTCTCCTTTCCGTTATATTTCCTGCCGGCCCGTCTCTGCCCCAAAGAGCACAAACCGGACCTTTATCACTGCCGCTTCCATTGCCATAAATGAAATACATCATTTAATAATTATATAATATTATATATTGTATAATATTATTGTTTTATATAGTATATGACGTATAATATTATATGTCAATACCATTATCTGCTAAAATATGTTTTAAAAAATTCTATTTTTTTAAATTTAGGGCTTTTCAATTCAAAAACTTTATGCTATACTTTCTTTCAGTGCCGTGGTGTGGCTCAGCTTGGTAGAGCGCTTCGTTAGGGACGAAGAGGTCGCAGGT
>CAZDRM010000075.1:0-10055 GCA_964507745.1 uncultured Lachnospiraceae bacterium
CTTGATGATTATAACCGGGCTACGGGAGAAAACAGAACTCTGAATGATGATGAAGTTTTAGTTTGTTCCAACCGGGTAAAAATAAAGTCCGACCTGTTTATTCTGGATGATTTTCAATTTAAGATTGTGGAAGAAATGAAATCCTTTGAATATGTAGGCGGTGGCGCTCTGGCATCCAACATTGCCAGCTCGCATGTTGTTGTGGTTAAGTCTCCTGAAATCCTGAATGAGATATATGAGTTTCAAAAAGAACAATTTAAAGAGATGTCTTACGGAATAGACTATCTATATGGCGTAAATGTGGAGGGAGAAAAGGAAGCCCAATTAAATGCCTACGTGGAAATCCGAAACGGATTAAAGAATCTGGAGGTTCCGGAAAATGAAGTGACCGGGCGTGTAGAATCCAAGGCGGAAGGAGCACAGGGCTTTTATGATGTTTACGGCGGACTGTTTTTTATCGGCATCTTCCTGGGATTGCTTTTTACCGTTGCCATGATTCTGCTGATTTATTACAAGCAGATTACGGAAGGATACTATGACAGAGACAGATATGTTATTATGCAGAATGTGGGCATGAGCCAGAAGGATGTTAAGGCGTCCATTCATTCCCAGATATTAACAGTATTTTTCCTGCCTTTAGTAACAGCCGGCATCCATCTGATCTTTGCCTATCCGGTAGTGGAAAAGATATTGGCAATTTTAAACCTGAGCAATACCAGATTATATGTTTACTGTACCATCGGATGTTTTGCAGTATTTTCCCTGTTATATGTGGCGGTTTACGGGTGGACAGCGAAACTGTATTACGGCATTGTGAAAAAATAAAAATTTTTATTGGAAATTACAAAAATAGATTTACCCTTTCTTTCATTTGTGTTAATATGTCAATGTTGAAGAAAAGACGTCTGTAAAAATTTTAGCAGACGTCTTTTCTCAAAACGATTTACCAAGACAGATAAAGAGGAGGGTATTTTTGTGGCTCAATTGGAAAAGGATTTAACGAAAGGAAATGTGTGGAAGCAGCTCATTGTTTTTGCCGTTCCTTTTTTTATCAGCAATTTAATACAGTCTGTGTACAGTGTTGTTGATATGTTGATTGTGTCCAGATACGGCGGAACCAACAGCGTATCGGGAGTCAGCATCAGCAGTATGGTCATGCTGATTGTTACCAATCTGGCTGCAGGAATCGCTACCGGGGGAACTGTTATGATAGGGCAGTTTTTAGGAGCGGGAGAACGGGAAAAAATAAAGGAGTCCATCAGCACTCTTTTTATTACGCTGGCAGCCCTTGCAGTTATTTTGACGGGGACGCTCTTTGTATTTATCAATCCATTGCTTGAAGTGTTAAATACGCCGCCGGAAGCATATAAAGATGCCTATGGGTATCTGCTTGTAAGTATTCTGGGTATTACGTTTATTTTTGGCTACAATGCATTAGGAGCCGTTATGAGAGGAATGGGAGACGGGAAAACACCTCTGAAATTTATTACGGTGGCATGCATTATCAATATTATTTTAGATATGGTTTTTGTGAAGGAATTACATATGGGAGCTACAGGTGCGGCCATAGCCACAGTAATTGCCCAGGCACTTTCCATGATTTCCTGTGTGATTTATCTGGTAAAAAATCAATTTATTTTTGATTTCCGTTTAGCTTCCTTCCGGTTTAGCGGAGAAAAGTTTGTGATGCTTATGAAGGTAGGGCTGCCAAGTGCAGTACAGCAGGTTGCTACTAATTTTTCTTTTCTGGTTCTGGGGGCGCAGATCAACAGTATTGCGGGAGTGGCAGCAAGTGCGGCAACCGGCATTATAAGTAAATTCCACGGCTTTGCCCTTTTGCCGGAGTCGGCGATCAGTATGTCTGTTGCGGCTATGGTCTCCCAGAATATGGGAGTGGGAGATTTGAAAAGGACCAGAAAGGTTACCGGCTATGGGCTGATACTCTGCTATGGAATCAGTCTGATGATCTTTGCTTTTGTAAGGATATTCCCTCAGGAGATTTTCCGGCTGTTTGGGGCGGAAGAAGATGTGGTTTCTGTAGGATTGATTTATATGAAAGCTTTTTCTTTTGAGTATGTGGGCATGCCTTTTATTGTAGCCTTGAACGGAGTGTTTATCGGTACGGGAAACGGATGGGTCAGCTTGGTTACCGATACCACCACTTCCTTCCTTGTTAGGATTCCTCTGGCCATATATCTGGGCGCCACAGTGGGGCTTGGAATATTCGGGATAGGATGCGCTGTGCCTTGTGCCACATTTGTAGGGGCTTTTATAACGTTTCTGTTTTATTTAAGCGGCTGCTGGAAGAAGAGTACGATTATCGGTCAGCCGCAAGTGAATTAGGAGGTAATATGAAAAGAGAAGTAGAGATTAAAACAAATGATAACGGTTCTTATACGGAAAAAATAACCATTACCCAAACACCGGAAGACGGATTTGTACCGGATAGTGTCATGAGGCCTAATACCAGGCATACCCGCGGCAAATTCCATAAAGGTTATGGGAAGACCATAATTTACACAACCAATGATCCCAGAGTTACAAGACCCGTTGCCTATGGAATGTGTGGATTATTTCTTATTATTGGGATAATCTTATTACTATTTCATGTTTGGTTAATAGGATTTCCATTTATAGGAATGGCTTTGATAGCATTTTTTGGTTTCAAAAAACAGATTGATACAATAGCTGAAGAATTAGAAGAAAACAGGCAGGATACTTGGCCTAATCAATAGGCGATATCTGCGAATGGAAATAAGCACATTCCTCAGAATTGCATAAAAGTCCGTTCTGGCTTTGAAGGTTAATATGAAAAACGTGACCGTCTTCGGGATGCCCTTCCCCGAATTCTTTGTAGCGGAAAGGAATCCCCAGTTTTTCCAGTCTGGCTTTCATGGGAGCAGTATGAATTTTTAAATCGTCGTTGACGCTGAGCATAAGATAAGCAGGAGGAAAATCGGGGGTCATATAGTCAAGCATATGAAAGAAGGAGGTATTCAGCAAAGGGGTCATCTGTTTTGGAAGATACCATTTACAGGTATGCTGATTTTTGATTTCATTCATATCATAGATGCCACAGTTTAAGGCAATGGCTTTGGGAATGGGAAGCCTTGAAAGAAGTGCAGCCATTTTAAAGGAATCAGTTGAATCCTTAAAGGTACCTGCAAACAAGTCTGGACACGAAAAGGAAGCCTTTGTAAATAATTCTCCGTAGTCTCTGCTTGTAGCCAGAATATTATACTGGGTGGTAAGCTGTGCTCCTGCAGAGTCTCCTGCCATAAATAAAGAGTCCGTATCCATACCGTATTTTTCATGGTTTTGTCTGATAAAATCCATTAACAGACAAACATCAGTTATGGCGGCAGGATATTTGTGTTCCGGCGCAAGGCGGTAATTGAAATTTACTACAACAAAGCCTTTTGTGGCAAGATGCATGCAGTAGAAGCGGTATAATTCTTTGTCTCCGTAAAACCAGCCGCCGCCATGGACGCTTACGATAACAGGCAGTAAACCGTTGCTTACAGATGGACGGTAAATATCGGTCAGATGAAAGAAGCTCTCTTTATCCGATGAGGAAGGAGCATAGGTAATATCCTTGTGAATTGTCAGATTATCCGGTACGGTATTGCTTTTATCTCTTTTCCTGTCATTATTGGACCACATTGTACGCATAAGATTCGGTAAGAAATTCATGGATTACCTCCTGAGTTATGATGTAAGGGCCAAAAGGCATCTGTAATAATTATAGTATAAATTATGAAAAATATCTATCAGGAAGAAAGGGGATTTGAAAAATGGCATACAATGATTTCAAAATCAGAAAAACGGCCATTATAGGTATGGGGGCTTTAGGGCTTCTTTACGGGAATCACATTGTTAAGCATTGTGGACAGGATGCGGTTACTTATGTGATGGATCAGGACAGGCTTAAAAAATATCAAAATGAGACCTTTTCCATAAACGGGGAACCGGTAAATTTCCACATGACGGCAGCGGAGGATATGAAACCCGTTGATTTGCTGGTAGTTGCGGTAAAGTATACCGGCCTCAGAGCCGCTTTGGATATTATGAAAAACTGCATTGATGAGCAGACCATTATTATTTCGGTCTTAAATGGTATTTCCAGCGAAGAAATTATCGGGGAGCGTTATGGTATGGAGCGGGTTGTCTATACAGTTGCCCAGGGAATGGATGCCATGAAATTCGGAAATGCATTAAACTATACCCGAATGGGAGAGTTGCATATTGGAGTGCCCGAAAACAGAAACCGGGAGAAGCTGAAGCGGCTGATGGACTATTTTGACAGCATTCATATGCCTTATCTGGAGGAAAAGGATATTCTTTACCGCCTGTGGAGCAAGTTTATGCTGAATGTGGGAGTGAATCAGACATGTATGGTTTATGGAACCACTTATGCGGGAGCGTTGGCAAAAGGAGAAGCAAACCGCATTATGATTGCAGCCATGAGAGAAGTAATAGCATTGGCTAACGCCGAAGGAATAGCTTTATCGGAAAAGGACATTAATCAGTATGTGGATATTATAAAAACTTTAAATCCGGAAGGAACACCTTCCATGGGACAGGACCGCATTAATAAAAGACCTTCTGAGGTGGAGATGTTTGCGGGTACGATTTTAGAGCTTGCCGGAAAACATGGGATTTTTGTGCCTGCCAATGAATTTCTGTATGAAAAAGTGAAAGAAATTGAAAGTTCATATATTTGTGATTGATAAGCAGAATTAAATGACTCTTAAGAGAATATTGCAGGAAATTTAAATCGGTATTACAGATTCAGATTGTCCCAGAAATCTTCTTTTTGCAGGGAGGTTTCCCTGTAATGAAGGAGCATTGCTGTGGCTTCAGCGGTTTCACAGGAATTTAAGCCGTTTAAGTTGGAAAGAAGACCGTTGATATTTTTCTCCGTAATACATCCCAAATCTATAAAGATTTTGATATAGCAGGAATCGGATACATATTCCGGCGTGCAGAACTGCTCCCAGACACCGGTCCGGAAATGGGAAGCCACATAAGTTTCATAGATTTCTTTTGTTTCCGGGGACAGATGAAGGGGAAAGCGCAGACGTTTCATGGAAAGCGCCGCCTTTTGCAGCTGTCTTTCTCTGATATAGGCAGGATATTGGGTGGTCATTACGTCTTCATCTTCGAACCATCCCAGATAGACGGGTTCAAAGCCCTCGTCATCAGGGCGGGATAAAAGATGGCAGACCGCTTTATCAAAGTCTTTGTGCCATTCACGGGTTTCAGCAAGATCAGGGCGGAAAAGGGATGGACTTTTTAAGACAGATATGACTGCAGCAAGGTAAAAAGAGAGAGCCGGGTCTTCTGCCGGAACAGAATTATTTGACACCCGGATTTCCCATAATGCCGGGCAGTCTAAAAAGACCTGCTTTTCCAGCCGGATATGATTTGGCGGAAGAGACAGTATTTTCAGCCCGGTCATATGAGCAAATGCCCAGTCTCCCAGAACCTTCAAATGAACAGGCAGAACCAGTTGCGTAATTGTCCGCTGTCCCAAAAAAGCTTTAGGGGCAATGGAGGTAACGGGGCATCCATCCAGAATCTCAGGAAGGACAAGATACTGGTCGCTTCCTTCATAGGACAAAAGAATTGCCTCCCGGTCATGGATTTCATATGATATTTTTCCCTGTGGGATAGAAACTGTTTTGCCCATAACATTCTCCGGTAATAAACGATTGAAAATAATCCGCTATTGAATAAAGAAATCTTTTCAATTAAAATAAAAATAGTGTGACTCTGATTAAGATTATAGCACGATTAGATAAAATGAGGAAATAGGGTTAAGAGATGTTAGGGACATTTGTTAACACGGGAACGATATTAATAGGAAGTCTTGCAGGAAGTGTAATAAAGAAAGGCATCAAAGACGAATACAAGGATGCTTTGTTTAATGCCATGGGACTGGCGGCAACAGGCCTGGGGATTAATGCGGTTGTACAGAATATGCCCAAGAGTAATTATCCGGTGTTGTTTATTGTGGCCCTTGCTGTCGGAAGTTTGCTCGGTACAATTTTAAATATTGACGGCAGATTCCAGAAGCTGACGGAGCGATTTTCAGGAACGGGCAGGCTGGGAGAAGGGCTGTCCACGGGGATTTTACTATTCTGTATCGGTACCCTGTCCATTCTCGGGCCTATTAACAGCGCGCTGTACGGAGACAACACCTATCTGTTTACCAATGCGACCCTTGATCTGGTAACCTCCTGTGTGTTAGCCTCAGCTTACGGAATCGGCATGGTAATAACTGCGGGAGTGCTTTTCTTGTGGCAGGGAAGCATTTATATGCTGGCATGTCTTTTAGGAGATTTTATGAGTGCGGATATGATGACGGAAATCTCTATTGTAGGAGGTTTCCTTATTGCCAGTTCGGGGATTTCCATTTTGAAGATTAAAGAGATTAAGACGCTGAATATGCTGCCTTGTTTGTTGGTGCCTGTATTGTTTTTTATTATAAAGGGATTGTTTTAGGTAGGGAGGAAAACAAATGAAAAAGAAATGTTATATTGCTTTTCTTGTGTTGGTTTTGACAGTATCTGCAGCTCTGACCGGCTGTAAAGGGGCGGAAAAAGAAGCTGCTCCGGAAGAACTTGCAGAAGAAGAAACGGAAGAAACAGAAGAGGAAGAAACAGAAGACGATTCAAATTCGGAGAAAGAGAAAAAGGATGCCGAAAAAGATGACGAGGAAACGGAAGAAAGCGATAAGGACGCTGAAAAGATAGTACCTATTAAAGCGACCCGAAGAGAAATCCGGGATGACATGTTTGTTAATGAAACATTTGGTATCTCTTTTCCCATAACAGAAGATATGAGTCTGCTTGATGATTTAAAATTTTTAGAGTCTTTCGGCGTAGATACAGATTCTTTTGAGGAGGGAGAACTTGTCTCTGCAAAAGAAATGGAAGATGCTTTAGATGGAATTTTATATGATGCAGTTATTTTTCTGGCTGAAGATTCAAATTCAAATATAACGGTCAGCTACGAAAATCTGGATGTCACTATGGATGGGAATTATCCGGATGAAAGACGTTTTGAGAAGATTTTAGAGGATGATCTGGAACAGCAGTCTCCGGGGATGTATAATATAAAATCCCGAAAGACGATTAATATAGGAGATGTACAATATCTTCGGGTGGATTTAGAAGTAAAGGGGAGCGAACTTAAAGAAATTTTTTGCTGTAGAAGAGTAGAAAATTACATGGTCTGCATTACCATAACATATGAAGAGGAAAAGAGTCAGGCAGCGGAGGACTTTATTGCTTCTTTGAATGCTGACGGAGAAGGCGGCAGGGGAGACGCTTCATCTGCCCGGTCCATAAGCGGAACCGTAGAGGACGACTATTATATAAATGAGACCTTTGATATCCGGTTTCCCATTACCGACAATATGAGCATCATGAGTGCAAGTGTTATGGAAACGACACAAGGAATCGGAAACCAGTATCTGGAAAACGAAGGAATCGCTTCCTCGGAGCAGCTTGAGAAGGCAAGTGACGGAACCCTGTATGATTTCGCCGTTTATCTGGGAGACGGAGTATCCAATATTGCTGTCTGCTACGAGGACATGGATGCAACAAATACCGGAATTGGTACCCTGGATGAAGAAATGTACGGAAAAATTTTGAAAATTACTTTATCCCAAATAGACAGTTTTGACTATGAATTTATTGAAGACAGCAGAGTGACTTTAGGAGGGAAGGAATATTACCGGATGGATTTTGATGTAAATATAATGGGAATAGATGTTCATCAGATATATATTTTCAGGCAGGTGGATAACTACATGGCATCCTTTATTATTACGTATCGGGATGGAATGGAACAACAGGTAGAAGACTTCCTTGATTCCATTACAGGGGTATAAAACTGGAAAATAACGGTTCAGAAGGAGTAAATTATGGCAAAGTTATTTAAAAACATGGCACCCTATTGGAAAACAGTTGTTGTGATTTTTTGTTTACTGGCGGTGCAGGCATATTGCGACCTGGCATTGCCCCAGTATACTTCCAACATTATTGATGTGGGTATCATAAACGGCGGAGTGGAGCATATTCTGCCGGAAAAAATAACCAAAGAATCTTATGGACTGATAACCATGCTGATGAATGAAGAAGAAAAAGCTGCATGGGAAAACAGCTATGAAGAAGCGGACGGGGTTTATTGTTTAAAGAAGCTTTCCAAAGAAGAGCTGGAGAATCTGGATGATGAGCTTCTTATTCCCATGGTATTGGCATATGAAATACACGAAAATATGGAAGCGGCCGGTACGAAAGAAACGTTGGAAACGGCTATGCCGGAAGGAATTTCTTATGAACAGATGGAAGAAATGATGAAACAGGCCAGAAGTTCTGTAGAAAGTATGATTGAAACCACCGGGAAAAGCACTGTCAAATCCATGGCGCTGCAATATACAGGTCTTTGCAACAGGGAAGCGGGATTAAACGGGGATGATATGCAGATTTCGTATTTAATTCGATCGGGGCTTAAAATGCTCTGTATGGCCCTTTTAATGGGAGTTGTAACGGTACTGGTAGGCCTTTTGGCATCCAGAGTCGGTGCCGGAGTCGGACGTGATTTAAGGGAAAAGGTTTTTGGAAAGGTTATCCGGTTTTCCAATGCGGAAATTGATAAATTTTCCACAGCTTCCCTGATTACCAGGTCTACCAACGACATACAGCAGGTACAGATGGTGTCTACCATGCTTCTTCGAATGGTGCTTTTTGCACCGATTATGGGTGCGGGCGGTATCATAAAGGTAATAGGCACCGGTGCAGGAATGGGATGGGTTATAGCTTTAGCGGTTATAGTTCTCATGGGATTTGTCATGCTGTTAGTATCCGTTACCATGCCAAAATTCAAGATTATGCAGACCCTGGTGGACCGGGTCAATCTGGTTTCTCGTGAAATCCTGACAGGACTTTCTGTAATTCGCGCTTTCGGGCGTGAGAAAAGAGAAGAGGAACGATTCGACGAGGCTAACAGAGCGCTTACGAAAACCCAGCTCTTTACCAACCGTATGATGTCGGTTATGATGCCGGGCATGATGATCATTATGAATGGAACCGCTATCCTGATTACCTGGGTTGCGGCAAAAAAGATAGATATGGGAACCATTCAGGTAGGAGCTATGACTGCATTTATAACTTATGCAATGCAGATAGTCATGTCCTTTTTGATGCTGACTATGATGTCTATTATGCTGCCCCGTGCAGGCGTGGCTGCGGAACGTATTGATGAAGTTTTGAGGACGGAATCGACCATTGAAGATAAAAAGGAGGCGGAGACCTTTGAGGTAAAAGGCGGTGTGGTCAGATACGCCCATGTTTATTTTGCTTATCCTGATGCAAAGGCTGATGTGCTCTCTGATATAAATTTTGAAGCGAAGCCGGGAGAGGTTACCGCCATTATCGGCAGTACCGGCTGCGGAAAGTCCACGCTGGTAAACCTGCTTCCCAGGTTTTATGATGTGCGTAAGGGTTCTATTACTATTGACGGAAAAGATATCCGGGATATGCATATGAAGGATTTGCGTGAGAGTATCGGTTTTGTTCCACAGAAGGGAGTGCTTTTTTCCGGTACTATAGCCTCCAACTTAAAATTCGGTAAGCATGATGCAACAGAAAGTGAAATTAAAGAAGCGGCGGAAATAGCCCAGGCAATGGAATTCATAGAGGAGAAAAATGATAAATTCGACAGCGCCATTGCACAGGGCGGGACCAATGTATCCGGCGGGCAGAAGCAGCGCCTTGCCATTGCAAGAGCAATTGTAAAGAAACCCAAAATTCTTGTATTTGACGACAGCTTTTCCGCTTTGGATATGAAGACGGATGTGGTGCTGAGAAAGGCACTGATGGAAAAGGTTAAGGATAGTACACTTTTGATCGTTGCCCAGAGAATCAGCACTATCATACATGCGGACAGAATTCTGGTATTGGATGAAGGACGTATTGTAGGAATGGGAACGCATGAAGAATTGCTTAAAAATTGTGAAGTATATGAGCAGATTGCAAGGTCACAGC
>CAZDRM010000076.1:0-10000 GCA_964507745.1 uncultured Lachnospiraceae bacterium
AGCGGCTGTCATGAGTCAGTGGAGTGCGGTAATTCATATGGATATGGAGATACCGTCTGCATACAAAATCAGTATTGTGATGAGCGGTATCATGGAATATGTGATATTGCTTGCCATAATACGTTTTCTTTCAAAGAGAGTGGATTTTTAACGGAGAGACAAATGGAGAGGATTCATAATTTATGTAAGGTGGAAATATATCGTTTTTTTCATTCAATGTCAATTATAAAATATATTATTTTTATTCCCATGATATTGTTATTTATAGATTATATTAATATTGCTTACTCGGGCAGTGAAGTAACAGAAAAATTAGTGTGGGCTTCCATGGCACCGGACTTTTTGTATCTGCTGGCACTTATTTGTACAGTGACAGCGGTATATGTGGGCAGGGAGTTTTTTCAGAAAACAATCCGTTATGAAATTATGGGCGGGTATGGCTTTTGTGAAATTGCTCTTACAAAAATAATAACATGCGGCGTTATGACAGCAGCCATAATGGAGATGTGCATATTGATATATCTGGGGATTCTTTCGCCAACATTTTGTAAAGACTTTTTTCTGCGCATTTTGCTTTTGTTTGTTTTATTTGTTCATCTTTGCTCCGCTACGACGCTCTATGTTTTATTATGTCGGAATCCCGTAGTGGGAGGATGTCTTTCTTTTGCCAGATTCCTTTTTGCGGATGCCGCCTTACAAATAGCGGTTTCCGGGCCGGCGATGGGGCATAGGGAAGTTTTGCTGATGAAATGGATGGTTTTTAACCAGTGGCATGAACTTATCAATATCGAATCCCCGTTGAGCAGGGGAGTTATAATCGGCATTGCAGCAGCGGCTATAATCGAGTATGGGATATTACAGGGAATATTGCTATGGCGTTTTAGAATATCGGATGTATAGCCATGGACAACGCTTTTCACAATTGAAAATATGATAAATTCAAATATCTCCGGCGCTTTAAAACGCGCTGGGGATATTTTTTTGTTTTGCCCCGGTCTAAAACCTGTCATAAACCTGTCCCTCTTACATATATTTTTTTAAGGACAGACTGAAAGGGCGGAAAATCATATGGACAAGACAGAAACCATTAGAAATTTATTTCCCAGGGAATTCCACGGCATGTTAAAAAGCCTTTCTGATATAGTGGAAGACCTGCAGGAAATACGCTTAAGAGTCAATTGTCCCTGCATTTTTATAGTGAATCGGAGAGAAAGATATCCTTCAAGGGAAGGAAAGCTGTTTGATTCCGGAGAAAATGCGGTAATTTTAAACAGGGATGAAATTGCGGCGGTTTTTAACCATATCTGCAATTATTCTCCTTATGCTTACGAAAGCCAGTTAAGACAGGGATATCTCACTGTGGCGGGAGGACACCGGGTGGGCATTTTCGGGCAGACGGTCATGGAAGGAAATGCAGTGGTTCTGATGAAGCAGGTGCAGTTCTTACATATCAGAATCGTTCATGAGGTAAAAGGGGTGGCAAAGGAAATCCTTCCCTTTTTGTATGAAGACGGACAAATCTTAAATACCCTTATTATTTCGCCACCCGGAGCGGGAAAGACCACCATGCTGCGGGATATGGCAAGGATGGCATCTGACGGCAATTCCTTTCATTCCGGACTGCAGGTCTGCATTATTGATGAGCGTTCGGAAATCGCAGGCAGCTTTATGGGAGTTCCCCAGAATCATGTAGGGATCAGAAGCGACGTGCTGGACGGCTGTCCCAAAGCCATAGGAATGCTTATGGCGGTCCGGGCCATGGGACCCCAGTTAATTGTAGTGGATGAGCTGGGACTAAAAGAAGACTATGAAGCTTTAGTCTGTGCGTCGGGCTGCGGCATTAAGCTTTTGGCATCCATTCACGGAAATGATCTGGGAGATGTGTGGAAAAAGCACGGGGCTGAAAGGAATGTTTTGAAGGAAGTATTTCAGAGATTTCTTGTCTTAAGCTGGGAGAGAAACGGAAAAGAAGTAAAACAGAGGTGGGAGATTTCAGACGGGGAAGGAAAAATACTTGGTAAAAAGTAGAAACGGAGGAAAAGCCATGAGGGTTTTAGGCGGAATCATTTTCCTTTTGGGAACGGTGGGCATGGGGCTGTTTCAATCCATGTCCTACGACAGAAGAACCGATGCTCTTAGGCAGGCGGCGGATATGATGCGGTATCTGATTTCACAAATTGAAATAGAAAATGCTTCCCTTCCGGAAAGTATTTGCAAGGTTTCCTTCAGAATGGAGGGGATTATGGGGGAGGTTTTGCAAAATATTTGTGAAAGAAACAATAAAAATGACGGAAAACCGTTATTTGAGATCTGGCAGGAGGAAATGGCGGGCTTGGAAGAACACTTTACATTAAAAAATATGGAGTTCCTGATCCATATGTTTGACGAAACCGGTTTCTACGATACGAAAACCCAGCTTCAGCGTCTTAAGATGAATCTGGAAATGTTTTCGGAAGAAATACAGGCACGGGAAGCCCAAAGGGAGAGCCGGTGCCGTTTATATCAGTCCATGGGGCTGATGGTGGGAATATTTGTCATTATTTTACTTTGGTAGGAGATAGGTCCATGAGCATTGGGATACTTTTTAAAATTGCAGCGGTAGGAATACTGGTAACTTTATTGAATCAGGTGTTAAAGCACAGTGGAAAGGAAGAGCATGCTTATCTTGTCAGTCTTTGCGGATTCATCATAGTGCTCACATGGGTCCTTCCCTTCATTGTGGAACTGTTTGAAAACATGGAAAGTCTCTTTTCCATGTGATGGTAATGCGAATGGAGGGACGAGCCTATGGATATTGTGAAAATCGGACTGCTGGGACTGGTTTCGGTGGGAATCGCGCTTTTTATTAAACAGCTGAGACCGGAGCTGGCATACATCTTTATTCTGTGCGCCGGATTGTTTTTGTTTTACCTGTGCTTTGATACCTTTATGGCAGTGGTGGATATGACAAAGCAAATCGGGGAAAGCATCGGGAATTATGATAAATATGTTCAACTGCTCTTAAAAATCGTGGGCATTTCCTATATCAGTGAATTTTGCAGCGGAATGTGTCAGGATGCAGGCTACCAGACTTTGGGAAAGCAGGTGGAAATTGCCGGCAAATTTTGCGTGCTCTTGACCGGGTTTCCCGTTTTTCTGATGCTGATAGATACCATCAGGGAGTACTTTTGATTATGGAAGAAAAACTTTTGGCGTTTTTTAATTTTGATGAACTGAACAGCTTTTTAGACGGGATTTTGAACAGGGAGCATATCGGCGTTGAGGATTTATTGCAGGAGCTTATTACAGGAGATATTTCTTCCTTTACGGGTTTGTTTCAGAAATATGTCCATGAGGTTTTTTTCGGCAACTTAGAGCAGTGCAGGGAATTGTTTTTAGGCATTATGCTTCTGGGAATTTTTGCCATTGTTCTGGGCAGTATGTCGGACTTGTTTAAAAGCAGCCAGATAGCCGTGTTTTCCAGATATTTTGTCTTTATGTTTGTTTCTCTCCTGTTACTGAAATGTTTCGTGAATTCTTATGAATCCGCAAAGCTGCTTTTGGGTGAGATGGAGGATTTTATCGGCGCGCTGATGCCGGTTTTCTGCATTGCATTAGGGATGGCTAACGGCACCGTAACGGCGGCGGCTCACTATGAACTGCAGTTTTTGCTGTTGTTTCTGGTGGAAAAAGTGATGATTACAGTTTTGCTTCCTTTAGTACAGGTTTACTGCATTCTTCATGTCATGAATCAGTTACCCGAAGGTAACCGGTTTGGAGGAATTTTATCCCTGATCAAAAAAATAATCATGTTTGTAACCAAGGGAAGCCTGTTTGTATCTATCGGAGGCAGTCTGTTTCAGGCGGCCCTTATGCCTGCCATTGACAGCCTGAGAAATAAGGTGTTTTTAAAAACCGTTTCTCTTTTTCCGGGATTGGGAGATTACGCCGGCGCAATCGGGGAAATGGTGCTGCAGGGCGCTACATTGATTAAAAACAGCGTGGGCGTTATAGGCATTTTTGTTCTGCTGCTCATGTGCGTCCGTCCCGTATTGATTACCCTTATGTACGGCTGCATGATACGCCTTGCTTCGGCGCTCTTACAAATATCGGGGGAAAAGAAATTTACGGGACATATCTGGAAAATGGCGGACAGCTTTTTTATGCTTGCCAGAATACAGTTTTTTGGCGGGGGCATTTTCTTTGTATCCATTGCAGTGGCAATCGTGGCGTTTTCCAGAAAGTAGCAGCGTATTCCGGGAAGCGGCATCGGCGATTATACATGATATGGGAGGCAGGTTTATGGGAACTTATTTAGAGCGGTTATGCATTTTTATTTGTCTGGGGGATTTGTTGGCAAATTTTCTGCCTTCTCCTAAATTTGCAAAGCTGTACCGGTATGTTGCAGGAGCGCTGATTTTATTGCTGATCATAAATCCTCTGGGACGGGAGGTGTCAGAGCTGCTGGATAATGGGGGAGTGGGGATAGAAGAGGAATTTCAGGATAGGATCCTTAAGCAAAACCGGCTCTGGAATGCGGAAAACACGGATGAAGTCGGCAAAGAATCGGAGAAAATGCTGGACGCCTATATGGAAAGCTTTTCGGACGAGGAAATGAAAGAAGAACTGGAACGGTACGGGTATGAAATGGAGGAAAGCGATGATGGAAAAGTGGAAACAGCTGTGCGGTAAAATCGGAAAGGACCGGTTTTTCATATTGATTATCGGAGGTCTTTTACTTTTGGTTATAACCTATCCCCTTCCTTCCTCATCAAAGAAGGAAAGCGGCGGAACCGGAAAGGGCGGTAATACAGGGGTAACAAAGACCGTGGATGCTTCATCTGGGAGTAATACTGCTTTAAAGACGGATACGGGAGATGATTATACGGAAAAAACGGAAGCGCGTCTTGCCGGCATTTTGTCCAATATAAACGGAGCGGGAAAGGTGCAGGTGTTTTTATATTTTTCCGATTTCGGCATGAGCGTGGTGGAAAAGGATGTTTCCTATACAAGGAATAATGAGGACAGAAGAGGAGAAGATTCCCAGAATACTTCCGTTCTGAATACGGAAAATTCCGAAGAGACAATTTATACCACGGACGAATCGGGAAATAAAGTCCCTTTTGTGAACAAAATAACTGCCCCCAAGGTATCGGGAGTTTTGGTGGTGGCCCAGGGAGGCGGGAACGAGAATATACAGAAGGAAATGAAAGAGGCAATTATGGCATTATTCGGAATTGAGGAACATAAAATAAAAGTAGTAAAGATGAAAGGTGAAGAAAGATGAAAGGAAAATTCGATTTTAAAAAGCTGTGGAAGCGGAATCAGATCATGATTACCGCGCTGGCACTGATGATTGCCATTGCAGGCTATTTGAACTTTACGGGAAAACAGATTGACGATGAAATTCTTTTTACCACCTCGGCGCAGTTTGAAGAGGCGGATGCCAGCGTGGTGGAAGACACCCTGCCTGACGTTCAGTCTGTTTACGATGAAAATGCGGCATTCGATATTTCGGATGGAGACACGGAATACTATACGGAAATAGAAAGTCTGGATGAGGACATCAGTCTTTCGGATGCGGCAGGTACGGATGAAGCGGCGGAAAACCTTGCTCTTGTGGATGAAATGGCAACAGACCCCGCTATGGATGAAATGGCGGCCGTGCCCGACATGGAAGAAGCAACCCTGGAAACGTCTGCACAGCCCGAGGGAGAAGACATTCCGGGAGAAGCGGTATTTACAAACAATGTATCGGTTACTTCGTTAGCAGAGGCTAATTTGTTGAAGGAGCAGACCAGAGCGCAGAACAAGGCGGCGTTGATGGACATTATCAATAATGAAAACATTTCCGATGCGGCAAAACAGGAAGCGGTAAGCAGCATGATCGCCCTTACGGATATTGCCCAGAAGGAATGTGAGACCTTGGTACTGTTAGAGGCAAAGGGATTTCCCGAGGCGGTTGTCAGCATAAACGGGGACAGTGTGGATGTCTGCATCGGAATGAACCAGTTAACACAGGCCCAGATAGCCCAGATTGAAGACATTGTGAAAAGAAAAACAGGAATTCCCGCGGAAAACATTATCATTTCCCCTGTGGGAGAAAAATAGTGAAATGCCAAAGAATTCATGTTATACTCTATGGGAAAGACATGAAATTTTGGAGGAACTACAGTGAGCGACATTAAGACAGAGATTAACAGAAGAAGAACCTTTGCGATTATTTCCCACCCCGATGCGGGAAAGACCACCCTGACGGAAAAGTTTCTGCTTTACGGCGGAGCCATTAATCTGGCGGGAAGCGTAAAGGGAAAGGCGACGGCAAGACATGCGGTTTCCGACTGGATGGAAATAGAAAAAGAGAGGGGTATTTCTGTTACGTCCTCTGTTTTGCAGTTTGAATATGACAATTATTGCATTAATATTCTGGATACGCCCGGACATCAGGACTTTTCCGAGGATACCTACCGTACGTTAATGGCGGCGGATTCCGCGGTTATGGTCATTGACGGGTCAAAGGGAGTGGAGGCGCAGACCAGGAAGCTTTTTAAGGTGTGCGTCATGCGCCATATTCCCATTTTTACTTTTATCAATAAGATGGACAGAGATGCCAATGATACTTTTGATTTGTTAGATGAAATTGAAAAGGAACTGGGAATCGCCACTTGTCCCGTGAACTGGCCCATCGGCTCGGGAAAGGGCTTTAAAGGAGTCTATGACAGAAAGAGCAAAAGCGTCATTACCTATTCCGATACCCAGAAAGGTACAAAAGAAGGGGAAACCCGGATCATTCCTGCGTCGGACAGGGATGCCCTGCTTTCCCATATCGGCAAAGAGGCGGAGGACAAGCTTTTAGAGGAAATAGAGCTTTTGGACGGAGCCAGTGCGGAGTTTGATTTGAAACTGGTTCAGAGCGGGGATTTGACCCCGGTGTTTTTCGGTTCCGCTCTGACCAATTTCGGCGTGGAAATTTTCTTAAAGCACTTTCTGGAAATGACCCAGGCGCCCCTTCCCAGAAAGGCGGATATCGGCCTCATTGAGCCTACGGAAAATGAGTTTTCGGCCTTTGTTTTCAAGATTCAGGCCAATATGAACAAGGCTCATCGGGACAGGATTGCTTTTATGAGAATCTGTTCGGGAAGGTTTGATGCATCAAAAGAGGTCAAGCATGTGCAGGGCAATAAGGTCATGAGACTGTCCCAGCCCCAGCAGCTTATGGCAAATGACAGAAAGATTCTGGAGGAGGCATACGGCGGGGACATTATCGGCGTATTTGATCCGGGCATCTTTTCCATTGGCGATACGATCTGTATGCCCAAGGATAATTTCCGCTATGAGGGTATTCCCACCTTTGCGCCGGAGCACTTTGCAAGGGTAAAACAGCTTGATACCATGAAGAGAAAACAGTTTGTTAAGGGCATTACCCAGATTGCTCAGGAGGGCGCCATCCAGATTTTCCAGGAATTCAATACGGGTATGGAAGAAATCATAGTAGGCGTGGTAGGCGTCCTGCAGTTTGATGTATTAAAATACCGCTTGGAAAATGAATACAACGTGGAAATCCGTCTTGAAAACCTGCCCTATGAGTATATCAGGTGGATTACCAACAAGGATATCGATTTAAATGCCATTTCCGGCACATCGGATATGAAAAAGATAAAGGATTTAAAAGGCAATCCGCTGCTCTTATTCTCCCATGAATGGAGCATCGGCATGACCTTAGACAGAAACAAAGGATTAGAATTGGCCGAATTTGGTACGAACGAATAATTCGAGAGGTTCTGTGAATGAGAAAAAATATAAATAGTTTAAGTTTCCTGATGTGCTTCCTGATATTGTTTCTGCAGGGATGCGCTTTCGGGGACATGGACAGCCTTTATCGTGAAGAGGCAAAAACGGAAATTGTCGGGAGCGAAGAGACAAAAGCCCCGGAAGTAAAGGTTGAGAACATCGTTTCAGCCAATGAAATGATGTCTGTAGAGCAGGAAACGGAAGATGAAGGGACGGCATTCGAGAACTGTTATTATTATGAACAGCTGTCGGAGAACCAGAAGGAGATTTACAGACAGGTCTATCGTTCCCTGTTAGAGCGGAATGAAGTATCCGTAGGAACGCTTTCCCCGGAAGAACTGGACAAGATTTATATCTGCGTTTTAAATGACCATCCGGAAATTTTTTATACGGACAGTTATATCTGCACGACCCACAGCAGAAACGACACTACGGTAAAGCTGTCATTTTTGGGACAGTATGTTTATGATGAAGAAGAATGTGACAGCAGACTTTCCCTCATAGAGAAAGAGGCGGAACGGATTTTAAAGGGAGTTCCTGCCGGAGCAGGAGATTTTGAAAAAATAAAATACATTTTTGATGTACTGGTAAATGAAACGGAATACAATATGGACGCAGAGGACAACCAGAATATCTGTTCCGTATTTTTGGGGCATGAGTCCACCTGTCAGGGCTATGCCAAGGCTACCCAGTATCTTTTAAATAAGGCAGGGGTTTATACCACACTGGTAAGCGGCAGCGTTTCGGGAGGCAGCCATGCATGGAATCTGGTAATGTCGGACGGCGCATGGTATTATCTGGATACAACCTGGGGGGATGTGGATTACCAGTCCCGGCAGGAGGATACGGTGGAAAAGACGGTTATGCCCATTAATTATGACTACTTTCTGATCAACTCTGACAGATTGTATGAAACCCACACGCCGGGCAAGCTGGTGCCTCTTCCCGACTGTGTTGCAACGGCGGATAATTATTACATCCATGAAGGACTTTATCTGACAGGACTGGATACGGCCATTCTCCACGATATTTTTGCAAGGGCTTATGAACGGGGAGATACGGTAGTACAGTTCCAATGCGCCAATGACGCGGTGTTTGAGCAGGTGGCAGGTTATTTACTGGAGGAACAGCATATTTTTGACTTTGTAAATGCTTTCGATGCCGTTCCTTATTATGATAATCCCGAGACAGATACTTTTTGTTTCTGGCTGTAGGTTTTGTTCTTTGCAAATCGACGGATATTTGCTATAATAAAAAAAGTGTAGACCAAAGGAAGGAGCGTTTTTATGGAAAAGGAAATGGAACGTGACGCATATACGTTAAAAGGAGATGACAATTCCGGCGCAGTATCCATAGCGGATGACGTGGTTGCCATGATTGCATCTTTAGCGGCAACAGAGGTAGAGGGCGTGGGAGCCATGGTAGGAAATATTACCAATGAGCTCATGAGCCGGGTCGGCATGAAGAAGCTGACAAAGGGCGTAAAGGTTACAGTAGAGGACGGAAAGGTAAATGCGGATTTGGCAATTACCATTGACTACGGTCACAATATTCCCGAAACCTGCCAGAATGTCCAGAAGAAGGTTAAGAACGCCATTGAAAATATGACAGGCCTGGAAGTGGAGATTGTAAATATCCGCATTGCGGGCATTAATATGAAAGACTAGCCGACAGAGGACAAATCATGAGCAGAAGAGAACTGAGGGAGCAGATTTTCAAACTGCTGTTCCGCATAGAGTTTAATGATGAGGCGGAAATGCCGCAGCAGGTAACGATGTTTTTTGAGCAGGAAGAAAAGCCGGTAAGGTCATCGGAAAAAGAAGAGATTGAGGACAAATATGCCCGTATCCTTGACAAAAGAGAAGAACTGGACGCCATGCTGGACGAAAAGGCAACCGGCTGGAACGTATCCCGCATGGGCAAAGTGGATCTGACGATTTTAAGACTTGCTCTTTTTGAAATGCTGTATGATGATAATATACCGGTTTCCGTTGCCATTAATGAGGCGGTGGAGCTGGCCAAAAAATTCGGACAGACCGATTCGCCGGGATTTGTAAACGGAGTACTTGCAAAATTTGTAAAATAGGGGCTTTTAAGATGCAGAATGTTTATTCCGTATCATGGGTTAATGCATATGTGCGAAATATGATTTCCCAGGATTTCATGTTACAGTCCTTGTATGTAAAGGGTGAAGCGAGCAATGTGAAATACCATTCCTCGGGTCACCTTT
>CAZDRM010000077.1:0-9652 GCA_964507745.1 uncultured Lachnospiraceae bacterium
AACTCCCAATCTTTATCATATTCACACAGGAGTCAAATATTCATGCAAGCATGCCTATTTCACTCACTTGCGCTCTTTAGCATTGTCTGCGGGAATAAACATTTTATAGGGCTTTAAAACGGCTTCCCGCTCCACAAACTCATAGATTCCGAAAAATCTCCCGTCGCTGTGGTACATCAGAAAACGCTCTCCGTCCTCAGATTCTACCCTTTCCTGCAAAAACTCCGGGGCGCAGATATTCCCGTTTTCCACAACCGGGGCATATTCTTTTTTTATGTGTATTTTGGAAAGCCCGCCAAAGACCTCGTCAACCGGAATGATTATCTCAGACAGATTCCCCTCGTCCCTGATTTCTTCTATCCGGGACAATGTATGGGCATTTTCCAACGAAAAGCTTTCCACCTTCGTTCGGATCAGACTTTTCATACATCCTCCGCAGCCTAATCGCTCCCCGATATCGTTGCAAAGGGTTCTGATATAAGTGCCCTTGGAGCATAAAACCCGGATTTTAACAACCGGAAGCTCTACAGAAAGGATTTCCAGTTCATAAATCTCTATGGAACGGGGCGCCCGCTCCACTTCTTTTCCTTCCCTTGCCAGTTCATAAAGCTTTTTACCGTTTACCTTTAAGGCGGAATACATAGGGGGAATCTGCATGGACTTTCCTCTAAAAGAGGCAATAACTTCTCTGATTTTCTCCTCGCTTATGATTTCCTCACAATTCCGTTCTCCATCCACCCAGCTGCCGTTTTCCTCTTCATCGGCTTCCCCAAGAATGACTTTATTTAAAACCTTCCCCGTTAAATCCTGGGTATCCGTGGTCACGCCTAAAAGCAGCTCTGCCACATATTCTTTTTTCTTATCCGTTAAAATGTCACACAGCTTCGTGGCATTTCCCAGACAGACGGGAAGCACTCCTTCCGCCTGAGGGTCCAGCGTCCCTGTGTGACCGATTTTTTTCTGCTTTAAAATCCCCCGCAGCTTTGCAACCACATCATGGGACGTAAAGTCTTTTTCTTTATTTACTATAATTACGCCGTTATACATAATACCCGACCTTTTTATTTTTTCAGCTTTATAACTGCTCTGAAATCTGTGCAGTCAGTCTTTCCGCAATTGCTTCAGGTGTTCCCTCCAGAGTACAGCCTGCAGCCCTTACATGACCGCCGCCGCCCAGCGCTGCCGCCGCTTTGGCAACATCCACCATACCGCCGCTTCTTAAGCTGACCTTATAGCTGCCCTCAAGAGTCTCATGGAGAAATGCCGCAGCTTTTACTCCCTTCGTATACCGGAGCTGGTTGACGATTCCTTCAAAATCATGGTCTCCCGCTCCCAACCGGTTCATGTCCTCTCTTGTGATAACGCTGTAAATAAACTGCCCCGAAAGGCACAGTACGCTTTTGCTCAAGGCCTCTCCTAATACTTTATTCTGAATAAAGGTTTTCTCATAAAAGGTTTCATCAATCAGCTTAGGAAAATCAAAGCCATAGGAAATCAGATCCGCCGCTATGCGCAAAGTCTTGGGGGACGTATTGGAATATCCGAAAACGCCGCAGTCCTGAATGATACCGAGATACAGGGTCATTGCAAGAGCTTCATCCATATATGCCCCTTCCGGATCCGCCTCTTTGATCAAGTCGTAAATCAGTTCGCTGGCGGAACTAGCCGCCGCATCTATGTAGCAGACATCCCCTGCCCCTTTATTGGTAATATGATGGTCGATATTGACTTTCTTTCTTGCAGCCTTATAAAACTTTTCTGCATCGCCAATTCTCTCCGGCACACTGTCCACCACAAAGAATACATCATAAGTCACATCTTCATCATTATCCACAATTTCCGAAACCCCCGGTATGAAGTCATAAAGCTCCGCCGGTTTTTCCAGACGCACTTCTACCTTTTTTTCCGGAAAGCGCTTTGAAAGAAACTGCCAAAGCCCCATAGTAGAACCTACACAGTCCCCGTCAGGCCTTATATGGCCGCTGATACCGATTTTTTCCGCATTTTGGCACAATGAAATCAGATTCATCATAAATTCTTCGTTACCTCGTCAATTTTTCTGGTCATACTGACACCGTAAGCAATGGACTGGTCCATAACAAAAGTAATCTGAGGCGTGTTGCGCAGATTGATTTCCTTTGCAAGCTGGCTTCTGATATAGCCTTCCGCACTTCTTAAGCCCGCCAGAGTATCCTCCTGAGCTTTTTCATCTCCTAAAGTAGATATCCACACCTTTGCATTTTTTAAATCCGGCGATACCTCTACCGCCACCACAGAAGTAACGGGACTGATTCTGGGGTCCTTAATCTGTCCCCTGATAATATCAGCCAGCACTCTCTGTACTTCTCCGTTAATCCTGGTATTTTTAATACTGTTTTTTCTCACTATCTGGGAACCTCCACCATGATATATGCTTCTACAATATCCAGTTCCTTCATCTGGTCAAAGCCTTCAAATACAAGACCGCATTCGAATCCGGCTTTTACTTCCTTTACATCGTCCTTGAAACGCTTCAGGCTGGCAAGCTCGCCTTCATAAATCTGCTCGCCTTCCCTGGAAATACGCACTTTGCAGCCCCGCTCAAAGCGGCCGTCCAAAACATAGGAACCTGCAATGTTACCTACGGCGGATGCCTTAAACAGCTGTCTTACTTCCGCATGACCGATAATCTGCTCTTCATATACAGGGTCTAACATACCCTTCATGGCAGCTTCCACATCTTCGATTGCCTGATAAATAACCTTGTAAAGCCTTACATCCACGCCTTCTCTTTCCGCCGCTGCCTTTGCCTGTACATCGGGACGGACATTAAAGCCGATAATAATCGCATTGGATGCCGCCGCCAGACTTACGTCAGATTCGTTAATAGCGCCTACGCCGCCGTGAATGCATTTTACAACAACCTCTTCATTGGAAAGTCGCAACAGACTCTGTTTTACTGCTTCTACGCTGCCCTGAACATCTGCCTTGATGATCAGATCCAGCTCTTTCAGATTGCCTTCCTGAATCTTGGAAAACAGATCATCCAGTGACATCTTGCTCTTAGTCTCTTCCAGTTTCTTTTCTTTATTCTGTGCGATAAAGGTTTCCGCAAAATTCTTTGCAGTCTTATCGTTTTCGTGTGCAATAAAGATTTCTCCCGCATTGGGCACATCGGAAAGACCTAAAATCTCTACCGGTGTAGAAGGTGTGGCTTCTTTTACCCTTCTTCCCTTGTCATCCACCATAGCGCGTACTTTGCCATGGCTTGCGCCTGCGGAAATAAAATCTCCTACCTTCAAGGTACCCTTCTGCACTAAAACGGTGGCAACAGGACCTCTTCCCTTATCCAGCTCCGCCTCAATGACAAGACCTCTTGCGCGACGGTTGGGATTTGCCTTTAATTCCAGAATTTCAGAGGTTAAAAGGATGGTTTCCAATAAATCGGAAATTCCCTCCCCGCTCTTTGCGGAAACGGGAACAAACTCCGTACTTCCGCCCCAATCCACAGGAATCAGCTCATATTCCGTCAATTCCTGCTTTACCCTGTCGATATTGGCGTTGGGCTTATCTATTTTGTTTACCGCTACGATAATTTCAATTCCTGCAGCCTTGGCATGGTTAATAGCCTCTACAGTCTGGGGCATAACGCCGTCATCTGCAGCTACTACCAGAACCGCAATATCCGTGGAATTGGCACCGCGCATACGCATTGCCGTAAAGGCCTCATGTCCCGGCGTATCCAGGAATGTAATTTTTTCTCCGTTGATGGTTACGGTATAGGCGCCGATATGCTGGGTAATACCGCCAGCCTCACGGTCTGTTACATTGGTTTTCCTGATTGCATCCAAAAGAGAGGTTTTACCGTGGTCAACATGACCCATAACACAGATTACCGGCGGCCTCTTCTCCATTGCATCCGTATCCTCGTCATCCTCTTTCAACAGTTCCTCGATGACGTCCACCTTTACCTCCTGCTCGCAGATAATGTCATATTCAATGGCAATTTCCTCTGCGGTTTCATAGGTAATCTCCTGATTTACAGTCACAATCTGTCCCTGTAAAAACAGCTTCTTGACAATAGCGGAAGGCTGGATTTTCATTTTGTCCGCAAGCTCTTTAATGGTAAGGGATTCGGGCAGTGTAATAACTTTAATCTGCTCTTCTTCCTTCTCCTCTACCTTCTTTTCGGGCTTGATGAATCTGCCCGGCCTGTTGCTTCTGCCTTTTCCGCCGTTAAATCCATCCTCTTCATAGATTAAATCCTTTTTGGAACGTTTATCCCTTTCCTGCCCCTGTCTGCGTTTTTCCTCGTCACGATGCTTTTCCTGTTCCTTAATAGGGCTTTCAGGAACGAAACTTTTTCCGCCCTGAGATTTTCTGAAGTTACCACCCTGTTTTCCATCGCCTCTGTTAGAGCGCTCATTATTGCCAAAAGATCTCTTATTATCCCTGCTATTTTCACGGCTGCTATCGCCGCCCCTACGGCTCTGACCGCCATTATTATAGTCTTCCTGACGTCTTTCGCCGCCACGGTTTCCGCTTTCCTGAATCCTTCTGTTTCCCCTGTTATTGTCGTTTCTGTTTTCATTCCTGTTCTCACTTCTGTTTCCATTCCGTTTCGGAACTCTGTTTTCATTAGAAGAGGTATTTCCAGCCGTTCTTTCCGGAACGCCGAATACATCCTCAATATTTGGCAGAGCAGCCGGTTTTATAACCGGTTTGGGAAGAGGTCTGTACTGCTGTTGCTGCGCAATAGGCCGGTTTCCGCCTTGACGCTGACTGCCATTCCCGCCTGCCCGGTTATTTCCGCCGTTACCGTTAGGCCTCTGTCCTCCCATTTTACTGTTATGGGGATTACTTACAAAAATAATGGTTTTCTTTTTCTTGGGCGCTTCGCCCTGGGGTTTCTCCTGAGGTTTCTCCGGCTTTTTGCCACCCTTTATGTCTGCCCCTTTTATGTCTGTACCCTTTATTTCCTCTTTTTCCGCTTCAGGCCCGGAAGCTTCCTTTTTCTCCGGTTCCTGAACCTTTTTTACTCCGAAAGCTTCTCTCACCATTTTTACCGCATCATCCTCGATGGTGCTCATATGGCTTTTTACCTCCACGCCTTTATCTCCGAGAAATGCTAAAATCTCTTTGCTCTGTTTATCTAATTCTTTTGCCAGTTCATATACTTTCATTTTCGCCATATTCTACCTCCGAATTCATTTGCCGGTCTCTAACAGTTTCACAATGCTTTTTGCCAGCCCCGGGTCCGTAACTGCTATGTTGGCCCTCATCTGCCTGCCTATTGCATGCCCTAACGTATCCTTCATACCATATTCGGCAACGGGAACCTCATAAAATTCACACATATTCCGAAACATCTTTTTTGTATTATCCGATGCGTCCGATGCTACAATTACCAGAAACGCTTTTCCCGACTTTACGGTCTTTTCCACAGTAAAGCCGCCGCTTACCACATTTCTTCCCTTTGCGGCAATTGAAAGCAGGGACAACACCCTGTCAGGTTTATTCATCTAATTGCTCAAACTCCTTTAACAGATTGTCGTATATTTCCGCAGACACTGCTCTTTTAAAGGAACGTTCCAGGCCCTTGGAGGCCCTTGCTTTTTCAAAGCACTCCTTATTCCTGCAAATATATGCTCCCCTGCCGTTCTTTTTTCCGGTAATATCCAGAACTATTTCTTCCTCCGGCGTTTTCAGGATGCGCAGCATTTCTTTTTTGTTATGCATGCTCTGACATCCCACACACTGTCTCATTGGAATTTTTTTTGCCATGAAATCCCTCTATTCTTCTTCCTGAGTATCGGAAGCTTCTGCCTCATCGCCGGACTCTTCTTCATAGTCCTTTGCTACTTCGTCAAACTCTTCGCTATACTCTTCATCATATTCTTCGTTTTCAAAGCCCTCTTCGTCATACTCTCCGTCTTCATACTCTTCGTCCTCATCATATTCATCCATATAGTCTTCATATCTGAAGCCGGGAGCATCCTTAGCCTGGGTTTCGCTCTTAATATCAATCTTGTAGCCCGTCAGCCTTGCTGCAAGCCTTGCGTTCTGTCCTTCCTTGCCGATTGCTAAGGACAGCTGGTAATCGGGAACAACAACTTTCGCTGTTTTTTCATCCGGATCCGCAAATACCGCAACAATTTTTGCAGGGGATAAAGCGTTCTGAATCAGATTACCGGGATTCTCATCCCAGTTTACAATATCGATTTTTTCTCCCCGAAGTTCTTCCACAATGGAGTTTACCCTTGCACCGTTCATGCCGACACAGGCGCCTACCGGATCAACATTGGGATTCTCGGAATAAACAGCCATCTTTGTTCTGCTTCCCGCTTCCCTTGCAATGCTCTTGATTTCCACCGTTCCGTCGGCAATCTCCGCCACCTCGGATTCAAAAAGCCTCTTTACCAGCTCCGGATGGGTACGGCTTACCAGGATGCGGGGACCCTTTGTAGTATTCTTAACCTCCAGAATGTATACCTTGATACGCTCTGTGGGCTTGAATACTTCTCCCTTAACCATTTCGCTCTCATTTAAAATTCCGTCGCATTTTCCCAGATTGATGCTGATGTTTCTGCCGATATAGCGCTGTACAATACCGGTTACCACATCTTTCTCTTTCTCATAATACTGATTATAGATAACGCTTCTTTCTTCTTCACGGATTTTTTGCAAAATAACGTTTTTGGCATTCTGTGTGGCAATACGACCGAACTCCTTGCTGCGTATCTCGATTTTAACCGTTCCTCCCACTGTGGCATCTTTATCATATTCCAATGCCTCGCTTAAGGGAATCTGCAGTACATCATCTTCTACATCATCTTCTGTTTCCACCACTTCTTTGTTGGCCCAGACCATAAAATCACAGGTTTCCCTGTCGATTTCCACAGTAACATTATCGGACTTGCCGAAATGATTCTTACATGCGGTAATCAAGGAGTTTTCAATAGCATCAAACAATGTATCTTTGCTGATTTCCTTCTCCTTCTCCAAAATTTCCAAGGCTTCCATTAATTCTTTGTTCATTTTTTTCCTCTTCCTCCTAATCAAAATCAATTGCAGGACGGATCAATGCGATTTCCTTCCTTGCAAAAACCATTTCTTTTTCCCCTGTTTCAATTGTAACGCTTTCCTTGTCAAATGCGGTAAGGGTTCCCACAAATTCCTTGGTTCCTTCAATCATCTTAAAGCACCGGATTTCAACTTCCTTTCCCATTTTGCGCACGAAATCCTTATCCTTTTTCAAGGGGCGTAAAAGTCCGGGACTGCTTACCTCTAAAATGTAGGAATCCTCAATAAAGTCCTCTTTGTCCAACAGATCTGACAAAGCTCTGCTTACCAGTTCGCAGTCGTCGATGTTAATACCGCCGGCCTTATCAATATAAGCCCGCAAATACCAGTTGCCGCCTTCCTTTACATACTCCACATCCACCAGCTCAAATTGGTTCTTTTCTACAATAGGCAGAAGAAGCTGTTCGGTCCGGCTCTCATAAGTGTCACGTTTCGACATAGCTTTACCTCACAAAATAAGAGTGGACCGCAAGTCCACTCTTTCATAATTTCTTATTCTTGTTGTATGGTACACCAATTTTTTCCTGTTGTCAATACTTTTAAGGGAAAAACACTTGAAAAACACTAGACTTTTCAAATATCTCTTTTTAAATATCTTATAACCTTTAGTGACTTTCTGTCCGCCTTGTGGTATAGTAGACATTAATTGATTCCTTTTTAACGAAAGTAAGTCACTGAAATACGAAATTACAGATAAAGAAGAAAACCGTATTATTATTTTGCTAAAGGAGGAAATACCCAAAATGAACCAGAAAAAGAAAAGATTTTTCCCCATCACATTAGCCGTGTGGCCATATTTATATACTGTTCTTTTATTTGCGTTTCCAACAACAAATGAGACACTGTCCGAACTGATTTTATGGGGAGGAATGGCTTTCACGTTTGCTTTTTATATTTCCCATATCATTTATGCCTGCATATGTAAAGGGGAAGATTCTTATTATGATCTGGCTTTTTGGAATATGCTGTTAAAACTCATTCATATTCCGTTTTATGTAGTTGTTTTTCTTGTTGGTGTATTTTTTTTACTGGCTGCCGTTGTTCCGGTTTTTACGTTTGTGGCGCCGGTATTAATTTTCTTCCTGTTTCTTGCTGATGTATTTCTGATGATTACCTCATCGATGTACGGCGTGAATGCGCTCATCCGGACAGGCAGGAAGCAGACGGTATCGAAAACATATCTTGTCATCAATATTATTCTGAAATTTCTAATTCTAATGGATTGAGCGTAGAGTATATCCCAAATATAAATTTTGATTCATATGAGAAAACAGAGATTGAACAAAAAATGAGAGAAAAATATGAAAAATGTTATTTAAAGGAACTTAATTATGGTATGACTATGTATGGTCCTCATAGAGATGATTTTAATTTTAATTTTCAAGATATGGATTTAAAGATGTTTGGTTCTCAAGGACAGCAAAAATTAGCTATTTTGGCATTTAAATTGTCTGAAATATCTATTTTTAAAAAGTTTAGTGAAACAAATCCTGTATTATTGTTAGATGATATTTTTGGTGAACTTGACATAAAAAAAAGAAATAGATTATTAAAATTGATTAATTTTGAGGATGTACAGAGTATTATAACAACAACTGATATAAGAAATATAAATAAAAATTATTTAGTTGATGCTTATATATATGAAGTCAAAAATGGAAATTTACAAAGAAAGTAGGTAATAAAATGAATGATGATAAAGTGCAACAAACTTATGATTCTTCTTCAATACAGGTTTTAGAAGGATTAGAGGCTGTTAGAAAAAGGCCGGGTATGTATATTGGGAGTACTAGTTCTAGAGGGCTTCATCACTTAGTATGGGAAATTGTTGATAATGCAATAGATGAAGCTTTAGCTGGATATTGTACTCATATTGAGGTTACAGTAGGTAAAGATAATAGTGTTACAGTTAAAGATGATGGAAGAGGAATTCCTGTTGATATACATCCTAAAACTGGTAAAAGTACTGTTGAAACAGTTTATACTGTATTGCATGCAGGTGGAAAATTTGGTGGAGGAGGTTATAAAGTTTCAGGTGGTTTACATGGCGTTGGAGCTAGTGTTGTAAATGCATTGAGTGATTGGTTGGAAGTCAAGGTTTATAAGAATGGAAATGTTTACTATCAAAGATATAGTAGAGGAGGTCATCCTGATAATGCATTAGAGATAATTGATAAATGTGATCTTGAGAGGACTGGTACAACTGTTAAGTTTAAGCCTGATGATGAAATTTTTATTGAGACTACAGTCTATGATTATGATATATTGAAAAAAAGACTTAGGGAATTAGCATTTTTAAATAAGGGGCTTAGAATATCTTTATATGATGATAGGGAAGCTGACAAAAAAGATTCATTTTATTATGAGGGTGGAATAGTTGAATATGTGGAAATGTTAAATCAAAACAAAAATCCTATTCATACTACTATAATTGATGTTTCAGGAGAAGATAAAGATATTAGTGTTGAGTTGGCTTTACAATATAATGAGTCATATAATTCAAGCATTTATTCTTTTGTTAATAATATTACTACTCCTGAAGGCGGTACGCATGAAGATGGTGCTAGAAGGGCTTTAACTCGTGTATTAA
>CAZDRM010000078.1:0-9631 GCA_964507745.1 uncultured Lachnospiraceae bacterium
ATCTGGAATTCATGAGTATGATAATTTCTCGGATCGGAAAGTTTAACTCCCCTTGCCAGCATCTCTTCTATGGACAGGCGTTTGGAGGTCATTGTGCCTGTTAC
This sequence comes from uncultured Lachnospiraceae bacterium, assembly GCA_964507745.1. GTDB lineage: Bacteria > Bacillota > Clostridia > Lachnospirales > Lachnospiraceae > UBA2882. The sequence goes on from CAZDRM010000078.1 coordinate 105, forward strand.
CAGTTCTCCTCTGGTAAGCGTTATATTGCAGGGCATTTTTTCGTTTGCATACAACTGAAAGCGACTTTCTCCCGGAAGATAACCGCCTGCAAATGCAGAGATCTCATAGTATCCCGCTTCCCCCACAATATTCACAAAACCTCTGGAGTCACAGTTTAACTTCTTAAAATCACTGTCCTTATCCCCTGTCTTTACATAAACGTATGCCCCCGGAATTCCCACACCGCTTCCGTTTGTGACTTGCAGCTTGATCGTACCGCTTTTTGTTTTATTTCCCACGGAAACTGTAGTCGTAGTAATATCCTTATTTCCTGCTGCATCACTGACCGTCAGGGAAACCGTATAATTTCCTTCCTCTTCATAAACATGATTCGGCCTGATTCCTGTAGCAACAGTACCGTCCCCGAAATCCCACTCATAACGGCTGATTCTGATATTATCGGTAGATAACACTCCGTCAAAGGTAATACCCTCTCCTTCCATTCCGTCAATGGTTTCCGGCAGCATCGCTACAGGAGCTATATCATCTACAAAGCTTGCATGATCTGATTCAATATTGGATTCGCTATAATTTCCATAGATATCATAAGCGCGCACCTTATAATAGTAAACGCTCCTTGTATCCTCCAATTCGTCTACAAAAGAAGTTTCAGTCGATTCCTGTATACAGATATAATCCGCTTCCCCGTACTTTTTGCGATATATCTGATAATGTAAGAAGTCCTCCTCAGTATTTTGGGTATAGTTCAGTTCAATGCGGAAGCTGCCGCTTTTCGTATTAAGAACCGTTGGAGCCGGAGCCGTCAGATCAAAGGTATATCTCTGATACTTGTAATCGCTGGTATTCCCCCATCTGTCTTCTGCTCTTGCACGGACTTCATAGACGCAGCCTTCTTCCAAGTCCTTTGTATCCCATGATATTTTTTTGTAATATTCCCGCCCTGCTGCCTGAAGCCTCTCTATTTCCTGCCATGCATCAGCCGTATCGGCTTTGCGGTATTCAACTTCCACCAAAGCAAGACCGGCATTATCCAAAGCCAGTACCTCTAACTGGGCATGGGAACCCAGCATACCACCCTCCGGACCAATTCCCGTAATCTCCGGCGCCACATCATCCGCCCTGACCGTTCCGTAGACTCTGTCGGATTTTTCCGAAACATTTCCCGCCTTGTCAACAGCCTCTATCTGATAAATGTAGGTAACCCTTTCCTTTACGTTTGTATCGTAATAGCCGACTCTCTTCACATTTTCGGCAATACAGGTAAAACGATTCTGGCCTTCTATCGCTCTGTAAATGCGGTAGGAAGCAATATCATTGCCGCTTACCTGATTCCAGTTCAGGCCGATTACCCCCTCCTCGCCTGTAACGGAAAGCCCCGTAACCTTTTCCGGCGGGGTATGGTCAATTGTATAGGTATTTTCAATCTGCTTTTCCTCGTAAAGCATATTGTGATTTCCCGCTGCATCATATGCTTCAAAACGGACAACAACCTCTCCTTCCTGAATTTTAGAAGTGTCCCACAAATAGTATATACTTTCCGTATTTTTTCCTTTTGCCAAAACTCTTGCAAGCTCTGTAAAATTTTCTCCGTCAATACTATAAGAAAATACTCCACACGCCACGCTTCCGTTATCCCTGACTGTCATGGAAAGGTTGATTTTATCTCCATAATCAGAGGAAACGGGATTGATTTCAATAATGGATGGGTCTGTTACATCATCAGAGGTAGTCAGTGTGATTTCCTCTGAAGGCTCCCCGCAATTTCCCAGATCATCTACGCCGGTTACCCTGTAAGTATGGGTGCTTAAAGGCTCAAGATTTTCAATTTGTACCCCCAATGTATCCGAAATCTTTCTGATTTCCACAAAGCTTCCGTTTTTCAATTCTTCCACTTTAAAATAGGCAAAATCCTCTTCCGTTACATCCTCCCATGTCAGTAAAACCCCTGTACTCCCCGCAGTGCATTCCGATAACCTGATTTTGGCAATTCCCGTATTATCAATTTCATAACGGCGCATAACCAGATCGCTGCTTTCATTTCCCGCAAAATCTACCGCTGTTACTTTTACATAATAAGTACCTTCCTCGTGCTGTTTGGTATCCCATTGATAGACGGCGGCATTATGATCGGCTCTGACGGTTGCCAGTTCCTTCCATTCTTCCTCCCCGTTCTGCCGGATATGCAGAATGAAACGACTGACTCCCCTGTTATCCTTTCCCTCCAAGGACAAAGAGGTAATGCCTCCCATTCTTCCCGGGTCAGGAGTCACAGAAACCACTCTGGGAGCTTTCGTATCCGCCGCTACGGTTATTACCGCAGACTCCGAAGGCTCACTCAACTGGCGAAAAGCATCATAAGCCCGTAAATAATACCGGTACTCCACACCCTCCTCTGCGGAATCATCCTCGTACCATGTGCTGTTTTTGCCGGAAATATCCGCTATCAGATAGTCCTCCATACCTTCACATTTCCTGTAAAGCTCATATCCTTTACAGTCTGCGCTGCCGCCTTTATCCCAGCTTATAATAACCGTTCCTCCTATATCTATGGCTTCTACATTCTCCGGCGCATAAGGAGGCTCTCTGTCGATGGTATAGGTTACAATTTTCTCAGAGCAGTTTCCCGCTCTGTCCTTTAAAGTAAAGCGCACATCCACATCCCGATCCTGATTTAAACCGGAAAGATTCCATACACAGCTTACCGTATGAGTTCCTCCTCCTGTCTCCTTCTGTCCCAGAGCTGTTTTAGTCACAGGTTTCCACTCAAGATAATCTGTATCATAATATTCAATTTTTACAGAATTTCCGCTGCTTTTTCCCTCTCCTGAGAATGTTACCTGCAATGAAATCTGATTTCCGCCGATAACACCATAATCTTCGGGCGTTACAGAAATAATTTCAGGCACAAAAACAACTCCGTCCGTTTCATCACTTTTTTCAGAACGGTTTTCACTTCCATCCTCCGCAATGACATAATAAGTATAAACTGTCTTTTCTTCTAATCCTTTATCTTCATAATTCTCAGCCGTTCCTGTATAAACCAGTTCATCATTCCTGTAAAGATAATATTTTACTACCCCCACATTATCCCTTCCTTTATCCCATGAAAGGGTTATGGTAGAACCGGTTCTTTCCCGAATCTGAAGATTTTTTACCTTTTCCGGCGACTCTGTATCATCGCTGGTGGACACCTGCAAGGATGGGGATTCCTTTGCACATGTTCTGTTCCCGTTATAAGGATAAACCGTATAGGTATAAGTCTGTCCCGCATTAAGCCCCGTGTCACGGTAGCTTCTCGTTCCTGTATCGCCAATCCTTACCCCATCCCGATAGATTTCAAAGCCTGCTGCCTCTCCGTCCGTCCATGTTCCTTCATACTCTAAGGTAACTCCGTATGCAGTAACCTCTTTTGCAAAAATTCCCGTTACCGGACGGGGATAAACCACCTCAGTAGCAAGATAGATTACCTCATCTGCAATATCCTCAGGCACGGTATCAAACTGATAGTTTGTATATAAATCATTTGTAAGGACCAGTATATGAAACCGGTTAAGGTCAGGCGCATCAAAATGAACACTCTGTATCTCTCCTCCTCTGCCTTCCGGTCCGCCCTTCAATACGGTCTTATGGTTTCCTGCCGCCGCAAAATTTCCATTAGAAGACTGCTGAGTAAAATTCCCTGCAAGCTCCATAACACCTTCTGATAAATACGAAGCCTTTCTTCCGCAAAACAGGGTATCCCCGTTTACGAACAGATATCCTTCCTCTTTATCCATATTCAGGCTGCCGCTCCATTGCACCAAAAGGTCTCCTGCAACATACAGTTTTGCCTCTTCCACATACAGGTTGGAATTTAAAATCAATTCTCCGACACTAATTGTATGACTTCCGCATTTGATTGTGTTAGCAGTTGGCCCATAATAATCCAGTCGCAGAGTGCCCCTGATATCAAGGTCATTTTGAAGATTCATGCTTTTGTTGGGGTCTCCATATACGGACAAAGTCACATTTCCGCCAAAAACGCCCTCCTTTAACTGTCCAAAATCACTGATGCGGATTCCCCCTGCTCCCCCTGCCTTCCATGCCGAATCGTCCGAGATGCCGTTAACCCACACATAGCTGTCAAATTCCACGCCTTCCACAGACTCATTACTGATAGTCAGATTATTTGTGGTAAGCCAGTTTCCTCCCGCAATTTTCTGTTTTTCCTTTCCTCCAAATACCAGATTGCCTTCTATGAAAAGACCCTTCTTGCCGTCAATCTCCAGATTTCCAAGAAGCTCTATAGTTCCCTTTATATTTCCCGCTCCATCAGTAGGCGGCATAAAATAGCCGTCCTTTTTCACACACAGATAATCGTCGGCCTCATCCATATTTAAATGCCCGAAGCTTTCTGAATATTCATAGCCCTCTTCCAGTTTTTTTCTCTTCTGCTGTCTGAAATTTCCTTCTACGATCAGGCTCCCATGATTAAATACAATTTCTCCTTCCTGTAAAATCAAGTCCCCTTGTACTATCAGGGTATGTCCCGCCAGATCCAGCGTACCGTCCACCAGATACAAATTACCTGCCGCAATATAGTCATCCGCCAAGGTAAATCCGCTAATGCTTGTCTCGTCGCCAATGACCAGCCTGCAGCCGTTTGTAATCAGTTCATCATATTTTAAAGCATTTTCTGAAAAAACGCCTTCCTGGCTTTCATTTCGAAGCTCCAGAATATGGAATTTCCCCTGCTGCTCTACAACCTGCCTTTCTTCTCCGCTGAAAATGATTCTGTGGGTGCCTGTATAGAAAATTTCTTTCTGCTCCCTGTAATCTCCCTTGACTTCCAATACTCCCCCATTCATACTCTGAGTCCCGCCGGATTCATTGGTAAAACTGCCTTTCACAAACACATAATCATCGTCATGGGACATATTGATTCCGTTATTTACATAATTGGAGCTGTTCTGCCTGATATTCAGGTCGCCTCCCACCAGAAGAGAACCATGATTCATGTTAAGAATACCGTCCAAATCCAGATTTCCGTCTACTTGAAGCTGCCCGCTTATTGTGGTCGGACTGCTGTATTGGACTTTTAAGTCGCCGCCGATATGGATATCTTCATCCGTTCCCAGACCGTTTGTCCTGTAATAAATGCTTCCGCCAAAATAGCCGTTTTCCAGCTGACCCATGGACTGTATCTCAATTGCCCCGGACACCCGATTATCTTTCCTGTCGGAAACAGTCCCTGTAAAATAAGGATTGTTGACAAATACAATGCCTTCTTCGCTTTGGTTGTCCAGAGTAAGGTTTTTTAATCCGCTGCCCATGCCTGCATCTGTTCCGTGGAAGATAATTTTCTGCTGTCTGTCGCCCTTTAAAAGCAGGGTATGATTTCCATAACTATAGAGGGACTTCTCATAATCCATATTACCGTGAAGCTCCAAAGTACCTGCTTTTAAGTCAATCCATACCCCGCTTGATTTGCTTTCATAAAAATCCCCTTCTACGCATACATAATCTTTTTCATAATCCATATACAGCATGCCGGATGTTTCCATGTCATAGACATCCGAAGCTTCTTCGGGATTTCCCAGATAATAATCGCCGTTTATGTACAGACTTCCGGCATTAACCCTGATATCTCCCCCTATCTGGGTAAGGTTTCCGTTAATCTGCAGCCGGTATCCGTCTAACGCCATGACGCCGTCCAAAAGAACCACGTTTCCGTCAATGGTTGTATCTTCCGTGAGACTGCAACCTAATATACAGGGTTCTCCTTTGAAAGTAATAGGGCAGTCTCCCTCTTCCCAGGATTTGACCTTGATATAGCTTTCCAGACTGATGCCTTCTTCACTGGTGTTTTCAATTTTCAGCTGATTGATATCGGTGCCTGCCCCGACACGGACGGTCTGTTTTTTATCTCCGCTTAAAATCAGTTGCCCGTCATATCTATCCTTTGTCTCGAAATCAACATCTCCTTTTACCTCAAGCACACCGGAGGGGGAACATATCCCATAATTTCCCTTTCCCCTTATTCTGTAATTTCCTTCAATCAGCGCATAAGCACTGGCTGTCTGCAGTTTTATACCAGAATCATAGTGCTGGCTTTCAACATCCACATTTCCTTTTACATCCAGTCTGCCGTTATATAGATGAATGTTTGTACTGCTATTCCACCATGGATGTTCAAACATATAGATATTACCGTTTACCGTCAAATTAGCATACTGATTAAGAGATCCATAAAAATACAAATCCCCGCCCAGTTCGAAATCGTAGTATAGATTAAGTGAATTTAACAGGCCTAAATCTCCGGCATAATACTCTCCCCATTGGGGATTACCGCCTGTGTATCTTTTATATACCACCCCTTCTATATGACTTTCCCTTGCCGATTCGCATCTTCCATGAACCTCAACAGAACCTTCTATTGCTACTCCTTCCGCAGATTGATTAGTAATATTCAAATTATGGATGATAGAGAAGTCAGACGGGTTCTCTTCCTTTTTGAAATGAATTGTCTGTTTTTTATCCCCGCTGATTAAAAGCGTATGGCTGCCTGTTGCACGAAAACTATATGCGGATGCCTCTTCCCACTGGTAAAAATCCCCTTTTAGCTCCAGACAGCCTGCACTGAGGGCAAGTCCGCCCTGTTCCCCGGGATAGTAATAGAAAGTCCCTCCTACAAGCACATAGTCCTCTTCCTCCTGCATCTTCAGCTTTCCGCCGCTTCCCCTGTATTCATAGCTGCCGTCAGAAGCCTTGCTTCGTTCCTGTATTCGGTAGTCTCTCTCTATAATCAGCTTTCCGCCATTTATGAGCACTGTTCCGCCGCTGTGGACAAAATCTCCCTTTATGGTCATAGTATGCCCGTTTAAGTCAAGAGTGCCTCCTGTCAGGACAAACTCCTCCTCAAAGGTTTCATCCTCTTCCAGGGTATATCCTATATAACCGTTGTTTCCTCCCATAGTTACCTTGCAGCCGTTTTTGACCAGCTTCTTCCACGCCACATTTTCTCCTAGGATAACGCCGGCATCGCTGTGATTTTGCAATTCCAATATGTTTATTACCGCTCCCTTTTCTGCCGACACATACTGCGCCCCGTCTCCCGACAGAATCACTTTATGGCTTTCTTCAGACACAAAGGTACTGCCCAGGGTAACATTTCCCTTAATTTCCAAAATGCCTCCCGGCATGGAAACCCCTTTTTGTGTCTTATGGGTATAATCTCCCTCCACAAGCACATAAGCATTATCCTCTATCATGTAAATCCCACAGATGTGTCCATCCCCGCCGTCATCCACAGTCATATCGCCTTCTACGATCAGGCTTCCTCCGGTAGGATATACTGCATTGCCGACCCGGGCATCTCCCTTTACCGTCAGCTGCTTCTCTATGTATAATCTCCCACCGTTCTTTTCCAGGGTTAAATCCTTTCCGATTATTAATTCCTGTGTGATCCTTCCTGTCAGACCTGCATGGGAAAGCGTAATTCCTCCATCAAAATAGTCTTCCTCAAATACAGTTTCCGGGCCTATGGAAATACTGCCGTCTATGACAGCCCCATTGGTTGTGATACTGCCTGTTATACAAGGGTTATTGACCAGGGTAATGCCCTGCTCGCTTTCATTTTCTATAACCAGATTTGCAATACAGTCCCCTCGGTCGAACCGCTGGCTCGTTTCCAGTTTCTGCCCTTCTGTTCCCGTCAGATACAGATGAAAATTGCGTGTGGAAAAGAAATTGTCTATATTTTTTGTTGTATATTGTGTAAAGTTCCCCTTTACTTCCATAATACCGTTGTTCAGCCAGCCCGAATGGCTTACTTCAGAATCGGTATAGAAATCTCCCATGACAAGGAGATATTCATTTTCATTTATCATTTGGAGGCAGCCCTTAGAAGTAGTATATTCGTCCTGCTCTTCTGTTTCCGATTCTTCTCCTGACTCATTTTCTTTTCCGGTTTGTTCTGTTTCTTCATTTTCTGCTTTCTGCACCAGGCTTTGGATGCGGTAATCCCCCATGACTACTACCCGGCCGCCGTTTATTTTTAACACGCCGCCGCTATGGATAAAATTCCCGCATATATATAGGGTATTTCCCTGCAGGTCAAAGGTTCCCTTTTTAAGAGTCAGATCCATGACAACCAGGTCTTCTGTCAAAGCATCATTTTCTTCAATTATGACATTTTCTGTTTCCTCGGGGAATTCTCCCTGTAGGATTTCATTTACGAAGGTATCAATATCTTCCCCGCCGTGGGTATGAATCTTTTCTGTTATTTCCTCAGAAAGAGTCTCAGGTAAGATGTCACTTTCGATTTCAGGAGATAATATGCTATTGGCAGATACTGCCGCAGCATTTACCTCCCTGACTCCGACTCCGGCAAAGCTTGAGAAGGGGAGCATAGTCACAATCAATATTCCTGCCACAATTCTTTTCATTAGTCCTATTCCCTTTCTCATTCTTTTTTTCCTTCCCTTCCATTTTCTTCTGTTTTTTTATCGGACTTATCAGCTCTGTCTGTTTCAACCATATTGCTGTTGTCTTTTTTTGACCTCTTAATCAAAAGCAATATCACAATTCCCATTGCCACTATTATGCCTGCTATTATGCTTCTCAACCGGCTTCCTCCAGTTTCTTTTTCCCCTATCTTTTCTTCGCTAGTTTCATAAAAATTCCCCTCAGGCTTTTCATCTTCTGCACTACTATTTTTATCCTTTCCACCAGTCGGCGCTTCTCTTTCATTCTCTCCATCCATCGGTGTTTTGCTTTTATCCTCTCCACCAATCTTTATTTCTTTTTCCGCCTTTTTACCAATATCTTTTTCCCCTTTTTCAAATACTTGTCCCTGATCCTGTACTTCTAAATTTTCATTTCCACCATTTCCTTCATTTTCTTCCTCATCTTCCCATTCCGTCCCCGTAAGAACTTCCACAATATTCCCATTTGCATCATAAATATAAGTCACGCTGCTTCCGTCCTCATAAACAACCTTTGTCACTCTTCCCAAATCGTCATATTCATAATCCGCCCCATAGATTGAGCCCGCCTGTAAAAACAGACATAATACTGTTATCAAAATTAAAATAATTTTCTTTTTCATTTTTCCTCCACTTATCCTGGGTCAAAATTTGTAGAATATAGTATCTTTAATAAAAAGATTGTTCCATTATAGCAAAATGAAATAGCAAATAGTTACCATATATGGTAAATCGTGAAAATTTTATAAAAATTTAATAAATGGGACTGATTATAGAAAGGATAGGGACGTAATTTTCACTTAAAACATCTCTGTTAATAGATTATTTGATATTCTAAATGTAGTAATATTGAAATTTTTCTATGAACCTTATTGACACAAAATTTTGCACATACTATCATTAATTGATTTCCAAAATAATATTAAAAGAGGTAAAAGTGTCTATAGACGCCTTTTACCCCGACACACCCTACAAAAGGGCACCAATTATTATGCTGAAAGATCAAAAACCAAAGGAGCTTACATATGAACCAGAATACCCTTACCGAAATCATAACAGAA
>CAZDRM010000079.1:0-9395 GCA_964507745.1 uncultured Lachnospiraceae bacterium
TCAGATAAATGTAGACGGAAGCTTTAAAATCATAACAGTGGTATTCATCACTGTGGCAGCATTTCTGGTGGCGGTCCTTACAAGCATAAGAATCAGGAAAATCCAGCCGGTCAAGCTGCTTACGGAAGAGTAGGATAGTTTTTGTTGAAGAAGAAGGAGGAATTTGTTAAAATAGGATACAAGGTGTTACATTTTTGCATAATCGGAAATTGTTACGGCAGATTGTAAAAGTGTACAGGGAGGTAGATATTGTGTCAAAATTTGCTGTCAAAAATATGGAATGCAATATATGCGGCAGGATGAATGAAGTGACCATTCTGGCTATGGGGACAAGCGAAGGAACCCCGGACTTGGATTTCAGACCGCCGGAGGTGCGCAGAAGTGCGATGCCTTTATGGGTACACAAGTGCGATTATTGCAGAAATGTTTTTTCCACCACGGATCCTATGCCTGAATATGATGAAAAATATACGGATTCCAAGGAATATGTGAATTGCGCCGGAATTGCGGGACTGGGAGAAATCGGAAAGCGGTTTGTCAAGCTGGCGTTAATATACCAGCACTGCAAGGAATACCGAAAGGCGGGAGACGCTTTTCTTTGCGCCGCATGGTCCTGCGATGATGAAAAACTGGATGTGACGGCAATTGTCTGCAGAAAGAGAGCCCTTGCCTGCTATAATGAGGTAGATGTTTCAAAGGTTCCCAAAAGAGAACTGCCGGAGTTAAAGCTGCGGATTGTGGATGTATTGAGAAGAGCTGCTCTTTTTGAGGAGGCGGCAGCCTTTGCGGGACATTTAAAATTCCGCACGGAGCAATATATCAAAATGCAGGAATTCCAGATTGCCCGGGCAAAAGCCGGAGATAAAAAGTGCTATAAGCTGGGAGATATTTAGGAAGTAAATAAAATAAAAGAGACAGGAGCCGGTATATTTTCCGGCTTCTGTTATATTTTAGGTAAAAAATGGGAATGTAAAGAGAGCTGTAATAAGATAGTTGACAATTTTTATTTATGTGATAAAATCTTATATTGAGAATATACAGGATGAGCCTGTTATGTAGGAGGAAAAAAATGAAAAAGATGAAAAAAATCTTATCCTTAGTCATGATAATGATTCTTGCATTATCATTGGCAGGATGTGGAAAAAGCACTGCAAGCCAGCTGTACGGAACATGGGCAGCTACCTTTGATCTTTCCGGAATGATTGAATCAGAACTGGGAAGCGATTTTGATGGATTCCATGAAAATTTTGACATTACATTAATGTTGGACTTCAATGAAGACGGTACTTTTAAAATGTATGCGGATGAGGCTGCTTTAAAAGACACATTTAATACATATATTGAAAGTCTGGCTTCTTTCGGCACTGATTTAATGTACGAAGAGCTTGAGAGCTCCGGTTATACCCGTGACGAAATTGATTCCTTGTTTGAAGAGCAGTATGGTATGGGAATTGAAGAGTATATGCTCAGCGAGCTTCAGTCAAGCGTAGATATTGATGACCTTGTAGGCGATATCGAGACAACAGGCGTTTATGAAGCAAAAGGAAACAAGCTTTACATGGACGAAGTTGCAGTATCTTCCAACGTGTATGATTTATTTACCGTTGAAGGCGACAAGCTGACAATCGACGCTGCAGGAGATGTAGATTCTGAGGAAATTATTGAAGGCTTTGATTATCCTTACGTATTCAACAAAGTTCAGTAATTTTTGTTAGGAATAAGTAAAAAATAATGAAGAGAAGGCTGTTGCTTTCATGATTTGCAAATCGTGAGAGTGACAGCTTTTTGTTTACATATTTTAGAAACTTAAAACACGTATAAATCAGGAGTTTAAAGAAAACATTAAAAATTTGCATAAACAATCGGGTATTTAACATAATCGCAGGAGTAAAAATCCCTAGAACTTCACAAACTAAAACCAATCATCAGATTAATATTAACGGCTGAATGCCCCATTTTTATTAAGGAGGAATTTTTATGTTAGTACCCAGTATCTTTGAGAACAATTTTGTGGACGATATTTTTAACGATGTGTTTTCCGTTCCCTTTGGATTTTCCAAAGCAGGAACAAAGGCACCGGTAAGCAGCATGAATGCAGATGTTCAGGAGTTTGAAGACAAATACAGACTGGATCTTGAGCTTCCGGGCTATAAAAAGGAAGACATTCAGGCGGAAGTAAAGGATGGCTATTTAACCATCAATGCGGAGCATACCGACAGCAGAGAGGAAAAAGAGGATGGTAAATATATCCGCAAAGAGCGTTTTTACGGAAAATGCCAGAGAAGCTTCTATGTGGGAGATAACCTTACCCATGAGGATATTCAGGCAAAATTTGAAAACGGCATTCTGGAAGTTATGATTCCCAAAAAGGAGGCAAAACCGGAAGTGGAAGAGCATAAATATATTTCCATCACAGGCTGATCCGCCGGTTAAGGGCAGATAAAAAACACCATCATATGGAAAAGAGATGTGAAATTTCCATAGATGGTGTTTTTATATTATTATTTATCCATGTTCTTAAATGCCGTGGAAAGCATCAGTTTGATTCTGTTTAACTGATTAACCTCGCTGGCGCCCGGATCATAATCGATGGCAACAATGTTGCTGTCGGGATATTGACGGCGCAGTTCCTTAATGACGCCTTTTCCTACCACATGGTTGGGCAGGCATCCGAAGGGCTGGGTACATACGATATTAGGCGTTCCCGAGTGAATCAGCTCCAACATTTCCCCGGTCAAAAACCAGCCTTCTCCGGTCTGATTGCCAATGGAAACGATGGTTTTCGCATATTCCACCAAGTCATAAATATTGGCGGGCGGGTCAAAATGACGACTGTTTTTTAAAGCCTTTGCGGCAGGAGCACGGAACCGGTTGACCATCCAGATTAAAAATCTGCTGGCATATGCGGTTTTTTTGGACATACCAAGCTGTTTCGCCTTATATATCTGATTGTAGAAGCAGTACATCATGAAATCCAATAAGTCGGGGCAGACAGCCTCAGCGCCTTCTGCTTCCAAAAGCTCTGCCAGATGGTTGTTGGCTTCCGGCAGGAATTTAACCAGAATTTCTCCAACAATTCCTACACGGGGCTTCTTTTCATCCGTAATGGGCAGTTCATCAAATTCCTTAATGATCTGTCTGCACAGCTTTTTAAATCTGGAAAAGGAAAGATGCTTTACGGAAACAAAATCCTGACATTCCTTCAGCCATTTTTTGTGCAGGGCATTGGCGGAACCTTCCTCTTTTTCATAAGGGCGCATACGGTAGAGACAGCGCATGAAAATGTCGCCGAGAATAGCCCCGTACATGGCGCGTAAAAGCATATTGGCATCCAGTTTAAAGCCGGGATTATTTTCTAAGCCTGCCATATTTAAGGAAATGACCGGTATGTATTCCATGCCCGCTTTTGCAAGGGCGCGGCGGATAAAACCGATGTAGTTGGTGGCCCGGCAGCCTCCGCCTGTCTGGGTAATCATAACCGCAACCTTATTCAAATCATATCTTCCTGAATTTAAGGCATTCATAATCTGGCCTACAACAATTAAGGAAGGATAACACGCGTCATTATTGACATATTTTAACCCTGTGTCCACCGCATGACGGTTGTTTTCGGGAATTACTTCAAAGTTGTATCCACAGGCCTTAAAGGCGGGCTGTAAAATCTCAAAATGGATAGGAGACATCTGAGGGCAGAGGATGGTATAATCCTTTCGCATCTCTTCTGTAAAAACAACCCGGTTCAACGCTGTGGAGTGAATGGAGCGTTCCTTTGCTTTCTGTTCCTTTACCCGCAGGGCGGCGATTAAGGAGCGGACGCGGATGCGGGCGGCTCCCAGATTGTTAACCTCGTCGATTTTCAGACAGGTGTAGATTTTGTCTGAACCGGAAAGAATGTCATTTACCTGATCCGTTGTAACGGCATCTAAGCCGCAGCCAAAGGAGTTTAACTGAATCATATCCAGATTTTCCGTGGTGCGCACAAAAGCGGCGGCAGCGTAAAGCCTGGAATGGTACATCCACTGGTCCGATACGATTAAAGGACGTTCGGGTTTTCCCAAATGGGAAATACTGTCTTCTGTTAAAACGGCAATATCGTATGAATTAATCAACTCGGGAATGCCGTGGTTGATTTCAGGGTCAATATGGTAAGGACGGCCGGCAAGGACAATTCCCCGCCTTCCTGTTTCTTCCAGATATTTTAAAGTTTCTTCGCCTTTTTTGCGCATATCGTTCCTTGCGCATTCCAGTTCGTCCCAGGCCTTCTTTATGGCTTCCCGTACCTCTGCAGCGGGAATGTGGGGAAATTCCTTCACTAAAACATCGCCGATGGTTTTTGTATCACGGAAATTCAGAAACGGATTCTGAAAACGGATATCGCCCCGACCGATTTCCTCTACATTATTTTTGATGTTTTCCGAATAGGAAGTAACAATAGGGCAGTTATAATGGTTATTAGCGCCTTCTACCTCATCCCTTTCATAAAACAGGGCGGGATAAAAGATAAAGTTTACTCCCTGCTTAATGAGCCAGGACACATGGCCATGGGCAAGCTTGGCAGGATAGCACTCGGATTCGCTGGGAATGGATTCGATGCCCAGCTCATAAATCTTATGAGTGGAAACGGGAGAGAGCACTACCTGATATTTTAATTCCGTAAAAAAGGTAAACCAGAAGGGATAGTTCTCGTACATATTTAAAACTCTGGGAATACCTACCTGACCTCTTCCCGCCTGATCAATGGGAAGAGGTTCATAGCCGAAAATACGCTGGTTTTTATACTCAAACAGATTGGGCAGATGATTGGCATTCTTTTCCTTGCCGATGCCCCGTTCACAGCGGTTTCCGGATATGTATTGTCTTCCGCCGGAAAACTGGTTGATGGTAAGGCGGCAGTTGTTGGTACAGCCCTTACATTTTGCCATGCGGGTAGTGAACTCAAGGGATTTAATCTTATTAATGGATAACATGGTGGTAATGTCAGTTCCTTCACAGTCGCTGCATTTCTTAAGCTTTTCATGGTAGCGTTCCTTAGCAATCAGCGCAGCGCCAAAAGCTCCCATAATACCCGCAATATCGGGACGGATTGCTTCACAGTCCGCGATTTTCTCGAAGCTGCGCAGCACGGCATCATTATAAAAAGTGCCTCCCTGTACCACAATCTTTTTACCAAGCTCTGAGGCATCGGAAACCTTAATAACCTTAAACAATGCGTTTTTAATAACAGAGTAGGCGAGACCCGCGGAAATATCCGCAACTGAAGCCCCTTCCTTCTGAGCCTGCTTTACCTTGGAATTCATAAATACGGTACAGCGTGTGCCCAAATCAATGGGGTGTTCTGCAAACAGGGCTTCCTTCGCAAAATCCTGTACGCTGTAATTTAAAGACTGGGCAAAGGTTTCAATGAAAGAACCACAGCCCGAGGAGCAGGCTTCATTTAACTGCACGCTGTCTACAGTCTGGTTCTTGATTTTGATGCATTTCATGTCCTGACCGCCGATGTCTAAAATGCAGTCTACGTCAGGAGAGAAAAATGCCGCCGCATAGTAATGGGCAACGGTTTCCACCTCTCCTTCATCCAAAAGAAAAGCGGCTTTCATTAAAGCTTCGCCGTATCCGGTGGAGCAGGAGTGCACAATTTTAGCGCCTTCGGGCAGTTTGTCATAAATATCACAAATGGCAGAAATCGCTGTTTTTAAAGGACTTCCGTTGTTATTGCTGTAAAAAGAATAGAGGAGTCTGCCGTCTTCGCCGATTAAAGCTACTTTTGTGGTGGTGGAGCCGGCATCGATTCCCAAATAACAATTTCCCTCATATTCTTCCAGTTTTCCGGTGGAAACCTTGTTGCTGTTATGACGGTCAGTAAAGGTTTTGTATTCCTTTTCGGAGGCAAACAGCGGTTCCAAACGCTCTACCTCAAATTCCATCTGAATACCGTTTGATAATTTATCCGCCATTTCCATAAGGTTAAAGGAGACATTCTCCTTTGCATTTAAGGCGGAACCTACTGCCGCAAACAAATGGGAATGTTCAGGGGCGATGATATGGGTATCATCTAATTTCAGAGTGCGGATAAATGCTCCTTTTAATTCCGATAAAAAGTGGAGAGGACCGCCTAAAAAGGCAACGTGTCCTCTGATAGGCTTGCCGCATGCAAGGCCGGAAATGGTCTGATTTACCACTGCCTGAAAAATAGAAGCGGCAAGGTCTTCTTTGGTTGCCCCTTCGTTAATCAAAGGCTGAATATCAGTTTTGGCAAATACGCCGCAGCGTGCCGCAATGGTATAAAGAGACTGATAATTTTTGGCATATTCATTTAAACCGGAAGCATCTGTCTGTAATAAAGATGCCATCTGGTCAATAAAGGAACCTGTACCGCCGGCACAGATACCGTTCATACGCTGTTCCACGTTGCCGCCTTCAAAATAAATAATCTTGGCATCCTCGCCACCAAGCTCAATCGCTACATCCGTCTGGGGGGCATAGTCGGTCAATGCACTGGAAACGGCAATAACCTCCTGTACGAAAGACACTCCCAGATGATTTGCCAGAGTCAGTCCGCCGGAACCGGTAATCATGGGATTTACCGCTAAATCCCCGAGTTCGGTAACAGCTGTTTTTAATAAATCGGAAAGGGTTTCCTGAATGTTTGCAAAATGTCTTTTATAATCAGAAAATAAAATTGTATGTTCATTATCTAAGATCGCAATTTTTACCGTAGTGGAACCGATATCAATTCCTAAAGTGTATCCTTGCTTTCTCATTTTGGGTTCGCTCCTTCTAACTTGCTTTTTCTGCACCAGACTACATTATATGACAAGGTTTTTAAAAATGCAATTGTTTAAACTGTTAAGAATTTGGTAAGTTTATGAAAGAAAAATGAATTTTTTCGCCATTTGTTTACACTGGCAAGTCCACATGATAAAATACTATGGGTATATAAACTAAAATATGATAGAGATTAGCAGAGGTGTAAGCAGGAATGTTGTGGTTTTATAAAATGGAAAATAAATACGGGAAATACGCTATTCCCAATCTGACTATGTATCTGATTATCTGTTATGCAATAGGATATGGATTGCAGATTTCAGCAAATTTGGGTAATTCGGTAACCATTGCCATATTATCCTATCTGAGGCTTGACGTGTATGAGATTTTACACGGACAGGTATGGAGGCTTTTTTCATGGCTTCTGATTCCGCCCAGTTCTCTGAGTATCTTTACCTTAGTTACCTTGTATTGCTACTATAGTATCGGAAACCTGCTGGAGCGTACATGGGGTACTTTCCGTTATAATGTCTTTATGTTTATGGGATTGATTTTTACGGTAGTGGGAGCATTCCTGCTTTATGGTATCTTTTCTTTAACCGGTATCGGCGCAGCCATGGATGCAATGGGATTAGTAGAAGATGGTGTGGCTTCCTTATCCATGTTTGCCTCTCTTTTCTTCAGTACCTATTATGTCAGTATGTCGATTTTTCTGGCATTTGCCATTACCTATCCGGAGATGCAGATGCTCTTTATGTTTGTAATTCCCATAAAGACCAAAGTTCTAGGGGTTATTTATGTGATTATTATGGCCTATGATGTTCTTATGTCTTATAATCTTGGAATTATCTATGGTATAACCAAAACAGTTGTCATAGGATTTTCCCTGTTAAATGTTCTGGTATTCTTCATTGTGACAAGAAGGAGTTTCCGTACTCCTACCCAGATGAAGCGGCAAAGGGATTTCCAGCGCCATACTGTTAAGATGAAGAAAGTTACAAGACATAAATGCGCCATCTGCGGCCGCACGGAAGAGACAGACCCCGATGAGCAGTTCAGGTTCTGCTCTAAATGTGTGGGAAATTATGAATATTGCTCCAAGCATATTTATACTCATCCTCATGTGAAACAAGGGCAGTAGAATTATGTAAACCATATAGCGATTTATGTAAATCACATTAAGTATTATGTAAACTATATTTGACATTATGTAAACTAAATAGAAAAATAAGTAAACATAATTTGAGTTATGTAAACTATATGCTAAAATTAAAAGTATAGATTGATATGGACAGGAGAAGGAATGGGACAGGAAGAGATTTTTAGAAAAGAGCTGGCAGAGCTTTTGCGTTTGGGGAAAAAACAGGGCAATCAATTGTCCGAGGAGCAGGTAAATGAAGGTTTTCCGAATTCCGGAATTGATAAAAGCAAGCTTTCCTTTATTTATGATTATCTGGCACAGAACAAGATTGCCGTGGGAGAGATTTCCGACTTGGAAGAGGCGTTGGAAGCGGAGGAAACTCTAAGCTCAGAGGACAGGGATTTTCTTGCCATGTTTATGGAAGAACTGGACGCACTGCCTCCTGTATCGGAGGAAGAAAAGACAGCCCTTATCCTGTCTGCAATGGAAGACGATAAAGAGGCGGCGGACAAGCTGCTTACGGTATTTCTGCCCAAGGTAGTGGAGATTGCAAAGCTCTATGCGGGACAGGGCGTCCTGATGGAGGATTTAATCGGGGAAGGAAACGTTGCCCTGATGAGTGCGGTATCCATGGTAAGCTGCGTGGAAAAGCCGGAAGATGCGGAAGGATTTTTTGCAGGAATGATCATGGACGCCATGGAAGTGCTGGTATCCGCCGAAGGGGATGCCAAAGAGATGGATGAAAAAATTTTAGAGCAGGTCAACCGGGTAGCAGCGGCGGCAGAAGAACTGTATAAAGATTTGCGAAGAAAGGTTACCCCGGAAGAACTGGCGGCGGAGACGGACCTGACAGTAGGAGAGATTGAGGAGGCCTACAGGCTCAGCGGGGAGCAGATTGATACCATTGAGATAAAATAGGGAAAATATTTTATGAGGTCGATATACAGAAACAAAAAAGGAAGAGCAAAGCTTATTGCGTTATATGATAGGCAGTTGAAGGAATTGAATATTTCCTTTGAAGACCGTTATGTAGAAACTTCTTTTGGAAGGACTCATTTAGTTGAATGCGGAGATTACGACAAACCGCCGCTGCTTATATTTCATGGCGGCAATGCCACAACAGCATATAATTTAAAGTATTGCGGCTTTTTGTTACCGTATTTTCACATTTATGCAGTGGATACAATCGGACATCCGGGCAAAAGCGCAGAAACGTCTTTGTCTCCTTTTTCTCGGGATTACGGGGAATGGGTAAAAGAAGTTATTGAAAATCTGGGCTATGAAAAAATTGCCTGCTTTGGAGGCTCTTTTGGCGCAGGCATATTGGTAAAAGCCATGTGTGTGGTGCCGGAAATGATTTCGAAAAGCGTACTCCTTGTACCTTCTGCAATCAAGAACGCACCTTCTATAAAAAGTATTAACATGATGTTTCCTATGTGCATGTACCGGCTTACCCGTAAGGAAAAGTGGTTTATAAAATGTATTCTGC
>CAZDRM010000080.1:0-9349 GCA_964507745.1 uncultured Lachnospiraceae bacterium
CAAAACACATAATCCTCATATATCACAAATTTATTGTTGTAGGACTCACAAAGCCGCTCCGTCTCCCTTGTTTCAAAATCATACCTGTATATCACATCATCATACCCAAAGAAATAGGCCTCCTCATCTTTAACAGAATTTTTGTCCGGACTCAGCCTTACTACCCGCAAATTCTGAACCTTCTCGAACTCAATATCCTTCATATTTTGAACTTTTATTAATCCTATGATCAGCAATACGACTCCGGCAATATACATCAATGAAATGATAAAGCCTTTGTCTATATTTCTTTTCTTCATACTTTCCCTCTCAACATTTAAATGCCCCGTCCTAAAGGGCAGGGCATTTTACACAACAATCATTTTAAATACGCTATCACTTCCACTTCGCAAAGCACGTTTTTAGGAAGCGTCTTCACTGCCACGCAGCTTCTTGCCGGCGGCGTATCCGTAAAATATTTTGCATAAACTTCATTAAAAGCTCCGAAATCGCCCATATCCGCCAAAAAGCAGCTGGTCATTACCACATTTTCATAAGAAACGCCTGCCGCCTCCAAAAGAGCTCCCACATTTTTCATAGCCTGTTCCGCCTGCACTTTGATATCTCCCTCTGCAAGCTCTCCCGTTTCGGGAATAATGGGAATCTGTCCCGATGCAAAAAGAAAATCTCCTGCTATGATTCCCTGTGAATAAGGTCCGATTGCCGCCGGCGCTTTTTCTGTACTGATTTTTTTTAACATGTCTTCTTCCTCCTGAATTCTTTTTATCTCATCCTTCTTCAAAATTGACCGTCACATAATAGCCTCTGTCATTTTCCTGAATATCCACAACGGTTCCTTCCTTTGCCTTCATTCTTTCCCGAAAGGGGATATTCCCTGACATGGCAAGTGCCGGATCTATGGTGTAATAATAGCTGCTGGGAAGAACGCCTTCCGTTACCGTAATTCTGTCCCCTACCTTCAGCAGTCCCTCTCTCTCCATCTTGAATTCCATTTCCCGCACTTATGACACTTCCTTACTTTTTATATTTTCTTCCCTACGCTTCCTTTTTTACCTTTTTTTCTCTACTTTTCCTCTCTATATCTTCTTTCTCCCGTTCTTCATCTTCCTCTTCTTTTTTCAGGGTCTTTCTGGCTACCTTTGCAGCAGCCATTTCTGTTTCCAGCCTTTCCTTCTCTCGCTCTGCTCTGATTTTGGGAAGCTCCTCTTCCTCTAACATCTTTGTAAAAATCTTCACGATATTGGGGTCAAACTGGGTTCCCGCACATCTGCGCAGCTCCTTAATTGCGTCTTCCTCCGGCATGGCCTGATGATAAGGGCGGTTATGGACCATAACGTCATGAGAGTCCACAGCTGAAATAATCCTGGAAAGCAGAGGGATTTCTTCTCCCTTTAACCGGTTGGGATAGCCTGTCCCGTCCCATTTTTCGTGATGGGACAAAATACATTCCGCAATGTCTCCCAATTCGGGAGAGGACTTGGCAATACGGTATCCCTTGA
Organism: uncultured Lachnospiraceae bacterium; assembly: GCA_964507745.1. GTDB lineage: Bacteria > Bacillota > Clostridia > Lachnospirales > Lachnospiraceae > UBA2882. Next base: position 1,500 of record CAZDRM010000080.1, read on the forward strand.
TGGTATGCTGCTGCATGATTTTAAATTCCTCATCATTTAGTTTGCCCTTTTTAACAAGAACATGATGGGGAATGGCAACCTTGCCGATATCATGAAGCACAGCCAAAAGCTCCAGCTTGCCGATATCGGAATCCGACAGATTCATCTTCTTGCCGAGCCTTGCCGCCATTTCCCTTGTACGTTCCACATGCTCCTCTGTTTCATAATCGCTTTCGCTTAAGGTCTGCTTTAAGGAATCCACCAGGGAACTGCTTGCGGAATTATCCCGGAGCATCTTTTTATTCTGCATACTGGTGCGGGCATCGGAAAGCACCCTCTCCATGGTAACGTCTTCCCGCTCCTTTACTGCAATGCCGTATTCGATTTGTACGGCATTTTCCTCACTGAAAAATCCCTCCATATCCTGTTTGATCTTTTCAAACACATCTGCGGCATCTTCATGAGTTTTTCCTTCCATGACCACCAGAATATCCCCGTTATCAACCTTTGCCGCAAAGGTATCCTCTCCGATATGTATCTGCACAAAATGAGCCAGCTGCTTCATGACCATATCTCCGTATGCCGTTCCGAAACGGTCGTTGATACTCCTAAGACCATTGACATTACATACCGTCAAGGCAACCGGCCAATAACGGCTGTCGTTCCATTGTGGCACCTGTGTCATATAGCTCTGCTTATTGTACAATCCCGTTACAGCGTCATATAACGTGGACTGCTCCAGTTCGAAGAATGTTTTTCGTATGGAGGTAATATCATTGAAAACAAAAATCTTTCCGATGCTGAGCCCTTTGGAATCCTTCATGCATTTAAACTTGCACTGGAATATATGTATTTCTCCGGAAAGACGTACCGTCCACTCAAATTCCTGGTCTACCTCATCATTCCGAAATCCGGGAAATTTCCCTTCCTCAACAAACTCTTCCAGGGTCAGTACCGAAATTTCAAAACGTGTATTGGGCATTACACGCAATATATCCATGCTGTAATCAGTGAGGCATCCCTCATAGTCAAATAAGACAACAGGCTCGCTCAAATAATTCAGTATCATACTGCGGGTCAGATCCAGAGTAACCATAGGCAGATACCGGAAGGTATTGAAATACATTAACATACCCACCATACAATACAGCGCCGATGAAACATCCACAGGAACAACATCCGTCATTTTCAGATTAATAGCATTTAGAAAAGCCGCCGCTCCGATTCCCGCAATTAAAATGTAATACCGCTTCCAATATATCCTGGGCGTTTCCCTGCACTTGAGTATGAGAAGAAAAACTGCCAGCAGGGCAACTGCCAGAGCATACAGATTATGAAGAACAAAGGGCAGCTTAGGAATGTAAGTTAAAACAAAGTCTTCTCCATAGGCTATCATCCTGTATCCCAAAGCAATTTCATTGTAAGGATTTAAAAGCATGAAAACCATATCCACCATTGCAAAGGTAAAAATACAATAGAAAACCCCTCTGGGTATTTTTTCCTGCCACCCGATGAATTCCAGTATATAATCATAAAACAGAAGCAGCATGACATCCATAGTAATAAAAGATAAACTAAGGGCCACAGACTTGACTAAAAAAGAAGTGCCAATGATATTAAAGGAGTAAAAGACAACCAGCAAAAAAGTGGCAAGCATGACTTTGCCTATTTTAATGCCTATTGTTGTATTTCTTTTATATGCATTCAGCAAAATCAATGCCGCTACCAATGCTACCAGATAATACAAGACCAATATCTCCTGCATGGCCGTCTCCTCCCCGATGTTCTGTAACGCTTTTACTGCTCTCTCGCCAATTCCTCCGCTTTATCGCTTAATATATCAACAATAACGCTGACCTTCTCCACAACAACCTCATTTTTCCGGCTGCTTTCAAAGGTTTCACTGGCATGTGCCGACACCTGCTCTGTAATAGCGGAAATGTTCTGAACGCTCTCCACAATCTCCCCATTTGCTTTCGCCAACATTTTAACAATCTCATTTAATTCATCAGAACTGTAAGCGATGGTAGATGCCTTATCCTCTATCTGGTTGAAGCTGTCTGCCGTATCCCCGGCATTCTGTGCCTGTTTCTGGTTTGCCTCAACCAATCCGTTTATTGCTTGTACTACATGTTCCAGCCTTTCTGAAATGTTTTCGATCAGGCTCTCTATATTTTCAGTAGCTTCCTGAGTCTGTCCCGCAAGGGAGGAAATCTCTGATGCCACTACTGCAAAGCCTCTTCCGGCTTCTCCCGCCCTTGCCGCTTCAATGCTGGCATTTAAAGATAAAAGGGAGGTCTGCTCCGCAACATTATTGATCATCTCCACGATGGAATGCATCTGCTGTGTATATTCATTGAGATTGGAAAGCTCCTCTGCCACCTGATTTCCCGACTGCTCAGACGCTTTTACCTGTTCCAGCATAAGACTGATATTGGCATTGCCCTTTCCTATGGCATTGCGTGTGCTGTTGACATTCTCCACAATGCTTGCCGCAGCTTTTTCCACATTCTCTATATGCGTTTGTATTTCCTCTGTCTTCACTAACTGGGTCTGAATGGACTCCGCCGTTTCCACACTTCCGGCGCTTACCTCTTCCATGGCGCCCACTGTTTTGGATACGGAATCTCCAAGCTCTTCCATATGTCCCTTTACTTCAAAAACACCTTTTGTGATACTGCCCGAAAGCTCCATGGTACGGTTTAAAAGCTTTGTCGTACGCTCCTTTTCCCCGTTGACAATTTCCATCTTCTCCCCGTTTGTTACATTTGCCATACGGTTTGCAACAATGGAGTATGCTCCTATAAATACAATGATCAGAATCTGGATTTCCGCCGTAGTAATATCCGCCGCCGTAAGTCCGTTTGAAATCCCTCTGTATGCAACCTCTCCCACATTTAACACTACGGCCAGAATGCTGAATACCAATGACAGCTTAATGGAATTGTACATGGTAAACGCAAGCATGATAGGCATAATATAAGTAAAAGTCAATTGATTGGTTGTGGTAAACAATACATATGCATAAAGAATGCCGAATCCCACTATGTATACAAAACGAAAATACTTCCATTCAGCGTCTCGCTTTAACGACGCAGCCATAATAACCGCCGGTATGATAATAGACGCCGCCACAGCAATAAAATACGGCAGGCTTCTGTTCCCTTTCACAACCTCCAGAAAATACGCAAGAAAAATAACCGTCACTTCTATCAGATAACAAATGTAGACCGCCCGGTTAATACGTTCTGACTCGCTCCTTTTCTTTTCCATAAGTATCTTTTCGTTTTTCCCCATTATAGATTCCTCCGCTGAATTTAAAGCTTATTACATAAAATTGTATCATATTTCAACATTAATGTCACGAAAAAAGCTGACAAATAGCAGTTTTCTAAAGTCCGGTTTAAAATATGCCGGGAGACTGCAGCGTTTCCCGGCATATAATCTGAATTTTTTAATTTACGACAAATTTTTACAGAGGAGAACCACAGCCTTCCAATATGACGGCATGGGCAATGCCCGGTACCGTCTGTCCCTCATTAAAGCTGGTCTTATTCAAAAGCGCTCCTGTAGGAACAAACAATATCCGTTTAAATTCTCCCTCCTCCAGCTTTTTCAGAATGTAGGCGGAAAGAACCGTGGCCGCACATCCGCAGCCGCTGCCTCCTGCCAGAGTTCCCTTCTGCTCTTTGTCAAAAATCTCCATACCGCAGTCCATATGGTTTTGGGAAATATCAAAGCCTCTCTGCTCCATCAGGCTGAAAAGAGCCTTCTGACCCACTTCTCCCAGATCCCCGGTTATGATTTTGTCATAGTCTCCCGGTTCTCTTTGAAAATCTCTTAAATTGGCGGCAATAACATCTGCCGCCGCAGGCGCCATGCTGCATCCCATATTAAAGCTGTCCTTGACGCCCATATCCACGATTTTTCCTGTTGTGATACCTGTAATCAAAGCTTTGGGCTTTGTCCCTTTCTCTGTTGATAAAACAAAGGCTCCTCCGCCCGTTACCGTTCTGGTTGCACAGGGAGGTCTCTGTCCCCCGTATTCCATGGGAAAACGAAATTCCTTCTCCGCGCTGGCAAAATGGCTGGAAGTGACGCATACTACGTTTTTTGCAAAGCCTCCTCCCAAGATCATGGAACCCAGGCTGATGGTTTCCCCACAGGTGGAACAGGCGCCGTACAGACCAAAAAGGGGAATTTCAAATTCCTTTAGTCCAAAGGATGTGGCTATGGTCTGTCCCAGCAGGTCGCCTGCCAGAAGATATCTTACGTCCTCTTTTGAAATGCCTGCCTTTCCCATGGCAAGGGTTACCGCTTCCTTTTGCAGGGTGCTTTCCGCTTCTTCCCAGTTATTACAGCCAAAGAGCTCATCATCGCCTATCATATCAAAAAGTTCCCCTAAAGGACCTTTGCCTTCCTTCTCGCCTACAACAGATGCGGATGCCCTGATGTAAATAGGCATAGGCAGCTTAACGCTTTGTTTTCCCACCGCAAATATCGCTTCTTTATTTTCTTCCATAATTTCATACCGTCCTGTTCGTTTTTCAAATAGTATTTCTCTTAAAAACAAACACTATGCATGAAAATACGGGAATTGCGGTAAAGAAACAGAAAATTTCTCCGGACAATAACGAAGAAAAGCAGTCAATAAATATTTAAAAAAAAGACAGCTGCCATATTTATAATATGGCGCTGTCACTATTCTGGTTTTTCCGTTTCATATAATCGTCAATAATTTCTTTTTCGGAAATGTTCATTTCCCGGTTCTTTTTAAAATTTCTGATGGTTTCCTTTACTTTTTCATATTCAAGCTGGCGCAGATAAGTGGGGTCCTCCTTGATAAACCGCTCATAAGCGCTCTGATATTCAGGGCTTCTCTTATACTCATCCACAACCCTGAGTATCTCCTCCTCTTCACTGGCATAAGCAGACTTGTTTTCCACAGGTGTCTGCTCATTATTTTTCGCCATTTTCTTGTATATGGTCTCAATTTTGGGTCTCGGACTTCCGTGAATCTTATAGTTACGTACAGCCTCTATGACCTTGGTATATTCTTCATCACTGACCTCCAGCCATGCGTCGCTTTTGTATATGGTATCATAAAGCTCATCCATATTCTGGAAACGATCTTCATTATGAATCTCCAGCCCCTTCATGATCGCATTCTCTATCTGGGCAGGAATCGATATCCCGTATTCGCTGGGTCTTTTCAGTTCCTCGCCAAAAAGACGATCCGTCACATCCAAGGGCTTTATGCCGGTAATACATCTGTATAAGGTGCCGCACAATGCATAAATATCCGTCCACGGCCCCTGCTTACCCTTTGTCCGAAGCTGCTCCGGGGGGGTATAGCCGGACTTCTTGAATACAGATATGGTCTTATCTTCGTCATTGGTATTGGCTCTTGCCGTCCCGAAATCAATGAGATAAACCCGATTGCTTAAGTCTGAAATCATGATATTGTCCGGACTGATATCCCGGTGTATAAATCCGCTGTCATGAATTTCCTTAAGTGCCAGCATAACGGGTTGGATAATCTTCAGGGTCTCCTCCGCCGTAATCCTGCCGCCGGAATAATCCAGAAGCTTGCGCAGTGTCATACCGTTAATATAAGTCATAACAAGGTAGGCAGTGCCGTTATCCTTAAAGAAGTCCAAAACGGACACAACTGCAGGGGTATTGCGGAATTTAGCCAGTCTCTTAGCCTCATCCAAAAATTTATCCCTCTGCTTGTAGAAGAAAACCTCGGCCTCGCCCTCATTGGGAATGACCTGAGTGTCCGTTCCTCTTGCCCTGCTGGCATAATTTCTGGGAAAAAACTCCTTAATAGCAACCTGCGCATCCAGATTGATATCGTATCCAATATAAGTAATGCCGAAGCCTCCTTCACCCAAAACCCGGCCCATTAAATATTTTTCTCTTAAAAAGCTTCCGACGGGCAAATAGCTTTCACTTAACTTAATATCCGAAAACTGTTTCCCACAACAATTACAAACTCCATCGTCGTCCACTTCGCCCTTCATGCAGTTAAAACAAATTTTGCTGATGTCCATGACAAACTCCTAGAGATTTTCTTGCTACACTATCATAAACCCTCAAGACTTATAAAAAACACAAAATTCCCTGACAAGGATTCAATGATAATAACCACTTACTGCTATTATAACATAGGTTAATACTTTTTCCATAATAAAAAAGAAATTTTTTTAATTACTCAAAATACTTCCATATAATATATTATGTCGTTCTTATAAAAAACGACTGCCTTTCGACAGTCGCTCCTCTATTTTTCATGTTTTTTGTGACAGATAGATGCCCATTCGCAGTCTCCGCACAGGCCCGGGAATCTTCCTGCTTCCATAATCCGGCTTTCCACCAGCTCCTTCAAACGCTTAAATTCCAGCTTTTCCCCATATGACACTCCTGTCATATAAGTAACACTCAGGTCATATCTTTGAACCATTTCCTTCTGGCTGCACCCATCCTCCAGATAATTGGGACATTTCCTGCATATTTCGTCCTCAGTATCCACAAGGAACACATACTGCCCGGGTTTCTGAAGTTTTTCTACGGTCTCTGCCATATGCTTTGTAAAGTCGCTGCTATATCCTTTTCCTTCAAAAAAACAAATGCACAGCGCGTGATGGGGACGCAGTAATATTTCATCCATAGGCTTTTCTCCCGGTGTTTCCATAAAGCTCTTATCTGTTCGGTTTCCTATTGGCTTTATACCTGCTTTATTTCCGTTTTATGCCGGTTTCCTACCGGTTTTGTATCGGTTTCATTTTTGACAAATCCGGCAAGCCTTTTATCCAGGGCAATTGCCAATGCGATTTTGCAGCAGTCAGGAATGATGTATGGGAATACACATGCTGACAGCGCTGCCAGAACGCTGATTGTCCCGTTATCCCTGTTATATACAAAGATAAACCACGCCGTCCCGAAGGCATAGAGTACCGCCAGCCCTAAGAGCATGGCAATTGCCATGACAGGTATCTTTTTGCCAAAAACCTTCATAATGACTCCCTCAGTCAGCGCCATAAAAATGAAGCCTACTATGTAACCGCCGGTCAATCCCAGAACAATTCCGTAGCCGCCGCTGAAACCCGCAAAAACGGGAGCCCCCACCGTACCTAAGATAATATAAACCAATACTGCAGCTGTCCCTCTGGAAAGCCCCAGTATGGATACTGCCGCAAATACCGCAAAGGTCTGTAAGGTAAAAGGCACTGCTGTGGGGATATTAATCCAGGAACAAATTGCCATTAAGGCAACAAACAGCCCCATATATGCCAGATCCAAAGGTTTCCATTTTTTCTTTTCGTTCATTACATTATGCTCCTCTTGATTAAGTTCAGCTAATGTTATCACGACGGGAGACAATTGTCAACCTTTTCTGTTAACAGGTTTACATTTTGCTTCTAACCTGCTTTCTTTCCTTTTGCCGATTTCATGATCCTTTTGGATTTTATGGCCCCTTCAGATTTCATGGTCTCTTCAGATTTCATGGTTCCTTCAGATTTCATGGTTCCTTCAGATTTCATGGTTCTTTCAGATTTCATGGTTCTTTCAGATTTCATGGTTCCTTCAGATTTCATGATTTCTTCAGATTTTATGATCCCTTTAAAATTCACATGCCGCTTTAACTGCTTTATGCCATCCTGCCAGCAGTTTTTCTCGTTCCTCCTGTCTGACCGAAGGAATAAATGTTTTATCCACCAGATAGTTGGCGCGCAGTTCTTCTTTACTTTTCCAGAACCCTGCGGAAAGTCCCGCCAGATATGCGGCTCCCAGCGCCGTTGTCTCACTGATCATAGGCCTCTCTACAGGCACACCCAGAATATCGCTCTGGAACTGCATCAGCAGGT
>CAZDRM010000081.1:0-9347 GCA_964507745.1 uncultured Lachnospiraceae bacterium
AACCGATTTTTTGGATGGTTACGCCATACTGTTCTTTTACGTCTTTTAATAAATCCTGATAACAGCCCTGCATCCCTTTCCAGACGTCCTCCAAAGAATAAGTCCAGATACCGTCCACATACTGGTTTTCCCATTCATAGCTGCCTGCTGCTAAAGGCGTTCCCGCTTCATCGATTAAAACCCCTTTGATTCTTGTCGAACCGAGTTCAATACCCAGAAATGTTTTGCCTTCTTCGATTAACATTTTTTTGTCCATGTTATTTCCTCTCCACATTCTCATTTTTTTAATCATTTCTTTTTCATGAAGTCCATATTAATTATATCATGAATCAAAGATTCATGATTGCCATTTGCCGTTCGTCAAATATGCAAGCATGCTCTCCTCACTAACACTCATTATATCATAAAGTACTTGTACTTTGTCTACAATATGCAAAATACCGCCTTTATTATATCAATTCAACCCATTCTGATTTTTACTAATTATACAACTGATTATAAGTTTTGTCATTTAATTCTTACCCTTTAACTTCTTTACCACACATAACCATTCGCCCCGGAAATAAAGAAAAGCCCCCCAAGCCGCAACACAGCCGGGAGGCAAAATCCTTTTCTTTATTTCCGGGTATCCTAACAATCCCCAGTTTCAACCTACTTCTCAGTGATAACCTCTTTAATACTGGTAGCAAGCCCCGCAATCCCCTGAATATCCGAAGGAATAATAATCTTAGTAGCCTTGCCGTCCGCAGCCTTACCAAAAGCTTCCAGACTCTTCAACTGCAGAACCGCATCATCCGCGCCTGCTTCTTTTAACATCTTAATACCATCCGCAGTAGCCTGCTGAACCTTCATAATGGCTTCAGCCTGACCTTCCGCCTCACGGATCATCTTCTCTTTCTGAGCTTCCGCACGAAGAATTGCCGCTTCCTTCTCAGCCTGAGCCTCCAGAATTGCGGATTCCTTCTGACCTTCTGCAACCAGGACGGTGGATTTCTTCTCGCCTTCCGCGCGAAGGATAGCTTCACGACGTTCACGCTCTGCCTTCATCTGCTTCTCCATGGCATCCTGAATACCTGCAGGAGGAATGATGTTCTTTAACTCTACGCGGTTAACCTTGATACCCCATGGGTCTGTTGCCGCATCCAGAGTGCTGCTCATCTTTGCGTTAATGACCTCCCTGGAATTTAAAGTCTGGTCCAGTTCCATATCGCCGATGATGTTACGAAGGGTTGTCGCCGTCAGGTTTTCAATTGCCATAATCGGATTCTCAACACCGTATGCATAAAGCTTAGGGTCTGTAATCTGGAAGAATACGATCGTGTCAATCCTCATGGTAACATTATCCTTGGTAATAACGGGCTGAGGCGCAAAATCCACAACCTGCTCTTTTAATAAAACTTTTTTGGCAATCTTGTCAATGAACGGCATCTTAAAATGCATTCCTACAGACCATGTGCCCTGATATGCTCCCAGTCTTTCAACAACATATGCATGAGCCTGAGGTACAATTTTGATGCAGGATGCCAACACCCAGATTACGATAATAATCAGTACAATAATTCCAACAACTGCTCCCATTTAATCTTCCTCTTTTCTTTCTGCTTTTTGATCTTCTATTCTCTCTTCTACAATCAGTTTTACACCATTGACGGCCTTTACAATAACCACCGCGCCTACCTGCAGTACAATTCCGTCCTGCGGAGTACGGGCCGACCATTCCTGACCGCCTACGGTTACACGGCCGATTCCCTGAAGGTTGTCAACCTCGCTGACCACAATGGCCTGCCTTCCTATCATGCCCTCAACATTGGTTCTCGCCCTGTCTTTGTTAAAATATTTTACCGCAACAGGTCTTGTAAAAATCAATAATATCAGCGAAACGACTAAAAAGGCAATTATCTGAACAAGAAACGGAGCATTCAGCATCGCCAGCACAGATGCGATCAATGCACCGCCTGCAAACCAGATGGTAGTAATTCCCAAGGTCGCAATCTCAATCACAAGCATAATGACCATTACCGCCAGCCAGAATAATATTGCCGACACGGATACTCCAAACATTGTTATCATATATATTCTCCTTTCCTCCCTTTGTAGTATTCCCATCATACTATATTTTCATAAATTATTCAATGAATCACAAAAAAATGACTTGTAGAAATTTAAGTGCTTTGCCGCAACTTTATGTAGCAAAAAAGGAATCTCTCTTTAAGAAAGATTCCTTTTTGTTTGTTTCATCATTTCATTATAACGCATATTAATAGAAAACGTGACTGCCGATTACAACTCCTGCAGCCTTACCCACACGTCCGAAGTGTAATGCGCCGCCTACGGTTGTCTGTCCGTCAACCGCTGCCTGTGCCGCCTGCATACAGGAGGCTGAAGGTCCTCTTGCCGCAATAGCCGCTACCGTTCCGTTGGTAGCCGGCGGGAACTGTCCCGGCGCCGTAATAACTCCAATAATCGTATTGGGATAACCGCCGCTTCTGACACGGTTCATAACTACCGCACCCACTGCCAGCTTTCCTTCATAAGGCTGATTGCCGGCTTCCGCCTGAATCAATGCCGCCAAAAGGGTAACATCCGATACGCTGGTGGGAACCGCGCCTCTGTTCTTACTTAATTTTGCCAGTTCCTTTTCTCTTTCTTCATCGGCAATTTCCTTGGTTGTTTTGCCGTGCTCTGTAGCAAACTCTACCGATACGAACTCTGCAGATACATAACCTACGGTGTCGCTGTCCACCTGTACTGCTACCCAGCCGTCCAGCTCTTCCACAGCTGTTAAAACCTCTCCGTTTTTTACCAGCTTATAAACGCCCGCATCCTGGCTGGCATCCTTTCTGACTCTTAAAGCGTCTGTTAAAACAGTTGCCTTCAAGGTGCCGACCTCTTCCATCATCGTCTGTGCTTCTTCGCCAAAAATAAGATAATCATTGCTGACCCAGCCTGTCAGATTTCCGCTCTGAATCTTTGTCCAGCCGTCTCCCTCTTCCAGTATGGTGGCTCCGCAGTTTTTAAACAGCTTACCCGCTACGGGAGCTTCTTCACTGGGCTCCTCCCTGACATTTACACTGTTATCCACATTTGCCATTACAAGAGAAAAATCTTCTGATTCAGCTTCCTCTTCTTCCTCATCCGACTCATCTGTTTTATCCGCACTGTCGTTGCCTATGGGAATCACTGATTCATCTGCCATGGCGCCTGCAGTAATCAAAACCTCTTGATTTGTTTCCTTATCTGTTTCATCAGAATCAAGAACTGCGGCGGCACCGATACTCAGATCCGTTTCCTCCGCTTTTGCAACAGTGCTCATCATCATAAATGCCGTAACAAAAACTGCAATGGCAAGCATTTGACGAAGAGACTTTTTGCTTACTCTTCTCATGATAACCTCCCAAATTTTCCGATTTCTGTTAACTTATATTTCATTTCTGTTTCAATTATTACAAAAATGTTAAAAAATCGGAAGTGAAGATATAATAGCAAATAATATTTAATTTGTCAAATTTTTCTATCTATATTTCTTTAGATTTCTTTACGCAAGCCCTCTGGGCCTCTATTACGCTGCTACGCATTCCTTTTTCTTCAAGCACTCTTACCGCCTCAATGGTAGTACCTGCGGGAGAGCATACCATATCCTTCAGCTGCCCGGGATGCATGCCTGTTTCCAGCACCATTTTGGCGCTTCCATATACCGCCTGGGCCGCAAATTCATAAGCCAGTTTGCGGGGCATTCCATCTGCTACAGCCGCATCTGCCATTGCTTCTATAAAAAGAAATACATAGGCCGGAGAGCTTCCGCTCACTCCTACTACAACATCCATAAGATTTTCAGGCACTTCCATGGCTTTACCAAAGCTGTTAAACACCTTCAGCACCAAATCCTTTTCATCCTTTGTCATGCTATCGGAAAAGCAAACGCCCGTACAGCCTTCTCCCACCATGGCAGGCGTATTGGGCATGCATCTTGTAATCTTTCTTTCCCCTTTTTCGTCTCCCAAAACATTCTGCAGCCAGGCAATGGTTTTTCCCGGCGCTATGCTGACAATCAGGCCGGAGGGCTTTATACTCTCCTGTATTTCCCCGATTACGCCTTCATACATCTGGGGTTTTACCGCAAGTATGAGAATATCCGCTTCCCCCGCTACCCGGGCATTGCTTTCCATTCCGCAGATTCCAAAGGCATCAACAGCCTTCTGAAGGGATTCCTTCGTTTTGGAAGAGCCGAGAATTTCTTCCGGCTTTACAATGCCTTCCTTTATAATTCCGCCTATCATTGCCGTTGCCATGTTGCCCAGCCCTATAAAACCTATTTTCACTTTAATTCCTCCTCTGTCTTGCTGCTTCATACATCAATAAAGCGGCGGCAATTGCCGCATTTAATGATTCCACCTTTCCAAGCATGGGTATGCGCACATATCTATCCGCCAGATTCGCCGTCTCCCTGCTCAGTCCGTTTCCTTCGTTTCCTATAATAAATGCCGCTGCTTTGCAGTAATTCTCTTTGTCATAAGCGTTTTCGCCATGGAGGTGCGCCGCATAAGCTCTGATTCCCGCAGCCTTCACGGCTTCGATAGCATCCGCCAGATCATCCACATAAATAAAAGGCACTCTGTAAATGCTGCCCATGGTGGCGCGTATGGTTTTGGGATTAAAAATATCCACCGTATGACTGCTCATAATCACTCCCGCAAGTCCCGCGCCTTCTCCCGTCCGGATCATGGTTCCCAGATTTCCCGGATCCTGTATATCCTCCAGAATCAGATAAAGTCCGCCATCCGCTTCCAGCATTTCTTCCAGACTATATTCCGGCAAACTGATAACGCATAAAATTCCCTGAGGCGTTTTGGTATCGCACATTTTATTAAAAATATCCGTCTTAACCACTTCAACCAAAGACTGCCCGGACTGTTTTAAAGAAGCCAGCTTATCCGCAAGAACGGCTGTTTCCTTTTCCGGGGAAGCTGCTGCTTTTTCCCATGAAGCTGCCGGTTTTATAGCAAAAGAGGCCTCTGCCTCCAATTCTTCCGCCAGCTGCTCCGAAATGTAAACCTGGCTTATTCTGGAAACAGGCGCCTCTAAAAACATCTTTATGCCTTCCGCTACAAATGCCTTCTGCTTTCTGCGCTCTTTCGCCTTTGACAGCAAAAGCATAACATTTTTTATTCCCTTATTTGCTGCCGATGTAATCATATTACTTCTCCAAATTTTAACTAGACAATGCTTTGCTTACTTCAAACTGATAGGAATTGATGTTCTTCTGCATAGCCAGAACTTCATCCAGATCGTAATCCACAAAGCCGCCCTTTGCATGAGCCACTACCCTGTTGGTCTTTCCCTTGCAGAGGATATCCGCCGCATAAGCGCCCATAATGGAGGCATAATAACGGTCCTTACAGGTAGGACTGCCGCCTCTCTGCATGTAGCCGAGAATGGTTGCTCTGGTCTCAATACCCGTTGCAGCCTCGATTCTCCTTGCCATGGAAGTGGAATGACCGATTCCCTCTGCATTGATGATCAGGTGATGGGTTTTCCCGACTTTTCTGCCCTTAATAATATTGTTGATGATCGCCTGCTCGTTATAATCATATTTCTCAGGAAGCAGAATATCCTCCGCTCCGGTTGCCACGCCGCACCAGAGAGCGATATATCCGGCATTTCTGCCCATTACTTCAATAATACTGCAACGCTCATGGGAGGAGGAAGTATCCCTTACCTTATCTATGGCGTCCATGGCGGTATTGATTGCCGTATCAAAACCGATGGTATAATCCGTACATGCAATATCCAGATCAATGGTGCCCGGAATCCCAATGGTATTGATTCCCTGTTTGGAAAGAGCCTGTGCGCCCCTGTAGGAACCGTCACCTCCGATAACAACAATGCCGTCAATCCCGTGCTTTCTACAGATCTCAGCGCCCTTCTCCTGTCCCTCTAAGGTACGGAATTCGGTGCATCTCGCCGTCCCCAAAATGGTTCCGCCCCGTTGAATGGTATCGGAAACATCCTGTTTCTTCATATCTATGATTTCCTCATTTAAAAGTCCCTGATAACCCTTTTTGATGCCCTTTACCGCTACGCCGTTATCAATTGCCTTTCTGCATACGGCACGTATTGCGGCATTCATGCCCGGTGCATCTCCTCCGCTGGTTAAAATACCGATCGTCTTAATTTCTTTCGCCATGATTCATCCTCCGTTTCCATTCAAACGTCTGTTATATTTTAATCCATTTTCACGCCCTTTTCAATTCATTTACGGTAAATTGTAAATAAAAGTTCCGCCGTCTTTTATCAGGTCACTTTAATATTGGATTCCCCAAAGGCACTTTTCAGGCTTCCCAAAAGCTGTTCATCCGCTTTCACATTCTGATTTTCGGGCAACGGCTTCTGCTGCTTCTCCTTTTCGCAGTATATAACCACCTTGTCGCTCCCTTCAGATAAAGCAAGTATGGAAGCCAGCACCCTTTCCTTCTGTACATATTCTTCTATAGAAGGAAATTTTATCCAAAGCTTCTTTGGCGCTTCATCAAAAGTTATCACGGATTCCAAAATAACCTTACCGTCCTTATCCTCTTCAATACTGGTTCGTCCGGTAATGAATACCTTTTCCTCCTCCATAAGCTTCCCGGCATATTTTTCGTAATCTCTGGGAAATACTACGATTTCCACGCTTCCTGCCAAATCTTCCACCGTCAGAAAAGCCATCATTTTGTCATTTTTGGTATATTTGATGGTTTTCCCGGCAATAATGCCGCCTACTACCACTTTCTTACCATCCTCTATTTTGGCATGTCCCAGCTCTTCATCCAACATAAACTCTGCCGTAGTGGCAGAGATTTGGCGTTTCCAGATAGTTTCATACTCCTCCAAAGGATGTCCGCTGACATAGAAACCGATAACCTCTTTTTCAAAGCCTAATAGAACTTCCTTTTTGTATTCTCCCACTTCCGGCATCTTAATATCATAATCTGCCTTTTCCTCTTCTCCCGCAAAGTCAAAAAGAGACATCTGTCCTGCCATATTATTTTTCTTATCCTTGATAATGCTGTCCATAATCTGGACATAAACGCTCATCTGCTGCTTTCTGGTTCCCGGCAGGCAGTCAAAGGCTCCGGCCTTAATAAAATTCTCAACCAGCCGCTTATTGATATCCTCTTCCGCCAGTCTTGTAATGAAATCCTTGAGGTTCTTATAAGGACCTCTCTCTTCCCTTTCCTTTACAAGCAAGTCAATAATATTGCGCCCTACTCCCTTGATGGCATTCAAGGCATATACAATAGCGCCGTCCTTTACGGAAAATCCCACCAGCCCTTCATTGACATCCGGCGGCAGAATTTTGATGCCCATGGAACGGCATACCATGATATAGGAAGAAACCTTTCCCGCATTGTCAATGACGGAAGTTAAAAGCGCCGCCATAAACTCCACCGGATAATAATATTTCAAATATGCCGTTTCATATGCCACCACCGCATAGGCTGCCGCATGGGATTTGTTAAAAGCATATTTTGCAAAATCCATCATATCGTTATAAATCTGTTCCGCCACATTTTCGGGAATTCCTTTGGAAACACAGCCCGGCACGCCTTCCTCTTCATTGCCGTGGACAAAGTTGGCACGCTCCTTTTCCATAACAGACTGCTTTTTCTTACTCATGGCACGGCGGACAAGGTCGCTTCTGCCAAGGGTATAGCCGCCCAAATCCCTTACGATCTGCATAACCTGCTCCTGGTAAACAATACAACCGTAGGTAGGCTCCAATATGGGCTGCAGCTCCGGACAGGAATAGGTCACGCTGTGCTGATTATTCTTCCCCTCAATATATTTAGGAATAAAATCCATGGGACCGGGCCTGTAAAGGGAAATGCCCGCAATGACATCCTCTAAGTTCCGGGGCTTTAATTCCTTCATAAAGCTTTTCATTCCCGCACTTTCCAGCTGGAACACCCCGTCGGTTCTGCCCGTTCCCAAAGAGTCATAAACCGCTTTGTCATCAAAATCAATTTTGTCTATATCAATCTGAATCCCCTGGCTCATCTTTGCCAGCTTACATGCGTTCTGGATAACCGTCAGGGTACGCAGTCCCAAAAAGTCCATTTTAAGAAGCCCCAGTTCTTCAATGGTCGTCATGGTAAACTGAGTGGTAATAGAACCGTCTGAGCCTCTTGAAAGGGGAACAAATTCATCTGCCGGCTCCCTGCAGATTACCACACCTGCCGCATGCATGGAGGTATGTCTGGGAAGCCCCTCTAAACGCTTGCACATGTCAATCAGTTCTTTTACCTGTTCATCCTTTTCATAAAGACTTCGCAGCTCAGGATTGATGGAAAGCGCCCGTTCCAGAGTAATATTCAATTCATTGGGTATCATTTTAGCCAGAGAATCCGCAAAAGCATAAGGCAGATCCATAACCCTTGCCACATCCCTGATAACACCCTTTGCCGCCAGCGTACCGAAGGTAACGATCTGTACCACTTTATCTGGGCCGTATTTCCTGCCCACATAATCAATGACCTCCTGCCTGCGTTCAAAGCAGAAGTCAATATCAATATCCGGCATGGATACACGCTCGGGATTTAAGAAACGCTCAAAAAGCAGATTATACTCAATGGGGTCTATATTGGTAATCTTTAAGCAATAGGAAACAATACTGCCCGCTGCGGAACCGCGCCCCGGCCCCACCATAATGTCATTCTGTCTGGCATAGTTAATAAAATCCCATACGATCAGGAAATAATCCACATAGCCCATTTCCTTTATAACGGAAAGCTCATAATCCAGTCTCTCTCTCAGGGTTCCGTCATCTTCGGGATAACGCTCTTGTAAGCCGTCAGAACACAATTTATTCAGATAGCCCCATGAATCATAGCCATCCGGAACTTCAAAACGAGGCAGCTTGGTCACGCCGAATTCGATTTCCACATTGCAGCGTTCCGCAATCTTATGAGTATTTTCCAGCGCCTCCAAAGCATAAGGAAAAAGCTGCTTCATCTCTTCTTCGCTTTTGATATAATACTGCCCGCCCTCATAGCGCATCCTGTCCTCATCCGCCAACTTCTTGCCGGTCTGGAGACAGAGAAGGATATCGTGAGGCTTTTCATCCTCCGCATAAGTATAATGCACATCATTGGTGGCAACCAGCGGGATATCCAATTCCCTGCTCATACTGAGAAGAGCTGTATTTACCGTTTTTTGCTGGGGAATGCCATGATCCTGCAGTTCCAGAAAATAGTTACCCTTTCCAAAGCAGGCCTCATATCTTAAAGCTGCCTTTTTGGCCTCTTCAATCAGCCCCTTTGTAATATAGCGCTGAACCTCTCCTGCCAGACAAGCGGACAAGGCAATAA
>CAZDRM010000082.1:0-9262 GCA_964507745.1 uncultured Lachnospiraceae bacterium
TTTCTTATTTAATGCATTGTAAATCCGTGGAATTGGAAAAGAAGCACCTCAAAGTGCAGGGGGAATATGTAAAAAGAATTATGTCTTTAGGGGCGGCGCCCTGCAGCAACCAGATTTCCATGATGATCGTGCAGATTGTTATGAATAAATCCTTGAAATATTACGGAGCCCTTTCCGTATACGGAGAGGCTATACCCATTGCCTGTGCAGGCATTATTACAAAGGTAAATCAGGTATTTATGTCCTTTGTTATCGGCACTTCACAGGGCTTGCAGCCTATTGTCAGCTTTAACTATGGAGCAGCTAAATACGACAGGGTCAAAACAGCTTACAGGCGTGCGGTTATTTGCGGATTTGGAATGTCCTTTGTGGCATTTCTGGCATTTCAGCTCATACCGAGACAGATTATTTCTATCTTTGGGGAAGGCTCGGATGTTTATTTCAAATTTGCGATAAATTATTTCAGAATTTATTTGTTTTTTACTTTTATTAACTTTTTGCAGCCTATTACCTCCAATTTCTTTACGGCAATCGGAAAGCCGAAGCGGGGTATGTTTCTGGCGCTTACCAGACAGATTATTCTGTTACTTCCGTTGATATTGATTTTCCCCTTGTTTATGGGAATTGACGGAATTATGTATGCAGGACCCGTGGCGGACGGCGGTGCCGGTGTGATTGCGGCCTGTATGGTGGTCAGGGAGTTAAAGAGGAAAGAGTATAGAGGGGTAATGGAAGTAACGGAGCAGCTATAGCAGCTATGATAAAAAGAGTTGGAATAGATTAATAGATAAAATAAATTAGTCAAGTATGATTTACCAAATCGTACTTGACTAATTTATAATTGTGAGATATACTGTGCCTAAACTAAGGTGGAGGTGTCGTAATGTTTATTGGAAGAGAACGTGAACTGAAAGCGCTTGAAAAATTATATGCATCAAATAAATTTGAATTTGCTGTAATTTACGGTCGGCGTCGTGTCGGAAAAACAGCGTTGATAAACCAGTTTATAAATGGTAAAAAGGCTGTTTATTTCATGGGCGTGGAAAGTAATGCAAAACAGAACCTCGAAAACTTTAGCAGAAGTATTTTTGAGTATAGCAGTGGAATTAAAACGGAGACCTCATTCCTCTCTTTTCAGGCTGCGCTCGAATATGTATTTAAGCTTGCAGAAAATGAGCGTTTGATTCTTGCTATTGATGAATATCCTTATGTTGCCCGCTCTTCCAAAAGCCTTGCCTCCACATTGCAGCTTTTAATTGATAAGTATAAAGAAACCTCTAAGTTAATGCTGATTCTTTGTGGTTCTTCTATGTCTTATATGGAAGATTATGTTCTTGCTTACAAGGCACCTCTCTATGGCCGGAGAACGGCACAGATGAAGCTGCTTCCCTTTGATTTTGAAGAAACCTGCCGTTATTTTTCTAATTTTTCAGAGGAAGATAAGGCGCTTGTTTATGGCGTTGCAGGCGGGACGCCCCAATATCTTCTTCAGATGGATGATAAGCTGAGTATGGAAGATAATATAAAGAATACCTATTTGAATCCGGTTTCTTTTCTTTATGAAGAGCCGGTAAATCTTCTAAAGCAAGAAGTTCGGGAACCGGCCATATATACAGCGATTATTACGGCTATTGCCACCGGTGCCTCCCGAATGTCAGAGATTTCAAATAAAGTCGGAGAAAATACCAATGTATGTTCCATTTATATGAAAAACCTTATAAATCTTGGCATTGTTCAGAAGGAAATACCATACGGCGAAACTGCTTCCCGCAAGTCTGTTTATTCAATTGAAGATAATATGTTCCGCTTCTGGTATCGTTTTGTATCAGAAAATAACTCCGTAATTGCCAGAGGGGCGTCTGATCTTGTGTATAAGCGTATTGAACCGCAGCTTTCTGATTACATGGGAAAGGTTTTTGAAGAAATCTGTAAGCAATATCTTTGGAAACGACTTCTTGCCGGTACTTTGCCTATAGAGTTTACATCTCTTGGCCGTTGGTGGGGAAATAATCCGATGGAAAAGAGTCAGGCAGAGATTGATATTATGGGCGAGCAGGATAAAAACACGGCTCTTTTCGGCGAATGTAAATGGACAAATGAAAAAGTTGATGTAGGTGTTCTTAAAACGTTGATAAAGCGTAGTGAAATTTTTTCGTATAAAAATAGTTACTATTATTTGTTTGCTAAAACAGGGTTTACAAAGGGGTGTATTGAGGAAGCGGATAAAATAGGGAATGTTGAATTGGTAAGTTATGAAGAAATGATGGAGATATTTTTGAGATAGAATAGATTTCTCTAAAGCAAAAACAGGGTATAGCCTTAAGACTATATCCTGTTTTTAATCAAATCACAAGGTGGGCAGCGTATCCATCATTCCTTCTCTTCCGCTTCCCCAATGCTGTTTTTCATTTCATCAATTTCCTGCAGATTGCTCTGACATTGAGCGTCTTTGGAAATAGCCCGCAGTATCCGGTTTACATCCTCTGGCGAGAACATGCCGATTGCCTTTGACAAATCTTCGATATTGTCTCTGTTTACCTGTAATGTGCCACCATTAGCCAACCCCACATAGATAACATCTTTTGGATTGCTCACGTCGCCAAGGCACAACGCATTGTTTTTGTAATCACAGACAAAGACTACACCGTTGTAGTCAATAATGCCATCCTTTGCCAGATGGCTGTAAGGAGCTTTCTTGTTTGGATCCTTTCCCATAGAGGAAAGAAGCATATCCTTAAATGCCGTTGCTTCCTCACTCTGCGTCCTGCCTAGTTTGGCGTAGTCCCCTGCCGTTTTACGCTCCATTTCTATTCCTGGTATTGTCATCATAGTACTCTTCCTTTCCTAAAATACACACAAACAGTAAAGAGCGTATTTCGGAAACTCCGTTCCCTGAAAATACGCTCTCCATAGCTTGGCACTTATTTATATATATATCGGATATTGAGAGAAATCCTTTAGCATAGGTTTTATGCTGCCGTATTGTCCGGAAGTTCTCTTGACAAAGATAAAGTTTATGATATTATATAGATGTCCGATATATAGATTATCTATATAATATTCATAATAATAACCGAGACTAAAAAAGTAATAGGCAACAAAAGAGTTATCATAGTATGGAGGAATCTTAAATGCTGGCAAAAATGGTTTATAAAAATATGGAAAAGAAAAACGTATTTTTTTATTCTGTAAGCATTGTTTTGTCAATTGTGCTGGAAATATTTTTTTTAACCGCCTACATAGTTAACGAGAAACATGGGTTGAATGAAAAAGCAGGCAATATGAATTACTTGTGTATCATGGCTTTTCTGATTGCGGGAGTCATATCTGTATTTTTTATTTTCTATTCTACCGGATATTATATGAAAACCAAAAACAGGGACTATGCACTTTTGTTGATGCTGGGAAGTGATAGAAAAATTATATTTAAGTTTTTTTCTGTAGAATTTCTGATTATTTATGTATTTTCCATGCTTGTGGGAATTTTGGTAGGAGGCATGCTTTCGGTTTTATTGCTGGGAGTTCTTGGAGTGGCCGGATATGTGATAACAGTTTCATTATCTAATGTTCTATGGATTATAGGGACGGTTGTAAAAGCAAGTTTTTTACTATTTTTTATAGAATGGGTAGTTATACTTCTGTACTTTTGCAAAAGGGATTTATCAGGGCTTCAGGTAAGAGAAATGAAAAAGGAAGGAAAACCGGGTATAAGTTGTTTCCTGCTAATCGGGGGAATTGCTCTTTTTGCATACGCTATGGACCTGCTGAAAAAGGCGGATATTTTATATCATTTTATCAGCATGATAATATGTTTGACCGGAATGTATATCATCATGTCATTTGGCGGAAGCCTAATTCTGATATTATTAAAGATGTTTAAGGAATTTTATTATAAGCATATGCTTACTTTAAACGAATTTTATTACAAATTTAAAAGTAATTGCAGACTACTGTTTATTATGCTTGTACTGGATTTTGTAATTCTTTATTTCACAGGCGCTTCCGTTATTTCACAGATACCGGAGGATGTGGATAGTCCCATGTATCCATACGGCTTCGTGGGTGTGATACAGGATGATGAATCAGAGGCTGCACTGACGGACATATTGGGTAATGACAAAATTGAAATTTCAGCCATAAAAGGATATGCAGAAAAAAACGATTCGGAATTTAAGGAGAAAAGTTACTTTTGCATATCAGATAGTGATTATAACAGGCTTACCGCAGAGGACATACATTTGAAAGCTACGGAGGCTATATGGGTTAACGAGTCCACAGCATTAGAGGCAGATACCATAAATGCGATATATCTAAGTAAAGAAGATGTCTTTACCATTACAGAGCAACACAATGTAATCGTTTTTGGGATAGAAAAGCCGGACTGTCTGCGTGGGTTTGCAGTACTGCCCGAAGCCGTTATTGACGACTATAAGGATACATATAGGATTATTATGAAAAAAGGAAATCTGGAAAAAGAGTTTGCAACGTATCAAAGCTGTTTTTCTGAAAAAGACCCGGATATATTCTGGAGATATGAATATTTAAAGGATGCTAATGAGAATATGTTTTTTGTTAAAATTATCATTTTGTTTACGGGAGTTTGTTGTCTCTTTTCAGTATCCGGAATTTTTGTCTTAAAAATGCAGGGAGATATCCCGTTTTTAAACCGGAAATATAAAATGTTGTATCATATGGGAATGACAAAAAAGGCTATATATAAAGCGATGTCTATGGAATATGGGAAAATACTGGGAATTCCTGTTATTCTTTCGGTACTGTTATCTGGTATATATATGTTGGCGGAAATGGAAAGCAAGGATATGTTGATCAATGATTATCTTTTCAAATATGTCCCATTTCAAGCTATATTTGTCTGTCTCAATATTGCGTATTTCTATTGGATTAAAAAAACGGTACTTCAGAAAAATACAATGATAATTGT
The DNA here is from genome assembly GCA_964507745.1 of uncultured Lachnospiraceae bacterium. Classification (GTDB taxonomy): domain Bacteria; phylum Bacillota; class Clostridia; order Lachnospirales; family Lachnospiraceae; genus UBA2882. The sequence goes on from CAZDRM010000082.1 coordinate 4,943, forward strand.
TAGCGAGGAAGGAGAATAGAAAATGAGTCTGGTAAACGTGTGTGGATTAAAGAAAAGTTATAATCATTCAATCATGAGTAAGGCGGCAGGAAACAGGGAATATCCCGTTTTAAAAGGAATTGATTTTACGGTAGAGCAGGGAGAATTTATAGGCATTATGGGACGTTCCGGCTGCGGAAAAACAACACTGCTGAAAATCATAGGAACTATAGACAGACCGACCAAAGGAAAACTGTATTATGAGAATACAGATGTACGAAAGCTGAAAAGCGATGGATTGGCACAGTTGAGAAGAAATAAAATGGGATTTGTATTTCAGGAGTTTAATCTTATGAACAATCTGTCTGTAGAGGAGAATATTATGCTTCCTATGGTGTTAAATAAAGCAAATTACCGAGAGATGCAGGAGGTGGTTAATAAGAATGCAAACCTTTTGGAAATAGCAGAGCTTTTGAAGAAATATCCCTATGAACTTTCAGGAGGGGAAAAGCAAAGAGTAGCCATTGCCAGGGCGTTGTCTAATAATCCGGATATTATTCTGGCAGATGAACCTACGGGAAATCTTGATATGCCTTCGGCTTTGAATATTATGGATTATTTTACAAAAATCAATCAGGAAAATGGTAAAGCCATTGTAATGGTAACCCATGACCCGCTTGTGGCAAGTTATTGTAAGAGAATACTTTTTCTGGCAAATGGTGTTATCAGGGATGTTTATGAAAGCAATGGAAACCGGGATGAGTTTTACCAACGGATTGTACAGATATCCTCAAAAGCATATTGAATTATATTCTGGTTATTGCAAAACAATAAAACAGTCCATGGAAAATATATGTTGCGGCAACGCAACTATAATTACCGCATACCAATATTGTAAACAAACCGAAATATGATAAGATAAATATAGCGGTTGATAGAAGAAAAACACTCTGTACTCAAAGTGCTGGAGCAGCCTTTTATCGGGTAAGAGATAAAAGGAAAGGGTTATGGGAAATATGGAGGTAGTGAATGAAAAAGCAAATTGAAAGTTTGACTTGGTCCGCCTCACGCGGTAGTCTTTTTGAAAAATTTGCGGTAAATCTGGCGAAGTATACAAAAACGGGGGAGATCCCCCCGGAAGGAGATCAGGATATTCGATATTGTCTGGAGCTTCAGAACCGACGTTTGAAGAACAAGGGCGTGACCATGCAGTATAGCTTTGTGCCCAGAGGGCATTTTGCCGGAGACGACAAGATACTCAGGAAATGGAATGATGAGCATTATGCCAGCAGGTGGGAATGCCGTACCTGTAAAATGGAAAGAAGTCTTTTCAGGGGATCAAAGAAGGAATATAGAAATCGGAAAAACGTGATTTTTTACCAGACGATTACAGATGTCAATGAGCCTCAGCTTGTAGGGGGCGATGTATATACCTGTCCATCATGTGGCGCCGCTACAACTTTTGCGGGACTGCAGAAGGGCTGTCCCTATTGCGGGGCATGTTTCCAGATGTCCGATATTTTTCCTGTGGTATCTAATTATTACATTCTGGAGGATGGCGGTTTTACCGAGGAAGAGTCTAAAGCATATATGAGGAAATACATGGTGGTTACGGGAATCTTGTTTTTTATTTATGTTCTGTTCCAATACCGCCATCAGCTTATAGGACCGGGAGGAAGTTTGGCACTGATTTTGCTTACCGCATTGGTTTCAAGCGTTCTTGGAGGAGTCGTAATGGGGTGGCTTATTTCCGCGTTTGCTTTGTTGGGAAAAGCTATTTGGGAGGCAGGAAGGTCTCTGCCGTTGCTGCCTTCTCTCGGGAGCGGTCCGTGGTTTGTCCGGCAGATGAAGCAGTATAGTCCGGAATTTTCCTGGGAGTATTTTTCAAATAAAGTGATTTCTATGCTGAAAATGATAATCTTTACGGATGAGCTTTCGGATCTGCCGGTCTATGAAGGGGAGCCTTTGGGGGATATGTTTAAAGATGTGGTGGACGTATTCTATACTGGTGCGGTGGTACTAAAAAAATTCCGGGTGGAAGGGGATTTTTGCTATGTGACAGTCAATATTTTTTTGGACAATCTGTATGATAACGGGAAGCGTATTTTCCAAAAACGGAATAAATATTGCATGCAGGTAAAGCGGAATATCGGAAAGCCCGTAAATATGCATTTTTCCATTAAGCATTTACAGTGTAAGAGCTGTGGTGCGAGCTTTGATGCCACAAAGGAAAAACATTGTCCGGGCTGCGGGAATGCCTACGATCTGGGAGATGAGGATTGGATCGTTACAAGCATTGTAAAAAAATGATATAATAATATTTTACAGTAGAACAGGAGGCGGATTTATGAATCGAAAGAAGATCATTGCCGCAGGTCATATATGTATCGACATTACACCGCTCTTCGAAGGCGGCAAATGTGAAAATGTCAGCGACCTGCTTGTGCCCGGAAAGCTGATTCATGTAGGAGCGGCTGATATCCATACCGGAGGCAGTGTTGCCAATACCGGTCTTGCCATGAAAATCTTGGGAGCGGATGTTTCCTTAATGGGCAAGGTGGGAGATGATGAATTCGGACGGATGATTTTGAATATCCTGGAACAATACGATGCCGCCGGAGGCATGATTGTGGATAAGGATTCCTCCACATCTTATTCCGCAGTACTTGCCATTCCCGGAATCGACAGGATTTTTCTCCATAATCCGGGAGCAAATGATACCTTTACAGGTAAGGATTTGGATTTATCCCTTATAAAGGAAGCGGCTTTGTTTCATTTTGGCTATCCGCCCATTATGGCGCAGATGTATGCCGACGGAGGGGCGGAACTGGTTCGGATTTTTAAAACGGTAAAAGAGGCAGGCTGTATGACCTCCATGGATATGGCTGCCGTAGATGAACAGTCGGAGGCAGGCCGTGCGGACTGGAATGCAATTTTGGGAAAGACTCTTCCTTATGTGGATTTCTTTTTGCCCAGTATCGAAGAAGTCTGCTATATGCTGGACAAAGACAAGTACCATGCTTTGCAAAAGAAAGCGGGAGGAAGGGATGTAACGGAGGTTCTTTCCATTGAAGAAGATGTGATTCCGCTGGCTGACAGGATTCTTCAAATGGGCTGTAAGATAGCCGTGATTAAATGCGGTGCGGCAGGTTTTTATTATAAGACAGGGAAAAAGGAAGCCTTTGCAGAACTGGAAAAGGAAAGTGGGCTTGATTATTCTACTTTTACGGATAAGGAAGGCTTTGAAAAAAGCTATGTGCCGGATGCAATTATTTCGGGAACCGGCGCAGGGGACACTACCATAGCGGCATTTTTGACCGCCATGATACAGGGCTATCCTTTTGAAAGGTGCTTGCAGTTAGCGGCCGCTACCGGAGCAAGCTGCGTGGCTGCGGTGGATGCTTTAAGCGGGTTGAAATCCTTTGATGAACTGGATGAGAGAATTGATAAGGGATGGGCTAAGAATGAATGATGTAGAAGCCTATTCCGAATAGAAAAAGCAAGAAATTAAAGTAAAAAGGAGACCGATATGTTAGCAAATTTAAATGATGTGTTAATACCTGCGAGAAAAAATAAATATGCGGTGGGATTGTTTAATGCAGTAAATCTGGAAATGGCAAGAGGGATTATTGCAGCTGCGGAGGAAACAGGTTCTCCTGTTATTATGGGAACGGCGGAGGTACTGCTTCCCTACGGACCGTTGGAGGATTTGTCGTATTTTCTGATTCCTATGGCAAAAAGGGCGAAGGTGCCGGTTGTTATTCATTATGATCACGGTTTGACCTATGAGAAATGCATAGAAGCCTTGAAGCTTGGCTTTACTTCCATTATGTATGACTGCTCCACAGATTCCTATGAGGAAAATATTAAAAAGGTAAAGGAAATGGCGGATATTGCCCATTCCTATGGCGCTACCATTGAAGGGGAGTTGGGACACGTAGGGGATAATCCCGATTCGGAGGAAGAAACACCTTCCGGCGGCGAAAAAGAGGTAGACCCGTCCATTTATTATACCCAGCCGGAGCAGGCAAAGGATTATGCGGAGCGTACAGGAGTAGACGCCCTTGCCATTGCGGTGGGAAATGCCCATGGGGCTTACAAGCTTCCGCCCAAACTGGATTTTGATAGAATTGATACCATTGCAAGTACGATTCCCACGCCTTTAGTGCTTCACGGCGGTTCCGGCCTTAGCGACAGCGACTTTAAACGTGCCATAGAAATAGGAATCAGCAAGGTTAATATTTTTACGGATATCAATGTAGCGGCGGTCAAAGCGGTTGTGGATAACTGCAAAAATGTGGGAAAAGGCATGACGGAAATGATTCCCTATGAGATGGAGGC
>CAZDRM010000083.1:0-9226 GCA_964507745.1 uncultured Lachnospiraceae bacterium
GGGATAATTATGATATGAAAAATAATGAGGCGAAAATGGTAATTTCGGCTTTTGACACCTTTTTGAAGATGGCAAAGGAGCCGGAAGAGTATGTGAAGAGGATGCAGCACGATACGGGAACGGATTATGAGAATAAGTTTTTCGGAAGTTTGAAGTAGGATGAAGAAGCATGGAACAGAAATCGTTTGTATACATAGTGGAGTGTGAGGATACATCCCTTTATACGGGGATTGCAAAGGATTTGAAAAAGAGAATGCAGGAGCATTATGATAAAAACGGAAAAGGTGCAAAGTATACCAGAAGCCGTGGCATAGTGGCGATTCTCATGGTCTGGGAAGCGGTCTCTTATTCTTCGGCGGCAAGGCTGGAATATGGCATAAAGCATCTCGCAAGAAGGGACAAACTGAAGTTAATTGCCTGTCCGGAGGAGATAAAAAAACTGCTCCCCAAGCTTTCGGAGGAGACGTATATACCCAGAAGAGAATACGTAATGAGTGTGGACAAATTTTTAGCATAAGACAGGGTCGGACCATTGAAAAACATTGCTAAAAAGGTCGGTATTTGTTAAAATGGATAAAGAAATGAGTGAAGAGGGAATGTCATAATGAAAAAAGATAAAAAGGGGAAATTATTTTTTTCTCTTGCAGGTCTGATGGCAGTTCCTATTCTTATATTAGGAGTCATTCTGGTTATTGTGGGGAAACGGAGTGTATCCGAGGGGATGGAACTGGAAATTCAAAAGTCGCTGGCAGGAATTGCACGGGAAACAGTTGACGTTTACAGCATTGCTTATCCCGGAGAAATACGGATGGAAGACGACTGCTTTTATATGGGCGATACAGATTTGACGGGAGATTGTACTCTGGCTGACCGGATCAAAGAAAATACGGGAGCGGACATCAGTGTATTCTGGCAGGATCAAAGGGTCATTACCACCATAAGGGATAGAAACGGAAATCGGATCATCAATACATACATGGATGATTCACGTATTCTGGATGCAGTTTTTTCAGGAAATGAATGTTATTCCCAAAATATCAAGATTCGGGGAGTCGGTTATTTTGCCTATTATGTGCCTTTGTACAATAATGGCGAAGTATGCGGCATGGTATTTGCGGGTATGTCCAATGAAAGCGTGGTGGCAAATGTCCAGACAATTGTTACCAAGATTATATTGGTTTTCGTGATTGCACTGATTGTCATAATTGCAGTTGTTTCCGTATTTGCAGGCAGCATCGTGGATTGTGTGAATAAGGTAAGGAACTATATCGGTGGATTGGCGGAAAATGATTTTACCGGTGAGATGCCTCAGGTGGTTCTTAAGCGCAATGACGAAATTGGCGATATGGGCCGCCATGCAGTTGAGGTTGCCGAAACCATTAAAGAGCTGATAGCAACTGATGCGCTGACAGGACTTTTTAATCGCAGGGCGGGCCGGATAGAACTGGTCAAATATATGGAGAAGGTTTGCGGGGATCAAAGCAGAGCTGTTACGGTCGCAATGGGGGACATAGACTTTTTTAAAAAGATCAATGACCGGTACGGGCATGAATGCGGCGATAAGGTTCTGACCGTTATAGCAGGGATTTTTAAAGAGCATTTAGAGAAAAAAGGATTTCCGGTCAGATGGGGAGGCGAAGAGTTTCTTCTGGTATTTAAAGAGGATGAGGAAAGCGCGCTTGCTTCTCTGCAAAAAATTATGGAGGAAATTTGCAATAGAACATTCGATTATAGGGATTGCCACTTCTCTGTGACGATTACTTTCGGTGTTGCCCGGTATGACGGGAGAGAAAGCATGGATTCCTTGATAAAAAAAGCGGACGACCTTTTGTATAAGGGGAAAACAGAAGGCAGAAACAGAATTGTGGTATAATTTTTCTGTTTTAAATATTTTTCTTTTAAAATACATTAATTCATGGTAATATGGAATTTAGAGGAGTTACATTGGGGAATAGGCAGTAATTAAAATTGTAATGAAGAGAGGGCAATATTTATGAAGGAAAAAAGATTAAAGAATACAGATTCAGTATTTACAATGAAAACGAAACTGATGTTTTATTCGATATTCCCCGTGCTGTTGGTAGGAATTGAGTTTTGTCTGGTATCATTTATTATACTTGGAAAAGATGCTGCCAGAATTGTAAAACCCCTTGCAGTGATTGTTGTGATTACAGTTATAATCGTGGCAATTGTCATGAGGCTGTTTATATGGAGTCTGGTTAATTCCATTAATCGCATTATTGCTTCGCTGGATGCAGCGGCGGCAGGCGATCTGACCGGAGGAATTGATAAGAGAGATGTAGCCCGTAAGGATGAAATAGGATTTCTGGCAAAGCATGCGGAGAGGGTTGTTGTTTCCTTAAAGGACGTTATCGGACAGGTAGGCAATACATCCGATGTGATTGTAGACGCTTCCGTCAAGCTGGATAAAATGGCTGAGCACACCAGCAATGCTTCCGACGATGTGGCTCGTTCCATGACAGATATGGCAAACGGAGCCACAACTCAGGCGACGGAGACTCAGTCGGTTACAGATGCAGTTATTAAAATTGGAGAAGAGATTGAAGAGACTTCAAGGGCTGTGGAGCAGCTGCTTGACAATGCGGAACAGATGAAAGCCGCCGGTCAGGAGGGTGCTGATTCGGTAGCGGAATTAAAGGCCATTTCCCAGAAGGTTAAGAGCCAGATTGCCGTTATTTATGAGCAGACCAATACTACCAATGAATCTGCACAGGAAATACACAAAGCTACAGAGTTAATTGCATCTATTGCCAATGAAACCAATCTTCTTGCCTTAAATGCTTCTATCGAGGCGGCAAGGGCAGGAGAAAGCGGCAGGGGCTTTGCGGTTGTTGCGGAACAGATTAAAAATCTTGCAGAGCAGTCCAACCAGTCCGCAAAGACCATTGAGGGAATTATCAATAACCTGTTAGAGGAATCCCAGCAGGCGGTTAAAACCATGAATACAGTGGATGCCATCATCGGATTTCAGGCTGATAAGGTAGAAATGACCAAGAGGGTCTTCGACAAGGTAAATGATGGCCTTCAGGTAACGGTAAACGGAATTGAGGCAATTGCAGAAACTACCAAGGTGCTGGATGGTGCAAGAGGACAGGTAATGTCTTCAGTAGAAAGTCTTTCCGCTATTGCAGAAGAAAATGCGGCAGCTTCGGAAGAGACAGCAGCTTCGGCGGAAGAACTTGCGGCAACCATCGGAGAAATCAAATCGGCAACAACCAGCCTGAACAGGGTGGCAGATGATTTGACAAGACAGACCAATATGTTCCAGATTTATGCTTAAATCATATTGACAAAGTATGCGGCAGGTTACTGCCATATAAGATTATGAATGTGATATACAAACACAGCCGGAAATGAAGCTTCCGGCTGTGTTATTTTTTCTATTCCATCTGTTCTTTTCGTTTTCTGCTGGGAGTGGTTCCGTATATTTCCTTAAACATTTTGGAAAATACTTTATAATTATGGAATCCATGCCTATCTAGAATTTCCGAAAGGGTTAAATCCGTTCTCATCATATCTTCATAAATATACCGGAGTCGGACGGAGTTTACGTATTCTAAAAAGGTCTGTCCCATATATTTTTTGAAAAATCTGCAAAAATACGCTTCTTCCAGATGGAGGAGCCCGGCGGCATCGGAAACGCTTAAGTTCTCTGTATAATGCTCCTTTACGTAGTCCATGACCAGGGAAAGACGGTTAAAATTCTTTTCGTTTTTAACCCTGGCATTTTCACTTATATGAACCATATAATCGGAAACCAGTTCTGAAAGCAGACTGTATAAAAGGGAAGTCAGCTTCAGGCGGCCGATGGTGCTTTTGTCGGCATAGAGGACCGCCATCTGGTCTAAAAGCGGCTTTAGCCTGTTTTGTCCGGGAAAACTAAAGGGACCTCCTGTGTCCTGAAAGCGCACAAATTCATAACCCGGAATATGTTCCTTTAAAAAATTGTAAGGGAGCTGCAGCAGAAGAATCCGTGAAGTGACAATACAATGGGTTGAATGAATTTCTCTTGAATTAACAATGCTGAAATCTCCTGCAAAGAGTCGGTTGACATGGTCGTTTATGGTAACGTCCATAGTGCCTTCCAGAATGTATACGATTTCCAGACTGTTATGCCAGTGCATGGGAATTAAAACGTTGTCACTCTCATATACGGTAAAGCGCATGGGAAGGGCAGTGTCGGTTTTGACCTGTTCATGGATAAGCTGCATAAATTACTCCTTTGAATCAGCAATACAGATTCTTTGGCCTGCAAATTTTTCTCTTGTAGGACGGGCTTGCATTTAACCTAGCATTATTTATAAAAAAAGTCAATATTGACCTAAAAATGAGTCAAAAAATGATGTAGTCCAGGAAAAGAAAATCTGATAGCATATGTCGTAGAAAGAAATGGTAGAAATGATTTATTATGGCAAAAATAATTATCGGGAAGGAGTATCAAAAATGACTGTAGAAAAAATCAGGGAAATTGTTTCACAGATGACGCTGGAGGAAAAGGCGTCCCTTTGTTCGGGAGAGGATTTCTGGCATACCAAGGCAGTGGAAAGATTGGGAGTGCCTGCCATGATGGTATCAGACGGACCTCACGGATTGAGAAAGCAAAAGGAAGAGGGCGACCATCTGGGAGTCAATGACAGTATTGTGGCGGTCTGCTATCCGGCAGGGTGCGCATCGGCATCTTCCTTTGACAGGGCGTTGTTAGAGAAGATGGGCCAGGCGCTGGGAGAGTCATGCCAGGCAGAAGGAGTAGGGGTTATTTTGGGACCTGCGGTCAATATTAAGCGTTCCCCCTTATGCGGACGTAATTTTGAATATTATTCGGAAGATCCTTATGTGGCAGGTGAAATGGCGGCAAGTTTTATCAAGGGCGTACAAAGCAAAAATGTAGGAACCAGCATTAAGCATTTTATGGCAAACAGCCAGGAAACCCGCAGAATGTCTTCCGATTCCCAAATTGATGAAAGAACCATGAGGGAAATTTATATGCCTGCCTTTGAGAAGGCTGTAAAGGATTCAAAGCCGTGGACGGTTATGTGCTCCTATAACAGAATTAACGGAACCTATGCGGCTGAAAATAAGAAACTCCTTACGGATGTCTTAAGGGATGAATGGGGATTTGACGGTTTTGTAGTAAGCGACTGGGGTGCGGTTAACGACCGTGTGGCAGGTGTTAAAGCAGGACTTGATCTGGAGATGCCGGCTTCATACGGAGTCAATGACAAATTAATCGAAAAGGCGGTAAAGGACGGAAAGCTGGATGAAGCGGTTTTGGATCTGACGGTGGAAAGAATTCTGCAGATTGTATACCGTTTTGTGGAAAACAGGGATACAGAGGCAGTGTTTGACAAAGAGGCACAGCATGAGCTTTCCGGCAAGATTGCGGAGGAATCTCTGGTTTTACTGAAAAATGACGGTATTCTTCCTTTGAAGAAAGAACAGAAAATTGCCTTTATCGGTCAGTATGCCGAAAAGCCCAGATATCAGGGAGGCGGAAGTTCTCATATTAACAGCTATAAGGTAACGGGAGCTCTGGAGTTTGTAAAGGATATGCCTAATGTAACCTTTGCCCGGGGTTATGATGATAAAGAAGATGTGGTGGACGAAAAGATGGTGGCGGAAGCGGTAAAGGCTGCTAAAGAAGCAGAAGTGGCCGTTGTCTTTGCCGGTCTGCCGGATGCTTTTGAATCGGAAGGCTATGACCGCACCCATATGCAGATGCCTAAAAGCCAGAATTATCTGATTGAAGAGATTGCAAAGGTACAGCCCAACGTGGTAGTTGTGCTTCACAACGGTTCTCCTGTGGAGATGCCATGGATTTCCAAAGTAAAGGGCGTGTTAGAGGCTTATCTGGGCGGAGAGGCTGTGGGAGCAGCAGAATACCGGATTCTTTTCGGAGAGGTTAACCCCAGCGGCAGACTTTCAGAAACTTTCCCCTTAAAGCTGGAAGACAATCCTTCTTATTTGTATTACATCGGAGAAGAGGATGTGGTTGAATACAGAGAAGGCGTATTTGTAGGCTACCGCTATTATGACAAAAAGAAAATGGATGTGCTCTTCCCCTTCGGATACGGACTCAGCTATACTGATTTTGCATATTCCAATCTGAAGCTGGACAAAAAGTCTATGAAGGATACGGAAGTCCTTACGGTTTCTGTGGATGTAACAAATACAGGCAGCATGGCGGGAAAGGAAGTCGTACAGCTTTATGTGGCGGATGAAGAAAGCACTGTTATCCGTCCTGTAAAGGAATTGCGAGCCTTTGAAAAGGTAGAGCTTGCGCCGGGAGAGACCAAAACGGTCAGCATGAAGCTGGATGCAAGGGCTTTTGCATATTATAATGTGCAGATTGGAGAGTTTCATGTAGAAAGCGGAAACTTTAAGATCATGGTCGGACGCTCCAGTGCGGATATAGAACTCGAGGATACTGTCAGCGTGGAGTCCACCAGGGAAATTCAGAAGAAATATCATTTGAATACCACTTTCGGGGACATTTTAAAGGATGAAAAGGCGGCTTCTTTTTTAGAGCCATTATATTCCGCATGTACCATGCTTGAAGCAAGTGATATCAAGTCGGAGGAAAGTGAATCGGGAAGCAATTCCAAAGCAATGCAGGATGCCATGATGCAGTATATGCCTCTCCGTGCGCTCGTAAGTTTCCAGAATGGAACTATTGATTTTGAGGATTTGCAAAAAATTATCGACAAAATAAATCAGTAATCTTCAAATTTACCTCGGTTTTTGGCCAATAGTTTTTTAATAATATGCATATACTGACAGTATATTTCAACAACTGTCAGTATATGCTGTTTTTTTATAGAAAATGAGCAGGAAAAATCAGAGTTTTTGAACAAAATAAAAGAAAAACACTGTTAAAAAAGTCGAAAATTGTCGACGAATGTTGGTAGATATTATTTGCATATTGTATTAGAATGTATGTAACAGATTTGCAGGGGAATCTGTTACAGGTGGTAATATTCCTTGATAAAGGGGAGAGCACATGAGAAGAAGACAAAAAATTGTTACGGTAGAAACCTATGTTATCATGGCGCTGCTTTCATATGTATTTTTGTATGTATGGGAAATTGATGTAAGCTGGACTTCCTTGGAAAACCCTGACTGGATTTTCAGATTAAGCGTTGTGCCGGCATTATATCTGGCGGTGTCTTATAGTATATTCAGAATGGTTTTTATGCATGCGGTCAGAAGAACCGACAAAACAGTGTGTAACCCTTTCTTTATCATTGTCATTACATGTTTTGCCTTTTATGTGATTTCTCTATTGTATACCCTTTGGGCCACATCCCCTATCGGTCCCGGGCTTATGGAATACGCAGAAATGCCCATGTATGACATATTGAATGCAGTCCTGAATTTGGCGGGCTGCAGGCTTCAAGAAGGAATCAGTATCGCCTTCGGGATATTACTGGCCTTTGGAACCACCGGAATACAATATGCCGAATGAGGAAACCTCATGATCAGCATATAAAATCCGGAATGTCCCTGCCTCTTTTCCAATTATTTATTATTGTGTGCGAGAGCTGCCTCGGCGAATCCCTTAAATAAAGGGTGCGGCCTATTGGGGCGGCTCTTGAACTCTGGATGAGCCTGAGTAGCGATAAAGAAAGGATGCTCAGGAAGCTCACACATCTCCACAATACGTCCGTCAGGAGAAATACCTGATAATTTCATGCCTTTTTCCGTTAAAGCGGAGCGATAGTCGTTGTTTACCTCATAACGATGTCTGTGTCTTTCGTGAATGGTTTCCTGTTTATATAAATCAAATGCTTTTGAATTCTTGTCCAATGCACAGGGATAAGAGCCCAGTCTCAAAGTGCCTCCGATGTCTTCCACACCATTCTGGTCGGGCATCAGGGCAATGACGGGATGGGTGGTGCTGGGGTCTAATTCTTCACTGTGGGCGTCGTTAAAGCCCAGTACGTTTCTGGAAAATTCCACGATAGCAAGCTGCATGCCGAGACAAAGGCCCAGGAAAGGAACATTATGTTCCCTTGCATATGTAATTGCCTTGATCTTGCCTTCAATACCGCGGTTGCCGAAGCCGCCGGGCACCAGAATGCCGTCTACGTCTTTTAGAAGCTCGTTCACATTGTCATCGGTTACGGTTTCGGAATCGATCCATTTGATATTTACAGTGGTATCTATGAAAATACCGCCATGCTTTAAGGCCTCAACAACACTTAGGTAAGCGTCATGAAGCTGAATGTATTTTCCTACAAGGGCAATGGTAACCTCGTGTTTGGGGCTGCGAAGCTTATTTACCATTTCTTTCCAGTCTGATAAATCAGGATTGGGACAATCTAAATGAAGACACTCGCATACGACGTCTGCGATCTTTTCCTTTTCCAGAGCCAGAGGAGCTTCGTATAAATGCTCTACATCCAGATTCTGCAGTACGTGTTTGTTGGGAACGTTACAGAACAGAGCGATTTTATCCTTTAACTGCTGGTCTAAGGGATGCTCGCTGCGGCATACGATAATATCCGGCTGGATTCCCATTCCCTGCAGCTCCTTTACGGATGCCTGGGTGGGCTTTGTTTTCATTTCCTGAGACGCGCTCAGATAAGGAATTAAGGTTACATGGATCAAAACGGCATTATCACGCCCTACCTCGTGCTGGAACTGACGGATGGACTCTAAGAAAGGCTGGCTTTCGATATCGCCCACGGTTCCGCCTACTTCAATAATGGCAATACGCATGTCGTCATCGCTGAAATTGCGGTAAAAACGGCCTTTGATTTCATTGGTAATATGAGGAATTACCTGTACGGTGCCTCCGCCGTAATCCCCGCGGCGTTCCTTTTGAAGAACGGACCAGTACACCTTGCCCGTGGTAACATTGGAATTTTTGTCCAGACTTTCGTCGATGAAACGCTCATAATGGCCTAAGTCCAGATCTGTTTCCACGCCGTCGTCGGTTACAAAAACCTCTCCGTGCTGAATGGGATTCATAGTGCCGGGGTCGATATTGATATATGGATCGAATTTCTGCATGGTAACCTTGTAGCCACGCGCTTTTAATAATCTCCCCAAAGATGCGGCGGTAATACCCTTTCCGAGACCGGAAACAACGCCACCTGTTACAAATACGTATTTTACTGCCATGAAATAGTCCTCCTAATATACTCATGTATTATACAATGAAGATTGTCTAAAATCTAGGATTTGTATCAAAAAAGTTAAAAAA
>CAZDRM010000084.1:0-6950 GCA_964507745.1 uncultured Lachnospiraceae bacterium
CAATAAGATTAAAGGAATACGTGCCGCTTTATGCGCAGATACCCTTTCGGCAAAGATGACGCGCCTGCACAATGGCGCCAATGTACTGGCAATGGGAGCCGGCATTGTGGGTCCCAATCTGGCGCTGGAAATTGTGGATACCTTTTTAAATACGGGATTTTCCGAAGAGGAAAAGCATAAACGGAGAGTGGATGCAATAGAAACGGATTGATTATTTTAAAGGGGGAGTTTCTTATGCCCGGTCAGAGAAAAGATTATATATCATGGGATGAATATTTTATGGGAGTGGCGCAGCTGTCGGGGATGCGATCCAAGGATCCCAATACACAGGTTGGCTCCTGTATTGTTGGAAATGACAACAGGATTTTATCTATGGGATATAACGGATTTCCCAACGGCTGTTCGGATGATTTGTTCCCGTGGGCAAGAGAAGGCGGGGAAATGGAGACGAAGTATCCTTTTGTAACCCATAGTGAGTTAAACGCCATACTAAATTACCGGGGAGGGAATCTGGAAGGAACAAAGCTTTATGTTTCCCTGTTTCCCTGTAATGAATGTGCAAAGGCGATTATTCAGTCGGGAATAAAAACGGTGGTATATGCCACGGATAAGTATAGGGATTCCGAATCGGTTAAGGCATCTAAGATGATGTTTGATGCCGCAGGAGTTGCTTATTACCAGTATCAGTTTTCGGAGAAAAAGATTGAACTGGAACTATAAATAAGGGGCAGAGGGAATGTGATGAAAAAAGCGGCGAGGATTATTCCGGCGTTCATAATGGCAGCAGTGTTGTTTATGACGGCAGCAGCGGATATTCCGGCTTCCACATACACTCAGCTGCAGGACGCCAAGGGAGATAAGGAAGAAGCAGAAAACGGTATTGATGATACCCAGAATGATTTAAACGGCTTAAACACGGAAAAGGCTGATTTACAGGTTTATCTGGACCAGTTAAACAAGCAGTTGGATCAGGCCAGCGGCGAATTGGCTCATATAGAAGGGCTGATCGAGGAAAAGGAAGTAGAAATCGAGGAAATAAAGGTAACCTTGGAAAAGGCCAAGAAAGATGCCGAGGAGCAGTACGAGGCCATGAAGGAACGGATTCAGTTTATGTATGAGCGGGGAAATGCTGCATATCTGGAACTGTTTTTTTCGGCGGAGAGCTTTGGGGATTTTTTGAATAAAACGGAATATGTGGAAAAGCTTACGGAATATGACAGACGTATGCTGGAAAACTATGTCAATCTTCAGGAACAGATTGCAAAAGATGAGCAGACTTTGATAGATGAAAAGGACGCTCTGGATGTTCTGCTGGCAGAGAAGGTTGAAAAGACAGAAGAAATTTCGGGAATGGTAAAAGAGACCAGCGCAAGTATGGCTGCTTATGAGGACAAGATTTCCGAGAAGGAAAAAGAACTGCTGGAATATGAGAAACAGCTGCGGGAAAGTGAAAATAACATTGCCACCCTTCAGGCAAAGCTGGAGGAAGAAATGAAATTAAGCCAGCAGGCTGCTGCTGCCGGATTTACGGATTTATCCGATGTTACATTTGAAGCAGGAGATATCGATCTGCTGGCGGCAATCATTGAGTGCGAGGCGGGAGGAGAACCCTATACGGGAAAGGTTGCTGTAGGAAATGTGGTTATGAACCGTGTGAAAAGCGCGGTATTTCCCAATACAGTTTTAGAGGTTATTTATCAGAACAGACAATTTTCGCCGGTAGGAAGCGGGCGTTTTGCCATTGTTCTGGCCAGAGGCGCTAATGCGGAATGCTATCAGGCGGCACAGGATGCCATGGCGGGGGCAGCTCCTGTGGGGAACTGTCTGTTTTTCAGAACTCCTATACCGGGTCTGACGGGTATGCAGATCGGCGGACATATTTTCTATTAAGATTTTTCGTATTGCTCCAGATAGTCCTGATATTTTTTGAATTCTCCGGAATAAATCAGATTCAAAAGAGAACTCAACCGGGTCAGGGCGGCCTTTAACAGTTCAAGGCTTAAAGCGCCGGAATCAAGGGCGGCGGTCAGCTCGTCCAAATCTACAATTTTGACAAAGCCGTCGGGATAGATGATAACGTCGGCAAGCAGGTCTGTAGCAATGAAACAGCCTCCTGTTTCGTCCCAAGGAATTTCATTTGAAAGGCCCTTTATGGGAAAGTCGGGTTTAGAAACGGGATAATCCACATGGATAATATCGCAATACCAGTATAAAAGGCTGCCGTCTTTCTGGTAGAATTTGCTTACCTTAAAACCCAGATCATAAAAATAACAGGAGTAGCCGTGGTGCAGGTCTTCCCTTGGCTTTAATGCATGCCACCGGGTAACGATAATGTGCTCCTCCGGAGAAAAATAAAGAATTTCATCATCCTTCAGGCAGATACATTCCTCGGGGATGATTCTTTTTCGAAACAAAACGGGTATTTTCATTGGTGCTCCTTTCGGGAAAAACGGTAGATATTTTTATAAATACTACACTTTGAAGGGGTAAAAGTCAACGAAAATGCTATTTGTTTTTTTTAATAAATTTTATGCTGATTTTGCAAGTATTAAGTGGACATAAGCCGGAAAAATTAGTATAATAAAAGTTAAGTCCGGCTGGAAGAATAAGCCTTATAAAGCAGAATCAGGAAATAGGAAGAGGCGTTATATATGAAATATAATAAAAATGTATATCGTGCCCTTGCTATGATAACCCAGTTTGGGCTGAATATGCTGGTTCCCATTTTGGGGTGTTCGTTTTTGGGAAGTTTTATTGATAAAAAGCTGGGAACTTCTTTTTTTGTCATTATTTTCTTTTTCATCGGTGCATTGGCGGGATTCAGAAATGTGTTTCTTTTTTCCCGAAAGATATACGAAGATAAGGAGAAGCCGGATGAAAAAACCAGGAGAAATAAATAATTCACTGCCGGATTTGTTTACGGGCATTTTGATTTTCGGAGCGATTGCAGAGCTCATTCCGGTGTGGTTTGTAAATGATAAAGCGGGGTATACCATAGGGCTTCTGATTGGTATCGTGACCGCCATCTTTGTTGCGTGGCAGATGGCATGGTCTTTGGACAAGGCATTTGATTATGACGAGGAAACCGCCACAAAGCGCCTGCAGAAAAACAGCGCTTTGCGTTATGGCGTTCAGCTGGTTGTCCTGGGGATTCTGATGATTACGGGATTGGGCAATCCCCTTTCGGCGTTTTTAGGGATGTGGAGTTTGAAAGTAGCGGCGTATGCAGCGCCGATTACTCATAAATTATTTAGGAGGTGAATGTATGGGGCAGGGAATTTTGTTATCCGGGGGAGCCGATATTGACTTCATGGTCCATGGGGTATTTTCCTATGAGATCTTCGGTCAGACGGTCTGGATAACAACGACACACGTCTGTGTGCTGATTGTCTTTTTGCTGATCATAGGTTTTTGCCTGGCGGCAAACAGGACAGTGAAGAAAGCCGGCGATGTTCCCAAAGGGTTCCAGAATGTGGTTGAACTGATTGTAGAAATGTTAGACGGCATGGTAAAGTCCACCATGGGTAAGAATGCTACAAAATTTGCAAACTATATCGGTACAATTTTTATTTTTATACTGATCAGCAACATTTCCGGACTGTTTGGTCTGCGTCCGCCCACTGCAGATTATGGTGTAACACTGGCATTGGGTGTTATGACTTTTTCTATCATTCATTTTAATAAGTTCAAGCATCAGCATATCAGCGGTGTTATTAAAGGACTTTGTGACCCATGGCCGATTTGGGCGCCGATTAATGTTATCGGCGATGTGGCTGTGCCGATTTCGTTATCGCTGCGTTTATTTGCAAACGTATTGTCCGGCACGGTTATGATGGCTCTGGTTTACGGGCTTCTTTCGTGGATTGCCACGGCTTGGCCTGCTGTTTTGCATGTGTACTTTGATTTGTTCTCGGGAGCAATCCAGACATACGTATTCTGTATGCTGACCATGACATATGTAACGGATGCAATCGGCGAATCATAAGGTAAGAAAAGCAAAAACATATTTGCATTATTATTTTAAGGAGGAAAACAAACATGGAATTCAATCAAAACTTTATTTTAGGATGTTCAGCAATCGGTGCAGGACTTGCGGTTATCGCAGGTATCGGACCTGGTATCGGACAGGGTATCGCAGCAGGACATGCGGCAGCAGCAGTAGGTAGAAATCCCGGCGCAAAATCCGACATTACTTCTACCATGTTACTTGGACAGGCTGTTGCTGAGACAACAGGTCTTTATGGTCTGTTAATTGCCATGTTATTATTATTTGTAAAACCTTTGGTCTAAAAACCTTTCACAAAAAAGAAAGAAAGGAGGCTTAAGGCTTGAATACGTTATTAAATACAGGACTCATCCTGCTCAGCGAGACATCAGTGGCAGAGACAGGGATGACAAGGCTGTTTGATTTGGATTTTCAGCTGCTGCATGACGCGCTATTAATGATTATTGCAATCTTTTTCCTGTTTTTAATTGCTTCCAACCTGTTATTCAATCCTGTCCGCAATATGATGCAGAAAAGACAGGAGAGAATTGCGGAAGACATTGAAAACGCAAAGGAAGATAAAGAAAGCGCCGCTGCATTAAAACTGGAATATGAAGAAAAGTTAAAAAACATTGATAAGGAAGCTGAACAGATTTTAAGCGATGCAAGAGCAAAAGCCCTGAAAAACGGAGATCAGATTGTGAATAAGGCAAAGGAAGAGGCATCCGCCATCATTGCCCGCGCCAACAAGGAAGCAGAGCTTGAAAAGCAGAAGGTTGCCGATGAAGTGAAGAGAGAAATGATCGTTCTTGCCAGCGTTATGGCAGGCAAAGTGGTAAAGGCTTCTGTGGATATGGCAGTTCAGGACAGCTTAATCGATGAAACATTGAAGGAAATGGGTGAGAGCACATGGCTAAGCTGATTTCAAAAACATATGGAGATGCTCTATTTGAACTGGCAGTGGAAAAGAAGTGCGAGGACAGCCTGCTTTCCGAAACAGAAGAAGTTTTGAAAGCGCTTTCCGAAAATCCCGATTTCTCGAGACTTATGACCCATCCCAAGATCTTAAAAGAAGAAAAGCTGAAGATTTTGGAAGCGGTTTTTAAGGGGCGTGTTTCCGATGAACTGACAGGGTTTATGACCATTATCATCAAAAAGGACCGCTTTGTAGAAATGGAAGAGATTTTCCGCTATTTCATTTCCAGAGTAAAAGAGCATAAAGGAATCGGAGTTGCGTATGTCACAACGCCGTTTGCATTGGATGAGATTAAAAAAGCAACAGTCAAGGACAGGCTGCTTGCTACCACTTCTTATCAGAAGATGGAAATTCATTACAATGTGGACGAGGAGCTGATTGGCGGAATGGTAATCCGCATAGGCGACAGAGTTGTGGACAGCAGCGTCCGTACAAAATTAGAAGAGCTGAAACGGCAGCTTTTAAAGGCGCGGCTTTGATGCCCGCATGAACCGTAAATAAAAAGAAAGGTGCGTAAAGATCCATGAATTTAAAACCAGAAGAGATCAGTTCGGTAATTAAGGAACAGATTCAGAGATATGCTTCATCTCTGGAAGTTTCCGATGTGGGAACTGTTATTCAGGTAGCAGATGGTATCGCCCGTGTTCATGGTCTTTCCAATGCTATGCAGGGAGAGCTTTTGGAGTTCCCCGGCGAAGTATACGGTATGGTGCTTAACCTGGAGGAAGACAATGTTGGTGCCGTACTTTTGGGAAGCCAGAAGAATATCAACGAGGGAGATATTGTAAAGACAACGGGAAGAGTGGTTGAGGTTCCGGTTGGCGATGCATTGGTTGGACGTGTAGTCAATGCCCTGGGACAGCCTATTGATGGCAAGGGACCGATTCAGACCGATAAATTCCGTCAGATAGAAAGAGTTGCTTCCGGCGTTATTACCCGTAAGAGCGTTGATACACCCTTACAGACAGGTATTAAGGCAATTGACTCCATGGTTCCCATCGGAAGAGGACAGAGGGAGTTAATTATCGGAGACAGACAGACAGGAAAGACTGCTATCGCAATTGATACGATTATCAATCAGAAGGGACAAGGCGTTAAATGTATTTATGTGGCAATCGGACAGAAAGCATCTACGGTTGCAGGCATTGTTAAAACATTAGAAGAGGCAGGAGCAATGGCTTATACCACAGTAGTGGCTTCTACAGCCAGTGAATTAGCGCCCCTGCAGTACATTGCTCCTTATGCGGGATGTGCAATCGGAGAAGAATGGATGGAAAACGGAGAGGATGTGCTTGTTATCTATGATGATTTGAGTAAGCACGCTACGGCTTACCGTACACTTTCCTTACTTCTGAGAAGACCGCCGGGACGTGAGGCTTATCCCGGAGACGTTTTCTACCTGCATTCCAGATTATTAGAGCGTGCAGCAAGAATGAGCGAAGAATACGGCGGAGGTTCCTTAACAGCCCTTCCCATTATCGAAACACAGGCAGGCGATGTATCCGCATATATTCCTACCAATGTTATTTCCATTACAGACGGACAGATTTATCTGGAGACTGAAATGTTTAACGCAGGTTTCCGTCCGGCGGTAAATGCGGGCTTATCCGTATCCCGTGTAGGTGGTGCGGCGCAGATCAAGGCTATGAAAAAAATTGCAGCGCCTATCCGTGTGGAGCTTGCACAGTACAGGGAGCTGGCAGCATTTGCACAGTTCGGCTCCGAGCTGGATGCGGACACCAAGGAAAAGCTGGCACAGGGCGAGCGCATTAAGGAAATCTTAAAACAGCCCCAGTATCAGCCTATGCCGGTACAGTATCAGGTTATCATTATCTATGCGGCAACCAACAAATATCTGTTAGATGTTCCCGTAGAGGATATTACCAGATTTGAAAAGGAATTCTTTGATTTCATTGATACGAAGTATCCGGAGATTCCGGAAAACATTGCGAAGGAAAAAGTAATTTCTCCTGAGACAGAGGAAGTACT
>CAZDRM010000084.1:7050-9218 GCA_964507745.1 uncultured Lachnospiraceae bacterium
TTCCGGAAAACATTGCGAAGGAAAAAGTAATTTCTCCTGAGACAGAGGAAGTACTTGTTAAGGCAATCGGAGAATTTAAGGCAGATTTTAAGTAGGCGGAAACGAGCAATAAGAAAGAAAAGGTGATAAACTATGGCTTCCATGAGAAGTATCAAGAGACGTAAGGGCAGTATTCAGAGTACCCAGCAGATCACCAAAGCCATGAAGCTTGTATCTACCGTAAAGCTCCAGCGTGCCAAAGGCCGTGCCGAAAAATCAAAGGCCTATTTTGAATGTATGTATGCCACCGTAAAAAGTGTGCTGGCAAAAGCAGGATTTATCAATCATCCCTATTTGAAGCCGGGAGAGAGCAGCAAAAAGGCGGTTATCGTCATTACCTCCAACAGAGGTCTTGCGGGAGGCTATAACTCCAACGTCATTAAGCTGATTACCAGAGGCAGCTTCAAAAAAGAAGATGTAAAAATCTATGCCATAGGAAGGAAGGGTAAGGAAGCCTTTACCCGTTACGGATATGACATAGTAAAGGATTATTCGGATGTGATTGAAGAACCGGTTTATGCAGATGCCATGCGCATTGGAAATGACCTTTTGAATGCTTTTGCACAAGGAGAAATCGGTGAAATTTATTTAGCCTATACCGCATTCAAAAATACAGTCAGCCATATTCCCACTCTTTTAAAACTCCTTCCGGTGGAAGCGGGTGCAGAAGTGGAAGAGGCGGATGACGACAAGGCTTTAATGAATTTTGAACAGGATGAGGAAGAGGCATTGAATCTTCTGATTCCCAAATATATTACCAGCCTGATTTACGGCGGCATGGTAGAGGCGGTTGCCAGTGAAAACGGAGCCAGAATGCAGGCAATGGATTCGGCAACGAGCAATGCGGAAGAAATGATCGAAAAATTATCCTTACAATACAATAGAGCCCGTCAGGGATCTATTACGCAGGAATTAACCGAAATTATAGCGGGTGCGGAAGCAATCAGCTAGAAAAGGAGTGAAAAATAGAAAATGGCAGAAACAGCAATCGGAAAAATCACTCAGATCATCGGTGCCGTACTGGATATTAAGTTCCCGGAGGGTAACCTGCCGGAAATTAATGAAGCAATTAAAATAAACACCAAAGATGGCGGTGTTTTGGTTGTGGAAATAGCACAGCACCTTGGAGATGATACAGTGAGATGTATCGCCATGGGTCCTACCGACGGTCTTGTAAGAGGAATGGATGCAATTGCAACCGGAGCTCCTATTACAGTACCTGTAGGTGAAAAGACACTGGGACGTATTTTCAATGTCCTTGGC
The DNA here is from genome assembly GCA_964507745.1 of uncultured Lachnospiraceae bacterium. Classification (GTDB taxonomy): domain Bacteria; phylum Bacillota; class Clostridia; order Lachnospirales; family Lachnospiraceae; genus UBA2882. The sequence continues at coordinate 8,353 of CAZDRM010000084.1, forward strand.
GAAGTAATTGATAACAAACCGGCTCCTACGGAAGTTTCCTATGAGCCCATTCACAGACCTGCTCCTGAATTTGCAGAGCAGTCTACAGAAACGGAATTATTAGAGACCGGTATCAAAGTCGTTGACCTGCTCTGCCCTTACCAGAAGGGTGGTAAAATCGGTCTGTTCGGCGGTGCCGGCGTAGGTAAGACCGTATTGATTCAGGAATTGATCCGTAACATCGCTACAGAGCACGGCGGATATTCTGTATTTACCGGTGTAGGAGAGCGTACAAGGGAAGGAAACGACCTGTATCATGAAATGACGGAATCAGGGGTTATTGACAAGACCACCATGGTATTCGGTCAGATGAATGAGCCTCCGGGAGCCAGAATGAGAGTTGGTCTTACAGGACTTACCATGGCTGAATATTTCCGTGATAAAGGCGGAAAGGATGTATTGTTATTCATTGACAATATCTTCCGTTTTACCCAGGCAGGTTCAGAGGTTTCCGCTCTGTTGGGCCGTATGCCTTCAGCCGTTGGTTACCAGCCTACCTTACAGACAGAAATGGGCGCTTTGCAGGAGCGTATTACATCAACCAAAAACGGTTCCATTACATCCGTACAGGCAGTATACGTGCCCGCCGATGACTTAACTGACCCGGCGCCGGCTACAACCTTCGCCCATCTGGATGCGACCACCGTACTTTCCCGTTCCATCGCAGAGCTTGGTATTTATCCGGCAGTTGATCCCTTGGAATCAACCTCCCGTATACTGGACCCTCGTATCGTAGGAGAGGAACATTATCAGGTAGCGCGTGGTGTGCAGGAAATTTTACAGAAATACAAAGAATTACAGGATATTATTGCAATCCTTGGTATGGA
>CAZDRM010000085.1:0-9148 GCA_964507745.1 uncultured Lachnospiraceae bacterium
ATTTACCTGCAAAATTTTCATATACGCACACTCTTTTTTTTGATATACTGTAATGGGTGTTTTGCCCTTTAATACCGCCTTTGGCAGAAAGTAGGACATACTATGTTAATAATACAACCTATCGGAGGTTTATGCAATAGAATGCGCGCCATAAATTCAGCGCGGATGCTGGCTGAAAAGCGGAAGGAGAAGCTGACTGTCATCTGGTTTGTGAATCCGGAATTAGGCTGTCCTTTTGAGAAGATTTTTGAAACCACAGACGCTTTTAAGATCATTAATATTTATTCAAAATGGAATATAAAAAAACTGTGGTATCAGATTACAGCTTTTCTTTTTGGTGTTTTTTTGAATAATGAGAGCATCCGTTCTCATAAGGGAGACGGTACTTTGGAGGAGCCCTTTGCTTCTTCTCTGGGGGCTTATGTCTATATTGCCACGGAGGAGCATTTTTATCCCTGCCATGATTATTCGCCATTTGTACCTGCGTCAGAGGTAAAGGTTAAAATTGAAGGCAAAAAGAAGGAGCTGGGGGAACATGCCGTGGGCGTTCATATCAGAAGGACTGACAATATGCCGGCTATCGGTAAGAGTTCTACCCAGAGTTTTATTGAAAGTATGAAGCAGGAAATGGATGACGACCCGGATACTATGTTTTATCTGGCAACGGATGATTTTTCTGAGGAGGAAGCTTTAAGAGAGCGGTTTCCCGGCAGGATTATTTCCAATCAGGAGAGGGATTTGTCCAGAGACAGTGTGACGGGTATTCAGGATGCTATGGTGGATTTGTATTGTCTGGCTTCGACGAGGAAGATTATCGGGAGTTTCTTTTCTTCGTTTACGGATATTGCGGCGGATATGAGGCAGATTCCTAAGGTTATTGCGGGGGAGAGAAGTGTTTAAAAAAACAAAATACTTATACACAATTTACTTTTAAGTAATTTAAGTAACTATTCAGTAGTAAATAAGGATTTATATCATTTTTCCATCTTCAACCTGAACAGCGACCTGCCAATTATCTTCGTAAACGATGGTTCCCACAAAATTTGTATAGACCACATCATAGGGCTTTTGATATTTATCCAACAGCGCAATGGCAGGCATTAATCTTTCAACCATATCTGATGTGCTTTCGCATTTGAAAAATGTGATGACTTTTTCGTGTTTTTTACATTGTTCCGGTTCGGGAAGATTCTTTTTGAACCAATCATCAATAGCTATAAACATTTCTTTTTCCTCATTGGTTAATTGTTCATCCCTTATCAGATTCCAACAAAGACTAAATATACCCTTGGGATACTTTGTAATGTAAGAATCTTCTCTTCCTTGTATTCTCATATACTTATATCTCATATCTGTCTCCTTATAAAAATTCCCGATTGTCTGTGCAATTACATTCTAATTTCCCAAAAACACAATTCCGAAAAGGGAGAATTTTCCCCCCAGCTTTATGCTGCTCCTTCCCATCACTCCACACAGACGGCGATGTAGTTTTCTTTAGTGGTTAGTATTTGGGAGGAGATTTTTTGCTCTTCCAGTATGGGTAATATTGCTGTCCGGTAATAGGCTTCTGTAGTGAACAGAAGATATTCGCCATGAGTGGCTGTGTCTGTATTTAAGTGCTCTAACAGGGCATTTATGCCGCCTTGCTTGCATTGGTAGTCGCCGTAGGCTTCGGCCAGGAATACGTCTTGTTGGGACCATTCGGCCTGGTAGGGGGATTCGGGTTGTCCGGTCTCAAGGATCACATAGGCGGGGAGGCCTTTGGTTTGCTCAAATTCTGCGGTGTTTTGTATCAGGAGCTGGAAATCGTTGGTCTGGGCTCCGTTGATTCCGTAGTTGTGAAAGGTTCCTGCCAAAATCAGGGAGTAAATTGCCGCACAGGTAAGGGCTCCACAGCAGATGATTCCACGAAAGGCAAATGACAGCTCTTTATCCTCAGCGATTTTACCTATGATGGCGGCAGCTCCGATTAACAGGGCCGTAACTACAGGGTACTGATACCATAAGAGTTTGGTGGAAACTAAGGAAAAGGCCAGGGCAGGAATGATAATCCAGAGGGCAAAGCCTATAGTGTCCTTGTGGAATATGGTCCTTTTCAGGGTCGCGGACCATGTGGCTTTTTCCCGTTTCTTCTGATAGGTTACCGCAAAAATGCCACATAACGCAATAGCAGTCAGGGCCAGCAGATAAATCTGCAGTCCGCCGCTCATTTTTCCTAGATAGTAGGAGAAGTAATAGAAAAAACCTGCTTCGTTGCTTCCAAAGCCTTCTCCTGAACGTCCTAATACGTCTATATACCACATTTTTTCAAAGAAGGCTGTTCCGTCTGTGAAATAACGCAGGATTGCCCATATTCCTATGGGGGCTGCTGCCGATGCAATGAATTTTGCCCATACTGCGGGCTTCATTTTCTTTATTTCTCCTGTAAATATTAAGTATAAGCCGCCGATAACCGCAATGACGCCTGCATGAAAGCTTTTGGTCAGAAAGGCCAGGGCAAATAAAAAGCCGCAGCGGTATAAGTTTCTCTGGTTTTCTCCGATTTTAAGCATGCAAAGCATGGCCAGGGTAAAAAGCAGGACATAAAGGCTGTCCGCATCTCCTGCCCGTACCATGTGGGCCAGAAAGGGGGTGGTGTTGGCGCAGAGGAAGGCCAGACATATGAGCGCCGGTATTCTGCCGTATCGTTTTCTTAAAAAGGCGGCTGAAACAACTGCCAAAATCAGATAGCAGAGGACTGACGGAAAACGCATGGCAAAAACTGTTTTACCAAAAATAAGCATGCTTGTCATAATGGTCCACATGCTTAATGGCGGCTTCAGGTTATAATAGTCCGTTTCATAAAGATAGGTGCTTTTTATGAGATTCCCTTCCCGCAGCATTTCGTAGGCGTTTACCCCGTGTCTGGATTCGTCCCATGGGTCTACATATTTAACATCCAGCTTATAAAGGCATAAAAAGGCCAGCCAGGCTGTTAAAAATAAAAATGCAATCTGGTACTTCCGCTCTTTTGAGTCCCTGTCTACACAGGTCATGATTCTGTATAAAGGGGGACAGATGAAAAAGAGTAAATATCCCATGCGGTTAACAGGGCTTAGCTTTTCATCCTTTTCTTTTAATTCTTCTTTTACGTAGGATTTTAAACGTTTTCTCTGGTTTCTTTCTTCCGGCAGAAACTCCGTCAGGGGATAATAGTAATGGATGGCTCCGTTGGCACGGGCTCTCTTGGCAAAAAGGACCTGCTCCTTATCTTCTTTTTCCTCAAAAAAGGAGATTCTTTCGTCCAAAGCGTCCATCCAGTCTAAGCGCTTTACGTTAAAGCCGGTTCTGGTAATGCTTTCCGGCGCGCTAAAATATCCGTATAAGGGCTTATGAATATAAACGCCCTTTTTGGCTTTATCATAAATCCGGTAGGTCGAGGCTTCATCCTCATGAATCTTTCCTTTGGGAAAGCGGATATCCTTCCACAGAGAAGCCTTGTACAGCTTATTCCATGCCACAATAAAGTAAGTGGCATCCTGATGATTAGCGTCATAGAGGTTGGAAAGCAAGGCTTTTCTGTCGCAGACTTCCACGCTGCCGTCTGCATAAGCCCCTTCCTTTACATCAAAAATACTGTCGTCATATTCCAAAGAAGATGTAACGGCATAAGAACACATGGCAACATCCCCGTCATGCTCATTTAAGGCGGCAAGCAGGGTTTCCACGTAATCTTTAGCAATATAATCATCACTGTCCACAAAGGCGATATATTCCCCTGTGGCAATGTCAAGCCCCGCATTTCTGGCATCGGAAAGGCCTCCGTTTTCCTTGTGGATAACCTTAATCCTACTGTCCGAAAGGGCATAATCATCACAGATTTTTCCGCACCCGTCGGGAGAACCATCATCCACCAGAATAATTTCCAGATTAGAATAGCTCTGACCTGTAATGGAATCTATGGCGCGCTTTAAATAAGGCTCTACTTTATAAATCGGTACGATTACAGAAACGCACTTTTCCATGATCCTATCCCCGTTTCTTCAAAATCCTCACAATCAGTCCTCTTATCTGTACCAGAAAATAAACCATCCCGGTACAGCTTCTTTTGTAAAAGAAAAAAATGATTTTATAATCCGGCTGTTTTAAAACAGGATGCCTGCCCGGCTCTTTCAGCTTTTTCAACGCCTTCTCATACTGTCTGATAACACCCGTTTTTTCTTTTTTGTTCATAGAGGAATCAAAGGCAAGCCCCTCCAGATCATCCAGAAATTCTATGACAACCTTTGTGGCCGGCATATTGCCATCCTCTATCTGCAGCTTTTTGAAAAATGTCGTTGTTTCTTTATAGAGCCTGAATGCAATGGGTATTTTATCCATCCGTTTCTTGGTGGATAGGGTTGTCCCACGCTCATCCTGTATATAATTGCAGACCGGATGAGAAATTACCGCTATCCTTTTTGCATTCTGTATATAGGCCTGATTAAAGAGAAGGTCTTCCCCCAGATTCAGGTCTGTAGGAAAGCATTCCCTGATGAATTCCTTTTTATAAAGCTTGTTCCATGGCATATTAAGAAATCCCTGCAGATAGAGTTGCCGCCACTCCTCCTTCTGTGAATCGGTCAGCTTGTCCATCTCATAGATTCCTTCCTTAGGAAGCTTCAAAATGTCCCTGCCAAAATACAAATGATGGTAACCGGCAATAACCATATCCGCATCCTGTTTTTTCAGCATGGTAAGCAGCTTTTCATTGGAATCCTCGTCCACATAGTCGTCGCTGTCCACAAAACGGATGTATTCTCCCTTTGCTTCCGCAATTCCTCTGTTTCGAGCCTTAGAAACCCCCTGGTTTTCCTGATTGATAACACGGATACGGGAATCCCTTTCCGCCAGACGGTCTGACAGAATTCCGGAACCATCCGGCGGTCCGTCTACAATCAAAAGAATTTCAAAATCCCCGTCCGTCTGGTTTAAAAGGCTGTTGACGCATTTTTCCAAGGTTTTTTCACTTTTATACACAGGCACAATTACACTGATCATATTTTAATTCCTATTACCTCATTTTCATTACTTTATTTCCTGTTACCCTTTTTCGGCTCTCTTTTCCCGATGATTTATTTTCCTTCGATCTATTCTGACTCTTTTACTCACGCTTTATTTTCCGATATTTTATACATTTACCCCTAGAACAACCAGTTTCCATGTCATAAAAAGGTTTATCGCTCCTAAAACGCCGAAAATGATTCTCTCATAAAGCCCGGGGCTCTGCTGCAGTTTCTCCCTGAAAATCCCTGCTCCCTTTAGCCTGTCCATTCCCTTTTTTCCGAAAAGACAGCTTAAAAAGGGCAAAAACAGAGGAATGAAATATCTTCCCTGAACCCCCAGTATCCGGTCGTTTCCCACTGTCGTAAAGGAAATATACATGGAAGTGAATACAATAGCCGCCACTCCGAAATTCATCAAATGGCTCAGGCCTTCGAATACACCTCCGATTTTTTTACGGACCGGAGCATAAAGCGCCGCAAAAATTCCCAGAATGATCAAAATCCAGTTCACAACAAAGGGGGCTGTTCCCAGATAGGCATATCCCACATAAGGAACCAATCTTAATGTATAGCCCAAAAGCATTCCGAACATTTCCGAAAGCAGCACTTTCGTGTAGGTCAGAGGATTTCCCAGAATATAAGAAATCTGTCCCATAGTACTGGCGCCCACGCTTCTCCTGTCTCCGGAAAAGGCCAGATTGCTTACAAGCTGATAATCTCCCCCCGCTACCGGTGTAGGGAAGAAAATATTGTAAAGCATCAATCCCGCTACAAGAGTTACCGATACTTTAAAAACTGCCTCCATAATGCGGTTATGGAATTTAGAGCGGGGCAGAAACAATACCATCAATGCCATAATAATATAAATCGGTTTGGAAAGACAACCCGTTACAAAGGACAATAACATCAACAATATATTTCCCGGCTTGATTTTCTCGTCCGGCGTCAATATTTCATTTAACAAAAGCACATATCCCAAAAGAAGACATGAGGTTACCAGCGCATCATAGGATAATGCAGAGGCAATAAAAATATTATTTGGCAGAAGGCCGATTCCCGCTACCACCATACCATATCCTCTGGCTTTCTTAACTGCCCAGAACACAACAAAAATATAGCAGAGAAGATTCCCAAGCTTCGCCAGGGCAACCATATCCGCAAACCTTGTATGCAGAATACGCCCTAAATAGAAGCCTGCCGCCATGGGATAATACACCCTTGTCTCGGCTCTGGGAAAACGGCTCTGATGTCCGATATCAGGAGCAATTACCTCAGGGTCGTTCATCCTGTCCTCATAGCTTTCCACAAGCTCTCTTTCCTCCGGATTGTTAAAAAGGGGCAGGGTATTCCCTACCATCTGCATTGCCGCCTCTGTGGTTTCAATAGTCGAGCCGAAAGATAGCTTATACGCGCTTTTTGCATGGCTGTACTCATCATAGCTGACCTGATTGGTTCCGATGCCTGCGATTAAAAGCCCGCCGAAAAGCAGGGCAGATACCGCAAAAAACCATTCCGGTCTTTTTTTCATAAACTCCCACAGGCTTTTTCCCCCTGCGAATATCATATAAATAACAAAAAGACTCACTGCAAAAAAGCCCATGCGCACGCCGTTCAGGGTAAAATCATTGGAAACGGTAACCTTCAGGGCGGATAAATCCGGTTCCTCCTCTGTAAGAAGAGAAATAACCACTCCGTTTGTTTTCTTTCCCCCGATATTGACAACTCCTGCATCCAGCTTCGGATTGATGCTGCAATAATAATTCATGGGAGGCAGATATCCCTTTTCATAAACGCCTGCGGAAAAACCGCCGTTTTTCTCTAGGGGAATTTCCACTTTTAATTTATTGATATAATAAGAATCAGCCAATTCAATCTGGATTTTCGTCTCCTTGACCTTCCGATACAGACTTCCGTCCTGCTCTACTAAAGACTCATCCGATTCCTCAACATACTCTTCTCCGTTATATTCGGCTAAAAGCCTCTTATTTTCCTTCTCTACTAAAATAGCATGCTGCTCTTCCTCCGAAAGCTGTGCCAGTGAATCCACTGTCTCCACCGACATTCTATAGGTATCCGGAGTACATTCCACCGGCTCATAGGAGTGAAAAAGCGCAATTCTGTTAAAGAACAGAATTTCCCCCATGAGCGAAAGCAGCATGATGGTCAGAAAAACCGCGGCATATTTAAGCAAAGCTTTTATCAGGTGGTTCTTTTTTTCAGACTGCATCCGCCATCCCCTCCTTCTTTCCTTTCTTCAATCCCGGATAGCAGACTGTCATGGATGCGGCAAGAAATACAAAAGTAAGCACCCGGCAGTCATAAAGCAGGGGATACGTATCGTGGGAGTAAATATAGTAATGCTTAATCATAACAGGTGTTTCTTTTTCTCCCGACATTTCCGGAATTATTTTCCCATCCCTGTAAGAGGCCGCATTATCCACCTTATGGTGGTTTGCATAGATTCCCGGTAAAACGCCTTCTTCATTCCCGTTGCTTCTGTAAGTAAAGGTAATATAGAGCCTTCCTTTGCAGACTCCCTCATCATCAAAAGGCAGATAAGGATACTGCCCGTCCAGACAGCTTCCCAAATCATAGCTTTTCTCCAGAAGCAGTTCCAGACCCTCCGTCTCAATTCCCCCGGAGGATTCCTCTATTACTTCTTCTATGGACGCTCCCTCGTCAGACAACCCGTAAACCCTGTATATCAGCTCCGTTCCCGTCAATGCAGCGCCGTTTTTGGAAATGCCGATTTGAAAGCCCTTTAGCGCCCGTCCGTCGGTTTCCATCACATATCCGATTTCATTCTCCGCGCCTGTTAAGGACCAGACAAATTCTTCATCTCCCTCTTCTTCCTTCATATTCACTTCATAGGTATCCAAAACCTCATTGGGAAATAAATAACTGCCAATAAACCCTGCTAAACATAGCAGGGTGCATATTGGCAGTATCAAATACGCATATTTGTATATTGTCTTTTTCAGATTACCTAGCATAAACCTATTTCTCTCCCAGACCCAGTCTGTTAACTGCCGAAAAGATTGCCCGCACACTGGCCCTTGTAATATTGCTGGATACGCCTACGCCGTAAGTAACTCTGCCGTCATCCGCATCCAACAAATGAATGTAAGCCGCTGCCTGAGAATTGGAACCGCTCTGTAATGCATGCTCCTCATAATCAAGAACCTTAATCTTAACGCCCAGCATTTCCTGTATGCCTCTCTGAACCGCATCAATAGGTCCGTTGCCCACAGCCTCAAACATCTTCTTCTCTCCATGGTCAGTATAGGTTACCGTAACCTTGGTGTCAAATTCGGACTGAATCATATCGCTTAAATCATCCACACGAAGCTGGCGGAAATGAATAGGTTCCTTTTGATTTAAATATTCCTCCCGGAATTTCTCCATAATCTGATCCGGGGAAACCTCTCCTTGTTTCTCGGAAATAGACTGTATTACCTTTGCAAACTCCTTGTGCATTCCTTTGGGCAGCTTGAAGCCAAAATAGGTATCCATAACGAAGGCAACTCCGCCCTTACCTGACTGTGAATTAATACGAACGATAGGCTCGTATTCCCTTCCGATATCCGCCGGGTCAATAGGCAGATAGGGAACCTGCCAGTACTGGTTGTTCCTCTCCTTCATAGCTGCAACGCCTTTGTTGATGGCATCCTGATGGGAACCTGAAAAAGCTGTGAATACCAGCTTGCCCGCATAAGGATGTCTGGGATGAATGGGAATCTTACAGCATCTTTCATATATCTCAATGATGTCATTAATATGCTCAATATGCAGCTCCGGATCAATACCCTGGGAAAACATATTATAGGCAATATTTAAAACATCCACATTACCTGTTCTTTCCCCGTTTCCGAAAAGCGTACCCTCAACACGGTCCGCTCCAGCCAGGAGAGCAAGCTCTGCGCTGGCAACGCCGCAGCCCCTGTCATTGTGAGGATGTACGGATAATATAATAGAATCTCTGTTTTCAAAATGTTTATTCATCCATTCAATCTGGTCTGCATAAACATTCGGCGTGTTCATCTCTACGGTAGAGGGCAGATTAATAATCATCGGCTCCTCTTTTGTCGGTCCCCATGTTTCCTGCACGGCGGTACAGATTTCCA